>JACJYL010000001.1:3374642-3681428 GCA_020636105.1 Lewinellaceae bacterium
GGTATGAAGATAAAAATAGCCCTCGCCGTATTTCACGCGGGCAAAATTGATATAGTTATCGTCTATACGGCCTAGTTCGGCAAAAGCGCCTTCGGCATCGCAAAAATAATCGTCGTAAAAATAGCGCCAGTTGTAAGGCCCTGAACCGTAACGGGACAGGTAAACATATTTGCTTTGCTGATCGGCAAATAAATTGGGATGGGTAAGATTAAGCGCTACCGCGGTATCCGTCATGCTCGAAAAATCATCCCAAAGACTGGGTTCGCACTCCCCATCGTACAGGTAAAACATGAGGTTGTGAGGAATGTAATTGCAAAACAAGAAAACATCGTTTCCATTTACGGTAAAATCGATCAACCGACTGACATCGCTATCCGACATATACATGCTCTGGCCAATAAAAACGTAATTGGATAATTCTTCGGGAGCTTCCGGCAATGCTACAGAAAGGCTGTCCTGGATGACGATAAATTCCCTGTCCGTAGCCTTAAGCAATTCGGTAATGATCCTCGTTCCGTAAGGATCGTTGCCTTTCTGCTGATAATGCTCCTGCCAGTTATAGCGCTTTTTTGATCCAAAAAAATAAAATAAAAGCAGCACCAGAATCACCGTTCCAATAATGTAAAACAGGAGGTTGTTTTTTTTCATGAGGCACCGTTTTTGATCTTATCCGAAAATATTTCAAAAACGGGAGCCACCGACTCAAATTCCCACTGTTCCAAAATGACATTCCCATACCACACGCGCTCGAAAATATTGGTCAGTTCCCGGAAATCACTCTTCATCTCTTTTTCCTTCATCTCGTAGAGATAGGTACGGTTGGTCTTGTCTTTTTTCCATTTGATGATCCCGGACAGGGAGAGCGCCTTCAGGATATTGAGGTAATGCAATCGAATGGCCAGGGAATAGTTCCCTTCGGCGATGGCTCGTTCAAGGTAGGAATCTATATCAGAACGCTGGATATCCTCCTCGATTTTTTCGATGATTTCCTCATCAGACGGCACCGGTATTTTGCCAACTTTTTTGTCCTGGTTTTTGACCACCTGGTAAATGATCAGGGCGATGAGCCCCCCAAAAAACAAGATAAGAATCACCTTGGCCGGTGCAGACCATGCTCCAAAGTCCCATGACGCCGGGGGGGCAACCTTAGCATCTCGATCAAAGTCAGGTTCTTTGGCTTCTTTCTTCTTTTGCTTCAACTCATCTACGTCGTAATGAACATCCTTGGTCAGCTGCTTCCACCGTTCATAGCCCAGATCCTTTTCCGAAACCTCGGAATGGTTGTACTCCTCCGTAGGCCCCTGGGCGCACAATGCCCCCGGGATAATGAGGATCAGAAAAAGAAAATAGTTGAAGAACCTGTTCATCCGGTAAATATAGAGAATTTTATAAAACGGGGCACCCGGAATCAACCCGAATGCCCCGTCTTTTCGAAAAACCTTCCTTGAAAATTATTTTCCCAATAACTTATTGTATCGGTCGAGGTCTTTCAGCAGGGCGACGGCCTCTTTAACCTCCTTATCATTGCGGAGTCCCATTTTGATCTCCCCTTCCTGATAGTAAAAACGGGTAGCGATTTCTTTTTCGATCATGGCGATGATATCCTCTTTGTATTTCATCACCTCTTCTTTTTTAGAAGTACGCATCTTATTTTCAAGCGCTGTCAATTCTCCGTTGAGAGAAAATCCGTCCTCTTTCGCCTTTTCGCCGAGTTTTTTAAGAAGCTTCTCACTGTCCAGGTCAAATTTATAATCTTTGGCCTCAAGGAAGCTTACAAATTGATCAAAGCCGGTAAAATGGTAATCTTCTATGGTTTCGATGCTATCGATCTTCAGAACATACTCCGTCACAAAATCGAAGATCAGCTTTTCATCCACCAGTCCTTTTAGGACGCCTTTTGTTGGTCCTTCGATAAATACGTCCGGTTTCACCCCACCTCCATCGAGGACTACACGCCCGTTTTTTGTAGCGAATTTAGCTCTGAGCTCGTCGGCTATTTGTACGGGTTCTCCGTCTTTGTATTCCACGCTCTGTATGCAGCGCTGGCTTGGGATGTAGTATTTTGCTGTGGTAATTTTCACTTTGGAATTATACCCTACATCCATTGTATTCTGAACCAGTCCCTTTCCATAAGAACGTTGTCCGAGCAATACTCCGCGGTCATAATCCTGCATGACCCCACTGACGATCTCCGAAGCGGAAGCGGAATTTTTATTGATCAGGATCGTTAGGGGAATTTTGAGATCGACCGGATCGCCTGTGGTTTTAAAACTGCGATCCCAGTCTTTGACTTTTCCCCGGGTGGACACGACGAGCTCGTCTTTAGGGATAAAAATGTTACAGATGTTTACGGCTTCACGCAACAACCCCCCTCCATTGCCTCTAAGGTCCAGGATAAGTCCCTGCATTTCCGGATTTTTTTCTTTAAGTTCTTTATACGCATTGGCAATGTTGCGCCCTGCATCCTGGGTAAATACCGTCAGGGCAATATAACCTATGTCCTTGGTGACCATGCCATAATAAGGTACATTTTCCACGTTAACCTCACCCCTGACCAGGTTGATATCAAAATTTTTAGGCGTACCAGGGCGTTTTATGGTCAATTTTACCGAAGTCCCCGGAAACCCTTTTATAATGAGGTTAAAATCATCCATCGATTTTCCTTTGGCACTTTCCCCATCCACAGCCACTATCTGGTCGCCGACTTTCAGGCCTGCCTTATCCGCGGGCTGGTCTTTGTAGAGCGATGTAATGGTAACGTAATCTCCATGCACCTCACTCACCGCCCCGATGCCATGATATTTGCCTTCCGTCATAAAACGGTAGCCTTCGATATCCGATTCGGAAATGTAATTGGTGAAAGGATCAAGCGAGCCGACCATGGCATCAATTCCCGTTCGCATAAATTGCCCGGGGTCTATCTCATCGACATAGTTCGTATTCACCTCGCGATAAACGTTGGCAAATATTTCGATGTTTTTCAGTATTTCAAAGTGCCGGTTTTTTTCAGTGAGCACAGTAGTGGCCATACCGGACACAAAAATCAACAGCACGGCTGCTATTTTTAGCATTTTATTCCTCATCATAACTGATTTGTTCATAAGTAGGTGAATAGCCGGAAAGGGTCCGATAGCCCATACAAGGTGCCCGAAACAGTTCCGGATAAATGACTCAAATTTTTATCCTTAAAAAATAATATTCCTCACTGAGTGTATTCAATTATTGTGCCGAAAATAAAAACAAAGGTGGAAATCATTTACAAAACGAAACAACCTACCCTAATAATTGTTCTGAAACGTTGTTTAAGTAGTAAGAATACTATTTTTTATTTTCCACTAATTAAGCCCCGCTCTTGATGGCCGCTTCTTTCACCGCTTTGGCCACTTTCCAGGCTACATGTTCATCCAGGGTAGCTGCAATGACCTGTTCGCGTGTCGGGTTTTTAAGGTAATCGGCAATAGCGAAGGCTGCGGCCAGTTTCATGGAAGAGTTGATCGTTTTGGCCCGTGCATCGAGCGCCCCCCGGAAAATGCCTGGAAAACCGAGTACATTATTGACCTGGTTGGGCAGATCGCTTCTTCCTGTGCCCACAATGGCGGCCCCACCGGCATAGGCTTCTTCCGGCATAATTTCAGGGATCGGATTGGCAAGCGCAAAAATGATGGAGTCGCTGGCCATCGTACTGATATCATCACGATTCAGCAGGTCTCCCTGGCTTACCCCGATAAATACATCAGCCCCTTTGATTGCCTCACGAACATCCCCTTTTACATCCATTGGGTTGGAATACCTGAGCGCCTCTTTTTTCGATCCGTTCAAGTCGGTACGCTCGCTGTGGATAATCCCCTTGGAATCACACAGGATGACCTGTTTCACGGAGATACAGGCATCGCTTTCCGTGTAAGTGTCTTCGCACAAGAGCAGTTTGGCAATCGCAATACCGGCAGCACCGGCACCATTGATCACTACCTTGAGATCGAAGATATTCTTGCCTACTACCTTAACTGCATTGAGCAGAGCCGCCAAAACGACCACAGCCGTACCATGCTGATCATCGTGAAAAACAGGAATACCTATGTCCTGCAACCTGCGTTCCACCTCAAAACTTCGGGGTGCGGCAATATCTTCCAGGTTAATGCCTCCAAAAACGGGCGCAATCAGTTTTACCGTCTCCACGATCTTATCCGCATCCTGCGAATCGATACAAATGGGGAAGGCATTGATCCCTGCAAATCGTCTGAAGAGCATGGCTTTTCCTTCCATCACGGGAATGGAAGCATGGGCTCCAATATTGCCCAGGCCCAGAACTGCAGAACCATCGGTAACGATAGCTACCATATTGCCCTTAATGGTGTAATCCCAAACGGATTCGGGGTTCCTGAAGATTTCACGACAAGGTTCAGCCACTCCCGGGGAATAGACCAAAGACAAATCTTCTTTGGTCCGTACATCCATTTTGAGGCCGATTCTGATTTTTCCTCTCAGCCTTTTGTGCAGGTTGAGGGATTCTTGAAAATAATCCATAAAAGGTGGTTTTATTTTGGTTAGGTATGCGAGCTACGGTTTCTTATGGAAAGTTTTTCCATTATCCCCAAAATTCCGCCTCTCCACATGATTCATATAAAAAGTAAAAGCCTAGTGATTAAGCATTGCTCAAAAAAATGTTCATGTCTTGCTTTTGCCAGCGCTGAAAATTCTGTACCACCCAAAACGGATGAGGATCAACAAAATGGCAAAAATGAGCAATACCATTTCAAACCTCAGGTAGGAGAATACAATGATATGCGTTCGATCGATAAACCACATGAGTCCCAGGGTGGCTGAAATGATCATCACCAGGGCCGATAGTTTCCCAAATCCGGGCACATCATCCAGATCTACGTTATTCCTGATGATTAACAATGTAAAAATCATGGAGAAAACAGGCAGTATCTGGGTATAAATATCCGTATCCATGATGCTGCGTTTTTCAAACAAAAACATGTATATGCTTAGGCTAACAGAAAAAATGCCCGGCACACAAATGAGGTAGATCAGCGTGGAATACAGATATTTCCAAGGGCTGAGATGCCCTTCGTTTTTGCCAAAAAAACCTGAAAGCAAGGCCGTCATTGGAATGACGATGAAAAAAAACAGCAGGTAAACAGGGTTTTGAGCCATCAGGTCAAAGAGTTCTTTTAAGGTCATGATTTCTGGTTGTTTTTTTAAAATAACAGCAAAATGTTCTTGATTGGTCAAAATTTGAGGCTGCAAGATAAAAATAATCCGTTGTTCAAGCTTCAAAATTTTGTCTTTGAATAGGATGCCATGAAGAATAACTTTCCTGAAATTTTGATGAATTCATGACAATTCTTTCATGTATTTCGAGTAAATTTACCTTTATCAGCACATAAAGACCTACGACAAAAAAGAGCATATTATTATTCAAATCAAGACCCAAAAAAGAGGCTGTTTTTACTGAACACCCGGCATTTTTTCATTCAAAAATAAAAAACATGAAAATTTCCGGAATTTCATTGATGACGATTTTGAGTATCGCCTTTTTCCTATCCTCTACGGTATTTACTCATGGACAGGCTCCAAAACTTTGCCCGGAAGATGGCGTCGCCGGGGATGAGTTTGGCGTTTTTGTTTCCCTTTCGGGAGATTTTGCCCTTATCGGGGCAAGTGCCGCCCGGGTAGAAGAAAAAACCTGTGGGGCCGCTTACATTTTCAAACATGAACCCGACGGGTGGGTTCAGCGGGCCAAATTCTTTCCCGATACGCCCGATGAGGATGATTTGTTTGGAAAGATCCTAAAGCTTGACGGGGACCATGCGCTGGTGACTTCTTATAACGATGACGATATGGGAGAAAATGCCGGCGCTGCATTTATTTACCAAAGAACGGGAGACGATTGGACCTTACAATCGAAGCTGTTCGCCCTGGACGCTGAAGCTTTTGACAACTTCGGCGTGGCGGCAGATATCTACGGCGACCGTGCGATCATTGGAGCTTTCGGTGATGATGATAACGGTTTTTTCAGCGGATCGGCATACATTTTTGTCCGGCAGAATGAGCAGTGGATCCAGGAAGTCAAACTATTACCTTCTGACGGGGCTGCTTTTGATAAATTCGGAAGAAGCGTAGCCATCTCAGAAGATTACGCGGTTATTTGTGGAGTGCTTGATGACGATAACGGAGAGGAGAGCGGTTCGGTGTACGTTTTCAGAAGAAACGGCAACACCTGGACCGAAGAGGCCAAACTCACCCCTGACGATGGTGCCACGGGGGATCGTTTCGGCCGAAGTATAAGCATTGCCGGGGATTATGTGGCCATAAGCGCAGCCCTCAAAGACGAACACGGACTGGACAGTGGTTCGGCCTATGTTTTCAAAAGAGTGGACGGTCAATGGATTCAGCAAAGTAAGTTGGTACCGGATGATCTTGGTGTCGGGGATCTGATGGGATATTGCATTACCAGCAATGAAGATTTCGTAGCCATCAGTGCCCACCTGAATGACGAACAAGGGGCAGATGCCGGAGCTTTTTACCTGTTCCACCGGAACGGAGAGCAGTGGAGCGAGGCAGCAAAAATTACCGCTGATCACCCCGAGGCACTCGATTACTTTGGAATTTGCGTAGATATTTCTGCTGGTCAGCTCATTTGCGGCGCTCCCCTTGACCAGAGTGATGAAGGCATTGAATGTGGGGTAGCCTATATTTACGATTTACAGCAATACCTTTCCACAGAAGACATCGGAGCGAATTCTTTTTCCATTTTCCCCAACCCAGTTCACGACATTTTGTTTTTTAAAGAAAATAAAATACCTGACGGAACAGTGGTTGCTGTTTATAATGTAGCCGGGGAGTTGGTATTCAAAAAAATTCTAACCGGCCAAAGTGTACCTGTTTCAGGTCTTTCGCCAGGCACTTATTTCCTTGAGTTGACAACAAAGGAAGGAAGGAGTAGAGGAAAATTTATCGTAGATTGAGAAAGTAATACCGGGGGTTAGTCAAGTAGCTGGCCCCAATTGCCTAAAAAATCTTGCTCTCTGGCATTGGCACGCAGCTTTTTTAAAAAATCTTCCCGTGGGATAGCCCGTGCGCCCAGGCTGCCCAGGTGAGCGGTTTCCTGCTGGCAATCGATTAGGGTAAAACCCCGTGCTTCCAGCTTTTTCACGAGGATGGTGAAACCGAATTTTGAAGCGTTGGATTCAAAGCTGAACATGGATTCTCCGAAGAAAATTTTGCCCATCGAAAGACCGTAGAGGCCGCCTACCAGTTTTTCTTCATTCCAGACTTCAACGGAATGAGCATACCCCATTTCATGCAGCCTGGTATAAGCCTCTACCATCTCATCATTGATCCAGCTTCCGTACTGTCGTTTGCGATAATGATCCCGGCAATTCACCATAACCTGCCTAAATTGAGTATCAAAAGTGACGTTGAATTTTCCCTGGTTTAAATAAGGGCGCATGCTTTTTGACACTTTCAATTCATTGGGAAACAGCACGAACCTTGGATCCAGCGACCACCACAAAATTTCTTCCCCCGGGTTATACCACGGGAATATGCCCGAACGATAAGCCTGCAAAAGGCGATTCACCGAAAGATCGCCGCCGACAGCCAATAGCCCTGATTCTTCGGCAAAGGAAGGATCCGGAAAAGCTACATTGTGTTCATTAAGTAAAAAAACAGGCATGAAAAAAATTCAATTTCGGCGGCAAGACAACAAAAGATAAATGAAAAAATTCACCTTAAAAATTATCAGTCATCATCTCCCCCTTCGATAACAGCGGATAATCCTCTGTCGATGAGGGCATCTTTTTTGGGTTTTAATATCTTTTTGGGGGCAGTTTTTACCGTCGCTTTACCTTTGAAATGGATGAGAAGTGAAAGTTGTTCGGACTGTGTCTGGTCATGCCCCAAAACTTCCATAAAACACTCTACCACCCAGTCAAAAGTATTGTGGTCATCATTATAGACGACCAATTGCGCATCGTGGCCACGATCCGAATCAGCAACTTCGTCTTCGATAGCGACTTCTTCTTCAAATTCTTCAAATGGTGAGTTATAAAGCATGCTATTTTTTTATTGGCTTTAACTTATTTTTTTCAAAATAAGTTGCAGGATAAGCCACAAAATTACACAAAAATTTACCTTTTTTCCAATACTTTCGCACCGTGATGACAGAATCGACGAATTTAGCACCCTTGTAATCCAACCTGTTTTATAACTTCGTCACAACTGTTTACTATTTTGTTCGTTAATTAGATTGAACTATAACTGAGATTATGCGAGTTTTAAACCTGATAGTGATTATGCTCTTTTCGATTGGCCAGGGGATCATGGCACAACAATATACCCAGGAAGAAGTGAACCTGGAAAAAATGTTGATCGAAGCAAGCCGTGAGAAATTTTTAAAAAATTACGACAAAGCCATCGCCATTTTGGAGCAGGCTCATGAATTACAAAGTCAGGATCCTGCCATTGCCTACGAACTGGGAAAACTCTATGTCATTAGGGGCGACAATAGTAATGCAGAAAAGATGCTGAAAATTGCCGTTGCTTCAGGCGAGAATAATGAATGGTATTTCCAGGAGCTTTTAGACCTGTATCGCCATACAGGACAATACGAAAGCGCTCTTGCGCTTTGTGAAGAGCTCGTAGACAAGAACCCTTATACCAAGGACTATTATTATGATCTCGCCTGGTACAATACTGTTTTGAACCGATACCAGAAAGCCATTAAGGTGTATGACAAAATGGAGTCAAAATTTGGCTACGATGAACAAATCGCGACCCGCAGGCACCGGTTGTTTTTAATTTCCGGGGATAAGAAAAAAGCCGAAAAAGAATACGTCCGCCTCATCGAATCTTTTCCCAATAATCCTGATTACTATTTTTTCCTGGCTCAGTTTTATGAAAACCAGGGACAAACCGGCCAGGCAGATGAGGTGTACAGGAATATTTTAAAAATAGACCCCGGCAATGCGGAAGCCACCATGGCCCTGGCCGGAAGCCAGTCAAAAAACAAAGGAGATCTCACTTATATTCAGGCGCTGAAACCTGTTTTCGAAAAAGATGATCTCAGTATAGATCTCAAGGTAGAAAAACTAATTCCCATCATAACGAAGGTAGCCAACACTGCGGATGTGGAACTTGCCGACGCAGGGTTGCAATTGACGGCCATCCTTGAAAACGTTCATTCACAGGATGCCAAAGGGTTTGCTGCTTCCGGAGATTTACTGTACCATTCTAACAGGCTTGAACCTGCCCTTGAAAAATACAAAACCTCCCTTTCCCTTTCTGAAAACAATTTTATGGTATGGGAAAATGTAATGTACATAAACCTCGAACTGGGGCAATACAAAAAACTGCTGAGTACGACCAACCAGGTCATCGATTTATTCCCCAACAAAGCAGTGACCTATTACCTCAGCGGGGTTGCCAACCATGAACTCGGCAATAAAATCAATGCCCTGAATTCACTTAACCAGGCCTTGTTGATGAGCGCTAAGGATCTTGTTTTAAAATATAAAATTTATAAACTCCAGGGAATTATTTATTGTGAATCGGGACAAACCGAAAAAGCCGAAAAAGCCTTTAACAAGGCAATAGAGATCAATCCCGATGAAAAAGATAAATTGAATTGCAATGACCAAAAATAGTTTTAAATTTTACCTGGGTTTATTCCTGGCGCTTGGTTTTTTACAAAGTTGCAACACTTCACGTAACCTGAGCAAAACTCCTGAGAAAATGAGTTCCTCGGAACTCATCACCTATCTCAATACCCATCCGGTGATCCCGGAATGGTTCAACGGGAAAGCCAAGGTATCCTTCGACCATCCCGACCTGTCCATGACGTTTTCTTCCACCATAAAAATGAAAAAAGACAGCATCTTTTGGGCTAACGGCAAAAAACTCGGACTCGAAGCCGGACGCATACTCGTCAACAGGGACTCGGCTTTCGTGCTCGACCGGATCAACAATGATTACATTGCCGAAGGACTTGACTATATGGAGCGTCACAACCTTCCCGGAGATTTTAATGCCTTGCAGCAATTTATCCTCGGTAATCCCCTCATGCCAATGAATGGCGATTTTAAAGTAGAAAAAATCCCCGGCGGGTATCATATTTCCGGGAAACATCAGGATATTGATATCGATTATTTTTTTGCCAAAAAGAGCCTGCTCCTTGAAAAAGTCATCCTTTCACAAAAAGTTAAGGAAAAAATGCTTGAAATGTCGCTGGAAGAATACGCCATGCTGGACGACAAGACTAATTTTCCCTACCTTCGCAACATAAAAATGAAGGATGGTAAAGAAAATACCACCGTGCAGATAAAATTCACAAAGGTAGAAATTGATGTTCCACAAGAATTCCAATTTGTTGTCCCCGGGAAATACCTCGGTAAATAAGATGCGTTCTATTTCCCGGCGATTCCGTTCAAAACGGACCGGTTATTGTCTGAAAATAAAATCGGGTCAAACAAAAAACGGACATGCCACAGTAATACTGATCCTCCTTTTTTTTGGGTTTTCTCTGCTGCCTGCCGTGCTCATAGGACAGAACAGACAAACCCTGGAAGAAAAACGAAAAAAATTGCTGTCCGAAATCCAGGAAACCAACGGTAAGCTGGAAGAGACCAAAAAAAATAAGGCGGCTACATTCGATCAGTATATCACGCTGCGCTCCCAGGTAAAAAACAGGCAGTCGCTCATTGAAAATTTTACCCTGGAAATCGCCAAAACAGATTCTTCCATCATCGATGTTAGCGCTGTAATAGAATCGTTGAAAGAAGATCAGATTCGCCTGAAAGAGGATTATGCAGCCATGTTAAGAGCAGCCTATCGCATGAAACTAAACAATAACGGGCTCCAGTTTATTTTCTCCTCTGAGAGTTTCAACCAGGCCTATAAACGCTGGCAGTATATGCGCCAATATGAAAGGTTCCGCAAAAACCAGGCGTACCTGATAGAACAGACACAACTTACCCTTGAAAACAAGATACAGCTGCTGGAGCAGGAAAGAAAGGAAAAAACAGCCCTACTGGAACTGGCACGAGAACAAAAGGAAGCGGTAGGCAAAGAAATGAACCAGATGAACAGTATGCTGTCCAAGCTGAAAGGAGATGAGAAGAACCTGCTTACCGCCCTCAAAAAACAACAAGAGTCACACGAACAGTTGAACAATGCCATTGAAAGAGTTATCCTGGAAGAAATGGAGCGAAAGCGCAGGGACGCCAGGACCTCTACCGGAATAAATGCCCCCAAATCTTCCGCCGCAGATAACCTCTCCGGGCCGTTTGCCCAAAACAAAGGAAATCTGCCCTGGCCGGTAAAAACAGGTAGCATCACCGGTTATTTCGGTCGGCAGGATCACCCAACCATCAAAGGCATTAAAATAACCAACAACGGCATCGACATCAGAACGAGCAAAGGAGCGGAAGTATATGCTATTTTTGAAGGCAAAGTGGCAGGAACACAATTTATTCCCGGCTACAAACACACGGTCATCATCCAACACGGAAATTATTACTCAGTATATTCAAACCTCGAACAAATATTCGTCAAAAGAAATGATTTGATAAAAAATGGCCAAAGTGTGGGTAAAGTGGGAACTAAATCGCCCGATCTTCACTTTGAGATATGGCAGGAAAAAACCCGCCAGAATCCGGTAAACTGGATAAGAAAATAAAATTTAAAGACACAAGGTTAAAGGTTAAAATAAATGGAACATAACTGGAACATAGGAGAAAAAGAAAGTAAAGGGCTCAAAAAAGAAACGGAATACGCCGTTTTGGTTGGATTGATCCAGCGGAACCAAACGGAAGAACAGGTGACGGACTACCTTGACGAATTGGAATTCCTGGCGCTGACGGCAGGGGCAGTCTCGGTAAAAAGATTCGTTCAAAAAGTGGACAGTCCCAACCCGCGCACCTTCGTTGGAAAAGGAAAGCTTGAAGAAATTTTTAATTATATCGAGCGCCATGAAGAAATCAACATGGTCATTTTTGATGATGACCTGACGGGAAAACAAACGTCCATCCTCGAAGAATTTCTAAAAGTCAAAATCATCGACCGCAGTAGCCTTATCCTGGACATCTTCGCCAGCAGAGCACAAACAGCACAGGCTAAAACCCAGGTGGAACTGGCGCAAATGCAATACATGCTGCCGCGCCTCCGGGGTTTATGGACCCACCTTGAACGCCAGCGAGGAGGGATCGGGATGAGAGGCCCCGGGGAGCAGGAGATCGAAACCGACCGCCGTATCGTCCGGGACAAGATCAGCTTGCTGAAGAAAAAACTGGAAAAAATAGATCAGCAAAACGTCACCCGCCGTAAAAATCGTGGTGAACTGATCCGTGTGGCCCTGGTCGGGTATACCAATGTCGGAAAATCAACCCTGATGAATCTGCTAACCAAATCAGATGTTTTTGCCGAAAATAAACTCTTCGCTACCCTGGATACTACTGTAAGAAAGGCCGTATGGGAAGCCATGCCTTTCCTGGTGTCTGACACGGTAGGATTTATCCGAAAGCTGCCTCACCACCTCGTGGAGAGCTTTAAATCTACCCTCGATGAAGTCCGGGAAAGTGATATCCTCATCCATGTAGTCGATATCGCCCATCCCAATCATGAGGACCATATCCGTACGGTAAACGAAACACTTAAAGACCTGGAGTCGCAGGACAAACCGACTTTGATGGTTTTTAACAAGATAGACCTGTACCGCGAAAAAAATTACGACACTTATCTTGAAGGGGAGGTAAAAGAGGAGATTGAAAAGAACCTGCAGAAAAACCTGGAGCATGAATTTGACTGCCAGAATATTCTGATATCGGCCGTTACGCGTGAGAACCTTGAAGGCCTACGTCAGAAAATGACAGAAATGATCAAAACTCAATACCATGTAAGATATCCTTACCAGGCACAGAAATGGTAGGTTTTGGGTAGGTGAATGGTCGTGAATTACTAAAGGCAATACCAGGGCCTGCTGATGAAAAATAATTTTATATAAAAAGAAATAAATACTCAGGAACAGTTCAAAAATAAATTGACAATTTTAATCATGTAAATCACTAAAAATCAACACTTTTACATTTTTAATTTATCATTCTAAATTTCACATTTCCCTTAGATCCCGGGGGACTTCCAATACGGAAAATAACATTTAAACAATCGTTATTCAAAATATAAATACCATGGAAAATATCCTAAAAAAATACGCACAACTACTGGTCAATTATTGTCTTGAGATCAAGGAAGGTGAACGGCTTTTTATCCAATCCACTACACTTGCGGTTCCATTGGTCCGCGAAGTTTACCGGGAAGCCCTCAGGCAGGGAGCCCATGTGGAAACAGCGTTGGATTTCAGGGAACAAAACCGTATTTTTCTTGAAGAAGCCGGAGAAATGCAGCTCAATTACCAGCCGCTTTTATACACAAAAGCCATGGATGAATTTGACGGGTACCTTTTTATCCGGGCTCCCTTCAACCTTCGGGAAAATCAGGGTGCCGATGTAGGTAAATCAAAGATCAGGCAGGAAGCTCTGAAAGCCTCTCAACATAAATATTTTGAAAGAACGGCAACCCGTGATCTGAAACGGAACCTCTGCCAATACCCAACCCAGGCCAACGCCCAGGAAGCAGGCATGTCGCTTGAAGAATACGAAAATTTTATTTTTGGCGCCTGTAAATTATTCGATGAAGACCCGGTACAAAGCTGGCTCAATGTCCGGAAAAATCAGCAGGGTTATACGGACCTGCTCAACAGCCGGGAGCAGATTCGATACAAAGGCGACGGCATCGATATAAGTTTTTCCACCAAAGGAAGGACGTGGATCAATTCAGACGGGCAAACCAATATGCCTTCCGGTGAAATTTACACCTCTCCATTAGAGGATTCCATGAACGGGGTGATCCATTTTTCTTACCCTGCCATTTACATGGGCCACGAAGTGGAAGGCGTCACCCTTTGGGTCAAAGACGGTTATATTGAAAAATGGGAAGCCAAAAGAGGCCAGGAATTTTTGACCAGTATTTTCTCTATTGAAGGCACCCGTCGTTTTGGCGAAGTGGCCGTAGGGACCAATTACGACATCAACCGGTTTACCAAAAATATCCTTTTTGACGAAAAGATTGGAGGTACCGTTCACATGGCCGTTGGACAGTCCTATCTGCAAACAGGAGGCAAAAATAAATCCACCGTACATTGGGATATGATCGCCGGCATGCAGGATGGAGGTGAAATTTGGGCCGACGGGGAAAAGATATACGAGAATGGGAATTTTCTGCCAATTGGATAGTCTCTATCACAATATTCTCGAATTTCTTAGGTTAAATTATATGTCCTGTAAATTATTATCCCTAACTTGCGCTGTATTAATTATAGCTATGTTAGCAGTAGTACTAATTAAATAATAGAATAAAGTAACAACAGGGTTTGAGAAGTAATTACTATGAAACCATTAATCTTCCAAACACTAATTCATTAACCCAACAACGTCCTTGAACCGTGAACAAAAACATTGCATTTTTAGAACTAAAGTATGGCAACATTTACGGAGGGTACCCCAACTTTTACGCAATAAGTGAAATTGCACTTTTGGTCTTTGAGCAGGGCTCCAACAAAATTTTTCTGGAAACGTGGAACAACAATATGAATATTGAAGTGGTCAATGTGTTTCCCAAAGTAAATGAGTTAGGACATACCATTGGCAGAGGTAAAGAAGTGGTCAACCTTAGAACCCGCCGCAAAAGAAATTATGAAGAAGAATTCAGATTGGATGAAAGACAGTTAACTATGGCTTTCAAAAATCTTCACCCGACCAAAATGGCCATCAAGGCTTTCCTTCAAAAAAATATGCGGAAATACCGTTTCAATGACATCATCACTTTTGATGGTCGTCGCGATATTTTCCTTTGTGAAAGATCAGGGGTGTTATTTGACCGATACAACATCATTGATATTCAAAAGATATTGAATAAAGAAACAGAATACCTGTTTTCTTTGAATAAACTCAGCGTAGTCATAGGCTTTGATTACGATCAATCCTATTTGCGTTCCAACAACCTGGAATACTGGTTGCACCCGATTGCAGCAAGGCAGATTATGCCCAAAACAGCTGCTTTTGATGCCGCCAGGCTGCTGATGGTTTACAATGAGTATACCGTTTATAACGATGACTTTATGAGAAAAGCAGCTTTATTGCTCAATAAAATTCAGAATACAAAATAGTCGTTCCTCAACCGCATAATAAAAAAGGGATAGTCATGCTGATGATTATCCCTTTTTTATTATGCCTTTCCTGTTTCTATTTTCCGACTGCCTCCAGGCAGTCGATGACTGATTTCAGAAATACAAAAACGACTTCCCTTCCTTCTTTGGTCGTCAACCCATCTTCACTGTCAGAGAGGGCATCTTCAACAAAAGCGAGCAGGTCTTCCTGGGAAGTCTTTTCAAAAAACACGTCCAGCCGTTCTCTGAAAGACTGAGCACTGGTGCCTGCTTCAAGTAACTCCCAATTCTTTTCTTCGGCATCTTCAAAAATTTCTACCTCCACCGTTTCAAAAATTCCGTTCACTTTCTCTGAAGCGAGAAAAATGGTGAGCAATAAAAACAACACCAGCTCCCGTTCTTCCTGGTGGAGAATTTCCAGGTTTTCAGAAAAAATATAGCCAAACAATACGGGCTGGCGTTCCTGAAGGCTCGTTACAAAAGCTTCCAGGCTATCCTCTTCATCGTTGATCGATTCAACGACTTCGTCAATAATATCTTCACTTACAAATTTCATATCCGTTATTTGAGGCAAAAATACAATCTAAATGATTTATTTATCGAAAAGCATGCAAATATTAATGCAAAAAGCGCAAAGGACACTTTCTCCCTATGCGCTTTTGTAATACCCTAATTCCTGTTGAATTATTTAGTTTTTTATTAATTTTCGCTCCCAGTTATCGCCAGATTTGTCGGCAGGGCTTTTGGAAAGAATAAGGCTTGTTTGAATGGTCTTTCCTAATTCGTCCTTATCTAATTTACCTTCTTCAATATCCGAAGCATAACCAGCGGGCTTATTAACCGAATAGGCATTGATCATCTTGGGGCCTTTAAAATCATCCGGACCTTTGGCTGCTTCCCAAAGCAATTCATCCTGGGGCATTTCCGCTACTTTCTTTTCTTCTTTTTGCAGCTGAATGTAAGCCTTGAAACGGGATTTCATATCTTCAAGGTCTTCATAAACTCCATAATACGGCGTAGGTTGTTGAACAGTTTCCTGCTTAATAACTACAGTCGAATCAACAGTTTGTGTCTGGGCAAATGTAGTCAAACCCATGAAAGCAAAAACGAGGATAAATATGTTCTTTTGCATAATATTAAAGGATGTTTGTACTTTTTAGACGTCCTTTTCTCAAAAAGACACATTTTCCCGGCGAGAAGACCATAAGTTTCAGAAGTTCCCGGCTAATGACTTACATAAACCAGGCTGGCAACGAGTTGATCGTAATTGGAGCCGATGGGATGGTAATAAATGAGAAAGGTATATTCATTCTCCGTTTCATACCAGTCGCCTTCGAGTTCTGATAAATTCAGTCCCGCTCTATCTGTTTCCCTGCTACCTTTGGGTTGAAAAGCATAAGCGTAGTTATGAAATCCCTGCTTAAAGGGAATTTTTGCCACGTAACTATTGATGGCATCATTGTAAACCATTTTGTCCTTGAGGCGCCAGTCGTTGAAGGCCCCGACGATGAAAATATCAGCATCATCGTATTCGGTAGGGCTTGAGAGGGCAAAAAACACATCGGCATAATCCGCCGAAACTTCCGGAATATAACCATCAAAATTGTCTATGACGAACCCGCCGTTGAGGTCTTCCCTGAAAAGATAGGCCAGGGCTCCTCGTTTGGCATCCTTATCCAGAACCACCTCATAGTGGTCTCCAAAACGCAGGATTTCATGGATGCCCAGTGAGCGTGTACGCAACGTTCTCAGATCAAAAAACCTGAATTCCTTTCCTGCCGGGAAGGCGATCC
This sequence comes from Lewinellaceae bacterium, assembly GCA_020636105.1. Lineage (NCBI taxonomy): Bacteria > Pseudomonadati > Bacteroidota > Saprospiria > Saprospirales > Lewinellaceae > Lewinellaceae bacterium. Next base: position 3,391,662 of record JACJYL010000001.1, read on the forward strand.
TCCCCTGGTAATCAAAGACAATGGAATTACCACGGGTATAGGTCGGGGGAATATCCATAATGGCATTGTCCCACCGCTGATTTTGTAATACGACCGCTGAAATTTCTCTTTCCGGATTGCGTATGGGGGTTTTCTCATGATTGACTACAAAGTCGAATTCATGATAAGTTTTCAGCCTCCCCGCCATGGCCGGTGACACCGGCTTGAGCTCAATATCCACAAGGGAATTATAATCCACCACCATAAACCTGCGGGTAATTGCCAGCCTTTTGCCGTCCACATCATCTTCGTGGATGATCAGCAGGTAATTGCCTGAAATGGTCCAGGTCACATCATCGTTCGGAAAAACCAAAGAATAGTGTGTGTATTCCGTCAGCGTTTTATTGGAAAACTCGTAATCATCCAGCAATTCATTTAAAAAACCGTCCACGTATTCCATGGTAGTCAGTGGAGAAGGTTGCCAGTTTTTGTCGCAATGAACAAAAGTATAGGTATAGGTTTTTACATCCGGCCCCAGGTCATCAAAGGACAATTCAAATCTTGCCCCGCCATTCAGTGGAAGCATAGGCAAGCTTATGGGATCCCCGTCCACATGTAATTTTACTGACCGTATGTTATCGAGATAAACATAATTCTCATACCGGATATTTTCTTCCTCCTGTGCAGAAAGGTCTAAGGGCACTAGATTAATAATTAAAAAAAGTGCAAGGCATTTCAAAAGGGTCGTTTGGTAAGTTTCAACTAATCTTCTCATGTATTATTTTTTACTGACCCAAATGGAGTCTTTGATGTAAAATCGCCAGGGCCATCCGGCACATTCTCCGGCATAATCGACCCCAATCCTTGGACCACTTTGAATTTGATCTTCGGTAAAACGGATCCCCCTGTCTTCGATCCATATCGCCCCTTTTTCATCCAACAAGGTTGTTCCATCCAGATGGGTTTTTATCCCCAGGGCCCTACTCATAACGCCCGGACCTGCGGTTAATTGTGGTTTCATTTTAGGAATTTTCCGTCTTTGCTGGATTAACGGCACATTATCGACAGGCTCAACAGCCCTGATCAGGACAGCATTGGCCAGGCCTTCCTCTCCCACCACCACATTAAATAAATGATGAATACCGTAACAAAGGTACACATAAGCGCAACCTCCTTGCCGGAACATGGTTTCCGTTCTTTTGGTTCGGCGGTTGTTGAATGCATGACTTGCTTTATCGTCCAGCCCTCTGTAGGCTTCGGTCTCTGTGATCATGCCTGAAGTCAGTTCCCCGTCAATCCGTGTCACGAGGAATTTTCCGAGTAAATCCCTGCTCACCCTGACGACATCATCTCGAAGGTAGAATGAATGTGAAAGCGGCATGTTGAAACTGGTTGCTCGTTGCTGGTAGCTGGGTATCTGATTTAATCCCCCCGGCCACCAGCAGCAAATTTATCTTCTCTGACTGTAATTAGGCGCTTCTTTGGTAATCGTTATATTGTGAGGGTGGCTTTCCGTCACGGCAGCGCTGGTGATCTTCACAAATTTAGAGGATCTCAATGTTTCAAGATCCGGTGCACCGCAATAGCCCATTCCTGCACGTAATCCACCAAGGTATTGAATCACCACCTCTGCCAGGGAGCCTTTATAAGGAACCCTGCCTTCTATCCCTTCGGGCACCAGCTTTTTGATATCATCCTCTACGTCCTGAAAGTAGCGATCCTTTGAGCCGAGTTCCATGGCGCCAATAGATCCCATTCCGCGATAGACTTTGAACTTACGGCCTTCGTAAATGATGGTTTCTCCGGGAGCCTCTTCCACTCCAGCAAATAAACTCCCCGCCATAATAGAACTTGCTCCTGCGGCCAGTGCCTTCACAATATCTCCTGAATAACGGATCCCTCCGTCACCGATGATCGGAATGCCCAGATGTTTGACAGCTTCGTAAGCCTGGTAAATGGCGGAAAGCTGAGGTACGCCCACCCCGGCAACTATCCGGGTGGTACATATACTTCCCGGGCCTACCCCTACTTTAACGCCATCTGCTCCGGCCTGGGCAAGCGCAAGCGCTCCTTCCCCGGTAGCCACATTTCCACCGACAATCTGCAAGTCAGGGTACTCTGCTTTCACCGCACGGATGGCATCCAGCACCCCTTTGGAGTGACCGTGAGCCGTATCAAGGCAAATGACATCCACATTAACCCTTACTAGCGCATCCACCCTTTGCATCATATCCGCAGTAACCCCGACAGCGGCACCGACCACCAGCCTTCCCAAAGAATCTTTACAGGAATTCGGAAAATCCTGCACTTTCATGATATCTTTGTAGGTGATGAGTCCGCACAGGATACCGGTGTCATCCACGACAGGGAGTTTTTCGATCTTATGTCGCTGCAGAATGAGCCGCGCCTGTTGGAGGTCAGTACCCACCGGAGCCGTCACCAGGTTTTTCGAGGTCATCAAATCACTTACCGGACGTTTTACTTCGTTTTCGAAGCGCAGATCACGGTTGGTGAGAATGCCGGCGAGTTTATTTTGATGATCGACGATAGGAATGCCCCCGATCTTGAAACGGCGCATGAGCGCTATGGCATCGGCAATGGAAGCATCTTTGGTTAAAGTCACCGGATCGACAATCATCCCGCTCTCCGAACGTTTCACACTACGAACCTGTTCGGCTTGCTCGGCGATGGTCATATTTTTGTGGATAATGCCCATACCGCCCATCCTGGCAATAGCGATCGCCAGCTTGTTTTCAGTAACCGTATCCATGGCAGCGGAAACAATAGGAGCGTTGAGTTTTATGTCACGGGTGATTTTAGTTGAGAAGTCAACTTCCCGTGGCAGTACTTCTGAATAGGCCGGGATGAGCAGAACGTCATCGAAGGTCAGGCCATCTTCAAAAAACTTATTTTTTATTGCTTTTTGATTTTCCATCCGCAAAAGTATTGAAAATAAATTTTAAAAGACAATTAAATATTTAAAAATGTTGACGATAAATAGTGATGAACATTATATGGAGCAAGCTATCAAGCAGGCGAAAATAGCTGCCCTCAAAGGCGAGATCCCTGTGGGCGCCATCGTCGTTTGCCAAAATAAGATAATTGCCCGCGCCCATAACCAAACGGAATTATTAAAAGATGTGACGGCCCATGCGGAAATCATCGCCATCACTGCCGCGGCCAATTTCCTGGGCAGCAAATACCTGAATGAGTGTACCCTTTATGTCACGTTGGAACCTTGTGTCATGTGTGCAGGTGCAGCACAATGGGCCCAGCTGGAAAGAATAGTGTATGGAGCCGCTGATGATAAAAGAGGATTCATGCGGTTCGGGAAAAAAGTGCTGCATCCCAAAACCAAAATCGAATACGGCGTGATGGAAGAAGAGTGCAGCCAGCTGTTGAGAACTTTTTTTCAGGAAAAACGATAGGTTTGGTCTTTATAGTTCAATTTTTTAAAAACAGCATCCATGGTACTTTTTTACAGCATAAACGAAATCGATCCTTCAGCCCGCAAAATATTTAAAACCTCCGAATAATATCCTCAATAGAAGGTAAAATAAATTTTGACTCTCCTTTGCAGGTTAAGTTTACTTTGACCATTGAGTTTAAGATCGCTTCCTTCTCCATTTTTTCACAAGACTAAAAATAGCTAAAAAAAATGCGGAAATAAAATCTACCTGAAAACCAATATTGGAATTGTCCAGCAGCATGATAGACAACTGGTCACCGAAAGTATTATCGCTGATGATGTAGGTCCAGGTGGCTGAGGGGCGTTTCATCCCCATAGCCTCCAGGCTCAACTCAGGGTTTTTCAGGAGTCGGGCCAGATTTTCCTTTATTTCATTTTCCAGAAGAAGTTGCATGTTTTGAAAATGTTCGTCTGCATTTTGCCTGAATACCCGCAACGGGTTAAAGCCTCCAAAACGCTGCAGATGTATGCCATCCCTGACCTGCATCATGTAATCGAGGTGGTCGGCCCAGTTTTTATCGTATGCAAACAAAATGAATGCTTTAGCTTTTTGCAGCAGTGCCGTATTTTTAGGATACCGCTCTAAAAATGGTCGGTATTTTTCGATCATAAAATCTTCCTCCAGCAGCAGCATTTGTCGTTCTTCCTGGAAAATGATACGTTGTTTTTCCAGGAAGGAAGCATATTCAAAAAGCATCTTTCTCATATCAAAAAAACGCCCTTCGATCACCTTTTGGGTATCGTTGAGAAAGATGCCGATCCCGGGATCAGAAATGGCTTTTTCGATTTGCAGCTTTTGGTATTTTTTGGGGAGCATTTCCTGAAGGTTAAACCTTACCATCAACTCATCTTCAAAGCTGACAAAAAAACGAGAAACTCCGGGATCACCCTGCCTGCCTGCACGACCTCTCAATTGGAGGTCGATCCTGGCACTTTCATGTTTGTTGGTACCGATCACGTAGAGCCCGCCCAATTGCTCGACTTCCTTTTTTTGAATACCGTCACAGCCACCGAGTTTGATGTCTGTACCTCTGCCAGCCATATTGGTGGAAATTGTGATGGCTCCCCTGCGTCCGGCTTCTGCAATGATCGCTGCTTCTTTTTCATCGTTTTTGGCGTTTAGTACTTTCCCCTCCATACCACTTTCCTGCAGGGCTTTCTCCAGTTCTTCCGATTCTTTGACACTCAACGTTCCGATCAAAACAGGTTGTCCTTTTTGATGAATGTTTATTATTTCTGTAATCAAAGCACGTCTTTTTGCCAAACGGGAAGTGAATACCCGATCGGGAAAATCAACCCGAAGGCATTTTTTATTGGGCGGAATGATCACGGTGGTCAATCCATAAAATTCAGCGAACTCCGCGGCAGATTGACGGGCAGTAGCTGTCATGCCAGCCGGACGGTCGTATTTACGCAACAGGTGTTGCAGGCTAATGGAATTGAGAATGCTTCCCTCCGAACGGATCTCGACTCCCTCTTTTGCCTCCACTGCGGTCTGCAATCCATTGCGCCATTTCCTGTCTTTAACGATCCTTCCCGTAAACTCGTCGACCAGATGAATCTCTTCATTTTTGACAATATAATCGACATCCTTTCGGAGTAATATTCTGGCATGTAACGCCAGGTTTACCGCCGATTGCCATTCAAAATTTACGGCGGCATGAAGATCCGGAAGGCCAAGTCCGGTTTCTACTTTTTTTATTCCGGCATCCGTGAGGAATACATTTTGGGCATTATCATCCAGTTCAAAATCTATCTCCGGATTCAACTGGCTCACCAACCCGGCGATCGCATAATGGTCCAGTCCGGATTCCACCAGGCTGCCTGCCAGCACCAGCGGTGTCCGGGCTTCATCAATCAAAATGGCATCCGCCTCATCGACGATGCAGTAATGAAGTGAACGCAATACGATTGCTTGCTTTTCATAAGCGATGAAGTCACGCAGGTAGTCAAACCCGACTTCTTTAGCCGTTGCGTAGGTGACATCACAGGCATAAGCCTTTTTTCTGTCTTGCGGCGACATTTGTTCGCTGATATAGCCTACCGATAGCCCCAGGAAACTATAAACGGCGCCCATTTCCGTAGCATCTCTTCTGGCCAGGTAATCGTTAAAGGTGAGTACGTGTACGCCTCTGCCTGTCAGTGCATGGAGCAAAGCCGGAAAGACCGCGGCAAGCGTTTTGCCTTCCCCGGTTTGCATTTCCACCAACTTTCCTTCATGGAGCGCAATGGCTGCCATCAGTTGTACCTCAAAAGGAACCAAGCCCAATTGCCGGATGCAGGTTTCTTTTACCAGGGCGAAAACCTCTGGTAAAAGAAAATCTAAATGCTCCCCTCCTCGCGCGCGCGTCATCAGATCTTTCCCTGATTGCTGTAATTCCCGATCGCTTAATGGTTCAATTTTTTGATAAATATCGTTGATTTGAGCTGCCAATTTCTGGTAGTTTGACAAATCATTTTGGAAAAAACCCAGTGAAGGATCTACCGCTTCCTTTATCTTTTGAAAAAATTTCATTTTATATTGTTTAGCTGAATTCCAAAAGGCATTCCGATCAAAAAGCATCGGATACCTATCATTTCTTGTTGGCAAAAGCTAAGCAATAAATTCTTCCCCTCCTGTTGGCAAACCGTGGCGTTTAGGCATTATCCTGTCAAAGGAAATCGGCAATCTGTTTAAAATAGTACAGTGCTGGAGTTGAACTTTTACCAATCGGTCATAATGGATGAGCCTGAAAAAATAAGGGAAAAAAAATTTCCTTTCATCAAAATATTGTGATGCGGGAACCTGGGAAAAAAATTGATGCCGGCAAGTCTTAGTATCTTGAAAAGTAAGTTCTTTGGTCACCCATTCATTATATACCACCACCGGGAGGGAAATCACTACGGGCTCAATATAACCATCTACAGGGTTGAAGGACAAAGCGAGGGTGATCACAAAGCCGATCTTTAAAAATAAATTCCGTAATGATTTTTCTGGCCGCATATTTATTTCAATAAAAATATTTTTCTAATGCACCTCATGATCCAGGGAATTCGCCAGGAACTCTCTCAGTTGTACCATTTGATCCTGGCTCAGGCGCTGGCCAGCCCGCGCCGTAAGGTAGATAGCGATCACCATTCCAATCAGTATGGGAATCAGCCATAAAATATCTGCCGACAATCCCAGGTTTTTCTGGCTGTAGCCGATGATGAAAATGATGACGATCGCCGCTCCCAGTAAAAAATAAAAGAAGATGAACATCAACCAAACCGATGGTTTCGGACCACACAATCCTCGCAGGTAGGTTCCTTCGCCGTCCTCCTCGAAATCGAGACTCAGCTCAGGGGTCCAAAAGTGTTGTTCCTCTTCCGGTAACCTTAAGGTAACATGTTGACCGGTGATGGTTCCTGTTATGGCCTGTCCTTCGGCGTTTAGGCTTTTGCGAAGGCGATTCAGTGTTTCTTCCACGGAATACGGCAGTTGCTCCGCGTGATGTGGTCTGATTTCGATCTGGGACATTTGTAATTTAGCAGTTTTTGTAATTTCTGCTAAATATACGGTATTCGGCATTTTGGGGCAAGGGTTTGTTTGAATTAATACAACACTCTCCCCGCGAAACTGGTACTCTTTCATTTGACGTTCCCGTGGTCAGGCAACTTTGTTGATCCGGCGTGGACCACCCCCAAATTTGACGTTCCCGTGATCAGGCAACTTTGTTGAGGACGGGAGGGCCACACCCAAATTTGACGTTCCCGTGATCAGGCAACTTTGTCGAGGACGGGAGGGCCACACCCAAATTTGGGCCTTTCCGTGATCAGGCAATATTGTTGATCCGGCGTGGACCACCCCCAAATTTGACGTTCCCGTGATCAGGCAACTTTGTCGAAGACGAGAGGGCCACACCCAAATTTGGGCCTTTCCGTGATCAGGCAATATTATTGATCCGGCGTGGACCACCCCCAAATTTGACGGGGTGATTTGTCTGAATTGTTTGGGTTTTTTGTCAAATTTGACCCCGCAAGCGGGGTGGTTTTTGCTTCGTGGGGTTATTTTTTGTAGCGCATTCGGGGGCCGGGGGGTGGTATTGTGGCATTTTTGTCGATCCAGTTTTCGATTTTTATTTTTACCTCACTGATGTGGTTAAGTACATCCAGGCTATCGAACCTCAATACGGTGAATCCGGCCGCTTCCAGGTTTTTATCTCTTATCGCATCTCTTTGCTGGGCAGCTTCACCATGGTGGGTTATTCCATCCACTTCAATGATTAAGGATAAATCGAAACACATGAAGTCGGCAATGTAGTTTAATACAGGTCGCTCACGGCGGAATTGGTATCCTTTCATTTGTCTTTTACTCAACAGGTATTTCCACATCCAAGCGGCTGATTTGGTCATGGTTTTTCTGTTTTTATTGGCATACCCTTGCAGTCTTTTATTGTAATGATGAAAATTGTTTTTATTCGTTTCTTTCATAATATTTTGACATTTTTTGATCTCTTTCAATACTGAGCCAGCAAGCGAAAGGGAGGCTGACTTGTAATGAGTTTCTGCTTTTCGTACTTAGTTAACTTTGCTGATGCGAGAAGGCCACCCCCAAATTTGACGTTCCCGTGATCAGGTAACTTTGTCGAGGACGGGAGGGCCACACCCAAATTTGGGCCTTTCCGTGGTCAGGTAATATTGTTGATCCGGCGTGGACCACCCCCAAATTTGACGTTCCCGTGATCAGGTAACTTTGTCGAGGACGGGAGGGCCACACCCAAATTTGGGCCTTCCCGTGGTCAGGCAACTTTGTTGATCCGGCGTGGGCCACCCCCAAATTTGACGGGGTGATTTGTCTGAATTGTTTGTTTTTTTGTCAAATTTGACCCCGCAAGCGGGGTGGTTTTTGCTTCGTGGGGTGTTTTTTTTTGGGGGGCGGCTTAAAGGTTTCCGAAAATGGCATTGCCTATGGCGCAGTCGGCGCAGCGTTTTGCGTCGCAATACTTATTTTTTAATTGGAGGAGGGCCTGGGTTTGGTAAGCTGATTCGGGTTTCATGCCAAGTTCCTGCCATTGACGGATGATTTTGTTTTGCTCTGGCTTGATCTGCTCGAGCAGTTTGAAAGCTTTTTCTTTGTATTTTTCATCGGCCTTTTGCTTTCCGTAAAGGAAAAGGAGGGGCGCAATTATGTTGATGATAATGAGTTGGATCGCTGGCTTTCCTAGCCCTTTTCGGCGTTTCATTTCGGTGGGTTTGTCGAAAACATAATGGGATTCCCAGTAGGATGAGGTGTACACCGTGAGGGCATTTTCTATTTCTTCCACTTTGGATGCGGCCATTATTTTGCTGAATAAATGCGTCGTCTGGAAGATGAGCATGGCCAACTGGGCAATGCGGATAGAAGGAAAATTGGCCGGTCGCATGCGAAGAAACTTCCAGGAAGCCGAAGACATGGGAGTGAGATCGTATTTCTCTTTTAAAAAGGAATATTCCTTTTTAAGTTTGTTGGGATAATCTTCCGCAAAGTCAAATCCGAGGAAGCCTGCCTGTCCGAATAAAAGGGCCTCGATCTGGAAGAGCTGGCTTCGGTGTTTAGATAAGGTCAGTAACGGCAGATTGCGGGCCAGTTGCTCAAAAGGCTCGGTATTCACTTTTAGTCCGAACCCATGGGCAAGGCATTGGTAAAAGGTTTCTTCCCAATTGTTTTTATTGGATTCAAGTATGGCCGCAATGGTTTCGTACCTGTTTTCCAGGCGTTCTACCATCAGCCTATCCAGCCATAACTTGCGGGTGATTTCTGGTGCCTCATGGAAATGAAACTGACAGGGAATCCACTTTTCACTGCTCATGAGTTTTTCGTACATTTTAAACACACGCGGTTTTATGCGTCGTCGGAGTTCCAGGCAGGGAATGCGCTCCCCTGTCGGATGGAACACGGGACGGTCTTCTTCGTACACCACATGGAGAATCACATTGTCGTAAGCCCTGTTTTTCTGGTGAGAATGCAAGGACCAGTCCGAAGCGTTGATGTGAATTTCGACATTACCGGCCCACAGGGTATCGCCTATCCTGATGCGTGCGTCCATAAAATCGGGCCCGCCGTCATGATTCAGGATACCTGTCGATATAATACTTATGGACTCTCCTTCTGTAGTTTTCATTTCTTTCAGGTCAAAGCGACGCAAGCGCCAGAGGTAATGGAGGAATTCTTCTTTCATTTGCAAGGAATTTTTCAGGTAAAAGTTTTTCGCCCGGGACATAAAATCACTATAAATTTCAGGCTTTTTGTTTCCTGCAAATATGCATTACTCCTGTCCGTTTATCCGGAGAATAACCGTTTAATGCCGTTTGTAGCCGTTTGTAAACGGTTATTTTGATTATCATACGTTGATATTCAGTGATTTAAACTGGATTTTCATTAATTGTAACAACCAGGGCTTAGGTAATTGGGTAGGTTTGTTTTATATTGGGAAAGTTTTGTCAGATAACCAGATTAATCAAAAAAACAAGCAAATATGAAATTAGGAGCCTTTTCCATTAGCCTCAGTGTCAAGGACATCAAAGTCTCAAAGCAATTTTATGAAAACCTCGGCTTTTCCGTCTTTGCCGGGGATATAGAGAAGAATTACCTCATCATGAAAAACAATAATGCCATAATAGGCCTTTTCCAGGGAATGTTTGAACAAAACATATTAACCTTTAATCCGGGATGGGATGAAAGTGCCAATACATTGGAATCATTTGATGATATCAGGGATATTCAGCGACAGCTTAAAAGCAATGACGTCCCATTAATGACCGAAGCGGATGAGCATAATTCCGGGCCCGCAAGCTTTATGGTAATGGATCCGGATGGCAACACGATCCTTTTTGATCAGCACGTTTAACGATTCCCGTTATGCTAAAATTAAACGGCATTTTTCCGCCCCTGCCTACTCCGTTTGAGAAAAATGAAAATTTCGCGCCGTGCAAATTAAGTGATAACATTGCTCAATTAAGTCGATATGACTTGTCAGGCTTCCTGGTTCTTGGGTCCAATGGTGAATTGGTCAATCTTTCAGAAAAGGAAATACACGAAGTTTACGCTACAGCGAGGGAAGCCATCCCTTCGGATAAAATCATGCTGGCCGGAACCGGGGGACAATCCACCCGGGAGACCATAAACAATACCAAAGCAGCTGCAGCTGCCGGCGCCGATGCGGCATTGGTGCTGAATCCATTCTATTATAAAGGCCAAATGACGCGGGAAGCTTTAATTGCTCACTATTGGACAGTGGCCGAGGCTTCAACCCTCCCTGTGATCATTTATAACATGCCGGCGAACTCTGGATTGGATATGGATGCAGAAACCATAGTGAGGATTGCCGGTCACGAAAACATTATTGGGCTGAAAGATTCCGGGGGCAATATGGTAAAAATGGGGGATATCAAAAGAATGGCCAAACCCAGCTTTCAGCTCCTGGCTGGTTCTGCCGGCTTTTTGCTGCCGGCTTTAACGATGGGAGCCATTGGCGGCATCCTGGCCCTGGCGAATATAGCCCCCGAAAAGTGCCTCGGAGTTTACCATGATTTCCTTTCAGGCGATATGGAAAGCGCACAAAAAAAACAATTGGAATTGATCCCGGTGAATGCCGCGGTGACCAGTAAATGGGGCGTGCCGGCATTAAAGGCGGCCATGGATTATGTGGGTTTGTATGGCGGACCAGCCAGGAAACCGTTGCTCCCGGTGGAGGAAGCGATCAGGTTGCAGGTGATTGATTTAATGGATAAACACATAAAATGAATTCAAATTCTGTGAAGGCATAACTACCGCAATATCGACGATCCTGATTGAGATGGAACGCGATACATGCAAAAGCACTACGAATAATTGACAACTCATATTGATGATCGAGATAAATAAATTACAATTTCATCCCATGGGCCTTGAAGGGCTGAATACGCTTATGCAATGGGCCAGGGAAGAAGGCTGGAATCCTGGGCTGCATGATGCGGAAGTTTTTTGGGCTACTGATCCTGAGGGTTTTTACGGCTGTTACTTAGAAGGGGAACTGATTGGTGGCGGTTCCATCGTTTCTTACGGAGGAGCTTTCGGCTTCATGGGATTTTTTATTGTCAAACCCCAATACAGATCATGCGGGGTCGGCAGGAAGTTATGGTACCAACGACGGGACACATTGTTGTCGAGACTGGAGGAAGGCGCAGCAATCGGCATGGACGGTGTTGTCACGATGCAACCGTTTTATGAAAAAGGAGGCTTTGAAATTGCCTTCAGGGATGAGCGTCATGAAAAGACCGGCGAACCTTTTGAGGTCGACGAAAAAATATCTTCCATCGTGGAAGACGACATGGAATCTGTCCTGGCTTATGATCAAAAATGTTTTGGATTTGCGCGCCCGCAATTTCTTAAACCCTGGCTCAAAATGCCCGGGGTAAAAACCTTTAAATACCTCGACAATGGTAAAATAAAGGGATTTGCGGTGGTCAGAAAAGTGAATACCGGATTTAAAATTTGTCCCTTATTTGCAGATGACGGCCTGGTCGCAGAAGAATTGTACAAGGCTTGCCTGAATGCTGTCATCGGGGAACCCTTATACATGGATATTCCGGTTGTGAATTCAGCGGCAATGGCTCTTACACAGAAGTATCAGACCAGGTATGTTTTTGAATGCGCGCGCATGTACTACGGCAAGGCACCTGAGATGAAAATAGAGAACGTGTTTGGGGTGACTACTTTTGAGTTGGGGTAAAAATCATTCAAATTCATTCAAATTGCGATGAATTAGAATAAAATAAATAATCCCTCCTTTATAATTGGATGATTCAGGTGATTTTAAGATACTTATGGCATAAAATTCCAACGAATCATTGCATGGTTTTGGCAATACTTAAAATCTACCCCCTTTAAAAATTCGGATATTGCTGCGTATGCTCAGGCACGATAACATCATATTCCGCTTGAAGGAAGGTAACGATATCCACCAGCTCCTGAACCGTCATGACTTCGTTGTAGATCTTCATTTTTGAGTGCCCGAGGGAGTCCACCAGGGCGCCCGGCAATGATTTGCTGATCTTGTGAGAAGGATTGATGACGGCGGTAAGCAGTTCACCATAGGTTTTGATCGTTGGGACCTTGCCTCCCAGGGGCAGTTTTAAATTTTCCTCATTGCCCAGCCATTCAATATCTGCAATGCTGTGGCAGGCGTTGCAATTCAACTGGACAAAATCGATCTTTCCGGCGGCGGCATCGCCATCGGGCAATGCAAATCCACTGCCTTCACTCACACATCCGGTAAAAACGAAAAAGAAAATTAAGGCAATAAAGATCCCCATCAGGGAGGGCAGGTTAAAAATTTTATTTTCAGTAATCATAATAATTGGTTTTGGAATGGTTAACAATACATTTGGAACACGCATTATAAATTTAGTCCCTTTTCCGGGAGCATGAAATGACATTTGTCAATATTCCATTGAAAAGCAAATCACTCCACCCGGTGAAACAGCACGAATTCCTTTTTTCATCAGTATCTTGCTCTTCTTTTAAAAAAACCATACTAAAAAAAACTTCTCATGCCTGATTTATACCTTCCTTACCACGATCAATACAAAGCCGAATTAATGGAAATGATCCATGCCTTGTACAGGGATGACCCTGAAGGAGAAAAAATGTCGGAAGATAAAATCGAAAGGACGATCGATTTTCTGGCTTCACATCCTGAAAACGGGCAAATCATGCTCCTGTCCAGGTCAGAAAACATCATCGGTTACGCAATTCTGATCCGCTACTGGAGTAATGAGTATGGCGGACTGCTGCTTTTCCTGGATGAGCTGTTTGTCAAGGAAGAATTTCGCGAAAAAGGGATCGGAACGCATTTTATCCAACACCTGCTGGGCAGCGTTGGCGAAGATTTTAAGGCCGTGTTTTTGGAAGTGATTCCTTCCAATGACCGGGCATTACAATTATACCAGCGACTGGGGTTTCAGCCTGCGAAAAACAGGTATCTTCGGTATGTACTTTAAAAAAGTTGTTTCAGGTTGAGCGAAGCGAAATCCAATACCGCAAGTGGGAAGGGTTTTTAAGCCAGTGAAACCATTTTGAACTTTTTTTAGCCTATTTTTCCGGACATTAAAACAGTTGGAGATCTTTGTCGGGAGAAAGAGGGGTATTCACGACAGGGGAAATGTCCCGGCCTAGCGATGTGGAGTGGTGAGGCGCAGCCGAAGACCGACCAACGGGAGGGCCGAGCGAACAGCGAGCCACGCAACGTAGCGCCCCGACCGTTGCCGGCCTGGGACGGCAGAGGTCGGGGAGGCCCCTAAATGATCATTCACTCATCAGGCTGACGAAACAGGCGGGTCCTATCCTGAAGCCGACCTTTCCTTCTTTTACATCATATTGTTCCCCTTTTTCCATATTGCTGGTCTTGTCGGTCATGTAAAGTTGCAGTCGTTTGAGTTTTGGGGGTAACCCGGTGAGGATGACCTCGCGGGCGGGGCCGTCGTTGACGATATGGAAAACGAAGTGTTTTTGTTTTGGGTCGCCGAGGGCCGTTACGTACATTTCATCGGCATCGGAAGTGAGGGGCAGCACCTGGAGGCCGGCAGGGGTGTGAGCCAGTTGTTTGAGATTCCAAAAGCGCTGGGTGGGCTGCAATGGTTTTTTATCGTTACCGAAAATACCGCCTCCGGAGAGGGGAGAATAGTCGGCGGTCAACTGCCATTGCAGGATGGCCTGTGGCTGGCAAATGGCCAAAATACGAATGTACAGTTTGATCTCTTCCATGGCATAATGCGACTCCTCGAAGATGCCCGGGTAGCGCCATGCGGCGGCATCAATGCTGCCTTCGCCAACGATTAGGGGCACATTGAGGCGGTCGGCGGCTTCGTACCATTCGAGCAAGGTCTCCTTTTTCCAGCCGCGCCAGGAGTGAAAAGAAACGGCCCCGATGTAATCCCAGGTTTCGGGATCATCGAGTGCTACGTTGACGAACTCGAAACCGTTGGCATCGGCGGTATCCCCCAACAGCAATTTTGTCTTGAGGCCTTTTGAGCGCATGTAGGCACCGAGTCCTTTGATCAGAGCGGCGTGTTCTTCAGGGGTCTGGCGAACGTTGATGCCCAGGTCGGATTCATTGAAGGAAAACATGGAGATTTCCACCCCGTAGTTTTCTTTGAGATAAAGGATATAACTGGTAATGGAGGCGTAAATTTCTTCCATCTTGTCCTGGCGTAGCGGGTTGCCATAGGTACCGTCGGGGTGGTGGGGATCCCTTTCCACTTTGCCTTCAGCTGCCCAATGGGGTGGATACCAGGCCGCCAGCAAAACGGGCATGCCTGTTTTGTAGAGCCGCTGTGCCATTTCCATGGCGGCTTTCACCTGCGGGTGAATCTCGCCACGGCGAGCCACGCTCATAGGATTGATGCTGTCGATAGGATGCCACAACTGCCAGGGCAATTCCACTCGTCCCATCCTGACGTCCATGTTGTTGAGGCAATAGTCGATGACCTGCGGGTCGGTATCGGCATTTTGAAGCCGGAAATTTCCTCCGAAGCCCAGGAAGGTGTTACCCGGATAATCGGGGAATAATTTCAGCGTAACGGGAGGTGTATCGGCCATTCCCTGCACGGCAATGTCAAAAAGGCGGGTTGTTTGCTGTCCCATTTTGGCTGCGCCGGTCTGCAGCGTGAAGTAAAGCCCTAAATCGCCTGTCACGGGGTGTAATTTTACGATAATGATCACGGGCTCGTCGGCCAGAACGGTCATGGTCCTTCGTGAAGATTCGAGGGTAAGACCTTTGGCCCTGACGCGCATGATTTCATTTTCGCCCACGGGGAGGGCAGCATAGGTTTTCATATCCAATGCGGCGGGATCTAACATTTGGATATTGGCATCGGAAAAATCGGCTGCCGGCAGATTCAGATGAAAAAAGGTTCCAAAAATTTCTTTATCCTTACGGGGATCGAATACTACCTGGACACTGGCTTTGCCGGGGCCGTTGTCGCGAACCGTCTGGGTAAAAAACAAGCTATCTATATGGCAAAGCACTATTTGTGCGTCGCCTTTCCTTTGGTAAGTGGACCAGTTGCGCTCCTGGGCTGTCGCCCGCTCCTGCCGCCAGTCGTTTTCGACGAGCCTTAAGCTGCTTTCAAAGCGATACATTTGTCCCGACACACGGATGCCGGTGATATTGCTCCAGGCCTGCACTTCTGTTTGGGCGGCTAATTTGTCTGAGAGGAAAAAAAGGCATAATATGACGATGGATGTGAAAAGGAACCGGGACATAAACAAATAATTTTATAGTTGATTATATCCCTACAAGATACGGAATAAGTGTAATAGTGGTTTAATTTTTCAGGGAATATGGCGTTGGGGAGTTTTTTGGGCTTGTGGCATGGGTCTTTGGGCATGTGTCCTGTGTCCGGACTCTGAGTCAGGCCGTCACTCCGCGAAACATGAGTTCATCCCGAATTTTCAAAAACTGTCTGAAATAGAAATTTTTTGATTATTTGAAGTATTTTTTAAATGTAAAACCTGCCTGCAGACGCAGGAAGGCAGGTGTAAAACAAGGAATTTAAAACCTGCCTGCAGACGCAGGAAGGCAGGTGTAAAAGTGAGTGGGCAAAAGGTTTGGGTTTTGGAAAAAAGTCATTTTTTGTCGCAAAACACCTAACCCACGACCCAAACACTTCCAAATTTTGCGGTTTATTTATTTTTTAACATTTTTGGAAGCAATTTGCAGGTCTAAAAACAATGAAATGAAATCACACCATTTTAAGATTTTCCTTTTTTGCCTACTGGTTCCAATGAGTTCCTTTGGCCAGGTAAATTCCGATATTCCTGTTATCGACACCATTGATCTGGAGGCGGTGGGCCCCGGCCAGATCAAACATTTCTGGCTAAAAATCATGGACAATGGCATGGGGCAACCTATTTTGGTTCCGCTGATCATTGCCAGGGGAAAAACAAAAGGTCCTGTTCTCGGGCTTACGGCGGCCCTGCACGGCAATGAGCTGAATGGCATCAAAATTATCCAGGGAGCCTTTGAGCAACTGGATATGAAAACTTTTTCCGGCACGCTCGTCGGTATTCCCGGGCTCAATGCGATCAGTATTCCCATGCATACGAGGAGGTTCTTTGATGAAGAGGATCTTAACCGGAATTTCCCCGGCAAGGTCAACGGCAATCGCAGTCAGCAATACGTCTGGCAGATCAACCAAAAGATTCTGCCGAAACTGGACTATATGATCGATATGCATACCGCCAGTTTCGGAAGGGTGAATTCACTGTATGTCCGGGCGGATATGGAGGATGAAAAAATGGCCAAAATGGCGCTGATCCAGAATTGCGATATCGTGCTCAACAACAAGGGTATTCCCAGCGCCGATGAACGAATAGCCGCCACCCGTACCATGCGGGCAGAAGCCGTTTTGAAAGGTATTCCGACCATTACCATCGAATATGGCAATCCCCAGGTGTACCAGGAAGATATGATCAAAAGAGGGGAAACCGGGGTTAAAAATGTGATGAGCTGGCTGAGGATGATCCCTGACCGCATTATCGCAACGCCAAAACCCGTGGTATGCAAAAAATCCTATTGGGTTTTTATCGACCAGGGCGGATTCCTGGAGGTGCCCGTGGAACTCGGCCAAAAAGTGACAAAAGGCGAATTGATCGGAGTATTGAGGAACCCTTTTGGGGAGGTTCTTAAAAATTATTATTGTCCCGAGGATGGTGTGGTTATCGGCAAGAGTTCCAACCCGGTGAATATGTCGGGAGGGCGGATCATCCATTTGGGAATTGTGGACGAAAATTGGTAAATTTGGGGTTGGAGTTTTGTGGAGTGGGATTGGGTGTGTTTAAAGGCAAGGAACGCAAAGTATGCGATGAGGGCGCAAAGAGCTTTTAAAAAAAATAAACAAATGAACTACCGAAAATTAGGCAAGACACAATTCAACATTTCCGAAATATCCCTGGGCACCTGGCAGGTGGGGGGCAAATGGGGATCTCCTTTCGATGACAAAAGTGCCGATGAGATCATCCATGGTGCTATTGACCGGGGCATCAATTTTATCGATACAGCGGATGTTTATGAAAACGGCCTGAGCGAGAAAGCCGTGGGCCGGGTGGTCCGCTCGCGGTCAGAACGGGTGTTTGTGGCTACCAAATGCGGCAGGCAGATCAATCCACATGTCAATGAAGGGTACACCCCAAAAGCTTTGCAGCAATTTGTAGAAGACAGTCTGCGCAGGACCGGCCTGGAGACGCTGGATCTCATTCAGCTACACTGTCCGCCGACCGAAGTTTATTATCGTCCGGAAATTTTCGAATTGTTCGACCGGCTGAAAGAACAGGGCAAAATATTGAACCTGGGCGTCAGCGTTGAAAAGGTGGAAGAAGCCCTGAAAGCCATCGAATATCCCAACGTCACTACGATTCAGATCATATTCAATATTTTTCGTCAGCGCCCCGCAGAACTCTTGTTCCGTGAAGCTGCCCGGCGCGATATCGGCCTCATTGTCAGGGTGCCGCTGGCCAGCGGATTGCTGACGGGGCTTTACCACAAAAACACCACTTTCGAATCGGGTGATCACCGGAACTTCAACCGCAATGGGGAAGCTTTTGACAAGGGCGAAACTTTCTCCGGCATCAATTTCGATTTGGGGCTGAAAGCCGTCGAAGAACTGAAAGCACTGTTCCCGGGCATGACCAACCTGGCACCTATCGCCCTGAAGTGGATCTTACAATTTAAGGAGGTAAGTTGCATCATTCCGGGTGCCTCCAAAAAGGAACACCTGCTGTCCAACCTGTCGGTTTATGACCTGCCTGAACTGACGCAGGAACAGGTGGAGAAAATGAATGCCATTTACGAGCAGTACATCAAAAAAGAGGTGCATCAATTGTGGTAAAAATTCGAAACATCATTAACCTAAATCATTTTTCGACAATGGAAAAATCAATTGTAGTGTATTTCTCAAAAACAGGAAGCAATAAATACCTGGCCGAAAAGATCGCCCGGAACCCATTCGAGCATTTCATGGAAGAAGTTGCCGTTTAATAGCAATCAAGGGCAATGAACAACAGAAAGATCATCGTATTCGGCGGTACCGGTTACTACGGCCGAAGGATCGTCGCGCATTTGGTCACCATGCGACAACCCGTAAGGGTGCTGAGCCGCAATGCCGCAAAGGCCAGGGACATCCTGGATCCTGAGGTAGAAATAATGGAAGGAGATGTCACGAACCACCGCCTCGTCGTCGAATCCCTAAAGGAGGTGGGAGCCATTGTAATCTGTCTTTCTGCCGCCACCTTCAAGCTCATCCGCAAACGCCAACAGATCGAAAGGGACGCCGTCCTGGACATCCTGTCGGAAGGCAGAAAAGCCGGGATAAAACGACTGGTTTATGTATCAGGTTATGAAATGAGACCTTCCGTCCTCAAGGCCCTGAAAATACCCGATTTCGGTGCGATCATGCTTGAAATAGAATCAAAAATCAGACAATCGGATTACGACTGGACGATTCTGGGCGCTGCTCCTTCTTTCGAGTTGTTCTTTGCTTTTTTCAGGAAAGGTAAAATGGCCGTCCCCGGAGGAGGGAAAAACGCGATCCCTTCCATTGCTCCCGAAGATGTCGGGGCCATTGTTGCACAAACAGTCGCCAGGGAAGACCTGAATGGTCAAAGAATCAGGATGACCGGGCCGGAGGCCTATACTTTTCCTGAGGTCGCTAAAAAAATCGGGGCTGTTACCGTGCGTGAAGTAAAACATGTTACCCTGCCCCTTGGCATCATCAACCTGGTTTCCCTGATCGCTTATCCAATCAGCACTTTTCCCCGTTTTTTATTCAAAAGCCTTAAATTACTCAATAATTTCCCCCCGGATCTGGCTCAACAGGTACCTGCAGATCATCAGTTATTAAAAACATGGTTTGATTATGAACCTGTGACGCTGGAGGCTGAAATACGAAAAAGGCTGATGCCCTGATAACCCGGGCAAACCTTCCCTATATTAAAGAATAATACAACTTCTTCATCGTTAATCGGTTAATAAAGAGAAGGTTCCAGAGCCAACTGGCCTCAAAAGGATACCAGGGGGCATATGCTCGGTATTATTTACCTCGACTGCATGGTTCAAATGACCAAAAGAAGGAGAGAAGATATTGAGTATCTATTGCGAAATGAGTAAAAGCCCCCCAACAGGGAACAGGGGAAGTACCCGGCCACCAAAAAAATCGTATATTTATTCTATGAAAACAGTCGTCGAAAACGATTCGGTTTTAAATCATAAAAAATGAAACAACAGATATTAGACAACCTTCAATATATTGGTCTTTTTGTCGGCATTATGCTGGCAACAGTGGTCATTGCTTACCTGGTTAACCGCTTTTTCAAAAGGCTCATCCGCCGGTCAACGGAGGTCATGAAAAATGATCCGACCAATTATCTTTTTTTACGACATGTGGCTACGGGGACTATTTATACGGTCGGTTTTAGTATTGCCATTTTCATGATGCCCGACCTGAGAGCCCTGGCTAGTTCATTGCTTGCCGGTGCCGGGATATTGGCAGTAGCCGTCGGTTTTGCCTCCCAACACGCCCTGGGTAATGTAATCAGCGGATTTTTTATTGTCGTTTTCAAACCTTTCCGCGTCAATGACCGGTTGTTGGTCAAAGATATGTTCGGCATCGTGGAAGACATCACTTTAAGACATACTGTAATCCGCAATTTTGAGAATAAACGGATCATCATTCCCAATACGATCATCAGCAATGAAATCATCGTAAATTCGGATTTTGGGGACGACAAGATATGCAAGTGGATCGATATTAGCATCAGTTATGATTCTGACCTTGCAAAGGCCAAGAGGGTTATGAGGGAGGAAATCCTCAATCATCCGCTTCTTCTTGACACCCGTACGGCTGAACAAATTGAAAATGGCGAGATCCTCGCTCCGGTCAGAGTTTTGGGCCTGGGAGACTCTTCCGTAAACCTGAGGGGATGGGCCTGGGCCAAAGATACCGGCGACGCTTTCCAATTGAGTTGTGACCTTTATGAAAGCATAAAATTACGATTTGATGCAGAAGGCATAGAGATTCCATTCCCACACCGTACCATAGTACATAAAAACCTTCTTCCTAAAACAGAAAAATAACACCGGATGGCTAAAAGAATTAAAAGAAATAAAAAACCCGGCCTTCCTCCTGGTTCCGTCGTTTTCACCGGCAACAGGAAAGTGGAAAAAATTCTCCTCCACTTTCTCCAGTACGATGCCACATTTATCGAGGAAAAAGAACTGGACAACCATTCCAACATTCCTTTCCAGGTGTCTACCGATGAGAAAGTGAATTGGTATGATATTCGTGGTATTCATGACACGCAACTGATTGAGCTCATCGGTCAAAGTTTTGACATACACCCCCTTATCCTTGAAGATATTGCCGATACGCATCAAAGACCCAAGTTCGATGAATACGAGTCCGGGGTATTTATCGTCATCCAGGCCCTGGCTTTTGACCAGGAAACCCGCCAGGTAGCCAGAGAACAGGTCGCCATTTTTTTCAGGAAAGGGTTAATCGTTACTTTCCAGGAAAGAGCCGAAGACTTATTGGAACCTGTTCGCCACCGGCTGAAAGGAGGAAAAGGAAAGATGCGGCAAAAAGGTACCGATTACCTGGCCTACGCGATCCTCGATACGATCGTGGATAATTATTATATCGTTCTGGACAACATCGAGGACACTATTGAAACCCTTGAAGAAAAAATCGTGGAAGGACAGGAAACTGACAGTAAAGGAGAGATTCACGCCTTGAAAAAAGAATTGTTGACCGTCAGAAAATCCGTGGCTCCTTTGCGGGAAGCCATCAGCCGTTTTTCAAAAACAGAGAGTCCATTTGTCGATGAATCCAGTGTAATCTTCATTCGCGACCTTTATGATCACACTATACAAGTATTGGAAATTATAGAAACCTATAGGGATATGCTTACCGGCCTGCAGGATCTCTTCATATCCGCCGTGAGCTTCAAAATGAACCAGGTCATGCAATTGCTGACCCTAATCGCTACCATCTTTATTCCGCTGACTTTTCTCGCCGGTATTTACGGTATGAATTTTAAATACATGCCTGAACTGCACTGGAAATACGGTTATTATGGCCTGCTTGTCGTGATGGCCATTATTTTTTTTGGATCGATGTATTATTTCAAACGGAAAAAGTGGATTTAGGCCGTCCTAAACTAAACAATGCCCGAACATCCTGTGTTTTTATGCTTTCCCATTTACATTGGGTTTTAAACCCTTTGGACAAAACAAAACAACGTTAAACAAAAGCACAAAACACATGGCCATTTTCCAGCTCTTTACCGAACAAAAGATACCGGCAAGCATTGACGAGGTCTGGGATTTTATTTCTGCTCCCAAAAACCTGCAACGCATCACTCCGGAATATATGGGTTTTGAAGTCACCTCTAAACATTTACCCGAAAAAATGTACCCGGGCATGATCATCAGTTATTTCGTGCGCCCGCTACTCGGCATTAAAATGGCCTGGGTCACCGAAATTACCCATGTCAAGGATAAGGAATTTTTCGTCGATGAACAGCGGGTAGGCCCCTATAGTATCTGGCATCACGAACATAATATCCAACCTATTGAAGGAGGTGTGCTCATGAAAGATATTGTGACATATAAACCTCCCATGGGATGGCTCGGGAGAATCGCCAACCAATGGATCATCGGCAAAAAAGTTCGGAGTATTTTCGATTACAGAGAAAAGGCGCTGATCGAAATTTTCGGCCCTTTTGAACAAAAATAATTTTCCATCTTTCTCTATTAATTTTCAAAAACGGCACACCGATCCTATGAAGCTTTCCCTATTTTGGTTTAGAAGAGACCTCAGGCTGGATGACAATACGGCGCTGAATTATGCGCTGGCTTCAGGGCATCCTGTATTGCCCGTTTTCATTTTTGATAAAAATATTCTACAAGACCTGCCGGAAGACGATCCGCGACTGTTTTTTATTTACAATACTCTCCAATCCATTCACGGTCAACTAAAAAAGCATGGGAGCAGCCTGCTTTGCCTTTATGGCGAACCGGAGGAAGTTTGGGAAAATTTATGTGATACATACGATATCGATGGGGTTTATACCAATAAAGATTACGAGCCTTACGCCCGGGAAAGAGATGAGAAGGTGAAAACGCTATTGGAAAACAAAGGCATAAACTTTCACGCTTTTAAGGACCAGGTCATTTTTGAAGAAGATGAGATCGTCAAGGATGACGGAAAACCTTATACCGTTTTTACTCCCTTCAAAAATAAGTGGCTGCACGTTTTCCAAAGCTCTCTGACGGATGGGGACATTCCGTCCGAATTTGAGCATCTGGTTTCTGCTGATCATACTTTTCCAACGCTTGCCTCTTTAGGCTTCACTGCTGCTTCCATTAAGGTAAAAGACTTTGACCTCTCGCATCTGGATCAATATGAAAAGAGCAGGAATTTCCCGGCGATGGAAACCAGCCACCTCAGTCCGCACCTCCGCTTCGGAACAGTGAGTATCCGCCGGATCATTGCCGAACCGAAACCCGGCCAGGAGGTTTTTTTGAGCGAATTGATCTGGAGGGAATTTTTTATGCAGATCCTTTACCATTTCCCGAGGGTGGTCCATGAAAATTTCAAGACCAAATACAATGGCATCCAGTGGATCAATGATGAATCAGATTTCAAAAAGTGGTGCGAAGGCAAAACAGGTTTCCCCATGGTGGATGCAGGGATGCGCGAGCTCAACGCCACCGGTTACATGCACAACCGGGTGAGAATGGTAACGGCCGGTTTTTTATGCAAACATCTGTTGATCGACTGGCGTTGGGGAGAAGGCTATTTTGCTCAAAAACTCCTCGACTACGAATTGTCTTCCAATAATGGCAACTGGCAATGGGCCGCGGGTACAGGCTGCGATGCTGCCCCTTACTTCCGCATTTTCAACCCGGAGGAGCAACTCAAAAAATTTGACAAGAATCTTCAGTATGTCAAAAAATGGGTACCTGAATTCGGAACCCCCGAATATCCGGAACCTATGGTGGATCACAAAATAGCCAGGGAAAGAGCCCTGGAAACGTATAAGGCCGGGATTGAAATGTAAAACCTGCCTGCGGACGTGAGGAAAGCAGGTGTAAAAGGGTTTGGGTTTTGAGTTTGGAGCCGGGAAAGGGAATCTAAAAAAAGAACGCCGCCCTCTGGCCAAAGGTACTGGGCACCTCAACCTAAATTTGACTGGGAGAGGAAGATTTCGGACGACATCCTGAATTCTTAACCCGTTATTCATTGAAGGGTTTTGCCCGTTGGTTGAAAATATTAGCCAAAAACACCTAAAATAGTTAGTTTTGAAGGCGAAAGAAAAAAAACGCTCATTACACTTACTATCGGGTGCCATGAATGTCAGGACCACAAAATTCAGCCAGCGGCTCGTGCCATACATACACATTATCCTTTGGGTAGTTGTGCTCACAGCCCATATGGCATTTTTTGGGCAATTTTTTAGCTTTTGGACGAACCTGCTGAGGGGACTGAGCAATACCCTGCCGATGGCAGCCATTTTTTATGCCAACCTGTGGCTCGTGAACCGTTATTTTGAAGAAGGGAAGTATTTGCTCTATTTTTCCAGCATTCTCGTTGTGCTGCTGGGATTTACCGGAGTCAGGGTTCAGCTCAATATTCTTTTTCCACAAGTAGATTTCGATTTCAACGCCATAAAGGATAACTACCAGCGTACCTGGCAGATTTCCTCTTTCGTGACCAATACCGGGATCGTTTTCATCAGTATGCTTTTCCAGATCCAGCAGAACAGGCTGCGTGAGGAAAAAAAGGTCCAGGAATTTCTCAACCGACAGAACGAGGCCCAATTGCAATTCCTGCGCGCCCAGATCAATCCTCATTTTCTTTTCAACACCCTGAATAACATCTATTCCCTGGCCGTGGTAAAATCCGAAAAAACGTCGGAAATGGTGCTGAAATTATCCAATTTACTGCGATATGTCATCTATGAAGGCAAAAGCAAAAAAGTGCCGCTGAAAAGTGAGGTGGAGCACATCCGGGAATACATGGGATTATTTGAAATGCGCAGCGAAACACCGCTGAGAATCACTTTTAAAACCCAGGGGCAGATGGAAGGTGTATTGATCGAACCCATGATCCTGATCCCCATTGTTGAAAATTGCTTCAAACACTGTGATTTTGATACCAATGAAAATGCGTTTATTGAAATCCGGCTGGCTAATGAAGGGAAACGACTCACTTTCGCTACCGTCAATACCAAAAATGACCGAAACACCCAAAAAGATAAGGTAGGCGGCGTGGGCACAGAAAACATCCGCAAGCGACTGGAACTCAAATACCCCGGCCAACACTCCCTGGAAATCCTGGACGAAAAAACAGTTTTCAAAGTGAAACTTGATATTGATATTTCCTAAGAGAACCCTCCCGACCTGGCGGTACGATTTCGCTTTGAACACTTTGAACAACTTGAACACTTTGAACAACCCCGACCTGACGGTACGGGTTTTCGCTTCGCTTAACTTGAACAAAAAAAATGGCTGAAATAAAAACATTACTGGTCGATGATGAATTCCTGGCTTTGAACCTGCTCGAAACCTTCGTTCAGAAAATTCCGGAAATGGTCATTGTCGATAAAGTGAAAAACCCGCTCAAAGCGATAGAGATCCTCAACCGGGAGCCCGTTGATCTCCTTTTCCTGGATATCCAGATGCCAACCCTCAGCGGAACGGAGATGCTCAAAACCATACAAAATCCGCCCGTCACTATTTTCACTACCGCTTATGCCGACTATGCAGTCGAGGCATTCAGCCTGAATGCCATTGACTATCTGCTGAAACCGTTTTCCTTTGAACGATTTCTTCAGGCGGTAAACAAAGCCAAAGAGCGTATTCATTTTCAGCGGTCGGCTTCAGGCATTTTAATGCCCTCCCAAAGTCGCGATTTTTTTACAGCGAAGGTCGATGGCAAACTGGTCAAAATCCGCTTTGGGGATATTCTTTTCATTGAAGGACTCAAGGAATATGTGCGCATCGTCTGTACGGATGCCCGCCATGTTACCCTGGAGAGCCTGAAAAACCTGGAACAGCTATTACCCCAGGAAGCCTTCATTCGTGTCCATAAATCCTTCATCGTCGCAAAAGACAAGGTTCAGCAATTAAACGGGAACATGCTGGAAATCGGCAAGCACAAAATCCCTATCAGCCGAACAAAAAAGGAAGAAGTGGTGGAATGGATCTTTTTCACCTAAGCAACGCGGTAAAAATAAATTTACACTTTTGCCAGACCTCCGCCCCGGCCCTGAGGTGGAGTCAGGGCAAAAAACGGCAAATTTATTTTTGAACCATTCCTAAGAAAACAGGAAAGCATTTTGTGAAATTTGTTTCAGCAAAGCAATAGAATTCCTGGAACCCTTCGAACACCTGGAACACTTTGAACAAACATGAGACATCCCGAATTTTGCTTATCGGCAAAGTTCGGAATATCTTTTTAACAAACTGATTGTCAGATATTTATAACTTTTTTTTAAATTCAAAACAGATTACATTCAACTCTTTCAGACCTGTTTACCAGCGATGCCAAGTAGACAGGTCTGAAGAAGTTGAATATATTTTCAGCATCCGTTTGAATTAAAAAATTCGGGATTACTCATGTTGAAGGTTCCTTATTTAAGGCTTCCTTTCCGGGAGAAAACGTTTATCGCATAAGTGTCACATCCCCGGAATAGATTTCCACTTTCCCGTCCTTGAATTCAATTTCTGCCACATAAACAAAAACACCGGCGTTGAGGAATTGGCCTCTGAATTTACCATCCCATCCGGAGGAATCATTATTGGTATTGAAATTATATTGTTCAAAGACCATCTCCCCCCAGCGGTTCAAAATGATAAAACTCTTCACCTTTACCACATCCTTGCCGGAATGAATCACCAACAGATCATTGTTGCCGTCAGCATTTGGGGAGAATACATTGGGAATGAAAACCCTCCTTGTTTTGTCCACAAAAATGGTAACATTATCTGAAGCGGTGCAACCATCCGTATCGGCAATATCCAGCTGGAAGGTGGAGGTATTGACTAAAGGAAGGGTAAGCGGATCGAAACAATCCGGACACCACAACAGGTCACGGTTCGACCAGTTCAGGGTGGAGATGGAGTCTTGCGGGAAATTGATCAGTGGCTGTAGGTGAACGCTGTCACCGAGCTGTATGAACAAATCTTCACCCAGATCCAGCTGTAATTCGATGCCTTCCTGGATGATCACCGTGGTATCCCACTGACAACCATTTGCATCCTCAGCGGTGAGGTCGTAACTTCCTGCGGCAAGACTGGTGTACTGAGCATTGGAAGAGAAAGGCTGGTCATTCAGGGCATAGAGTATCTGAAGCCCCTGGTTCTGCGCAGAGATGGTAATGAAGCCATTGGTCTCACCATAACAACCGGCATCCTCGGATAACACCACGAAATCTGTTGGAATGGTGTTCACCTGAGTTACAAAAGTAGCATCCGAAGCAGAACATCCGTTATCGTTGTTGGTGACCATAAGGTAATAATTCCCCGGGCCACCGATGAGCGGACTAAGGGTATTGGCTCCGGAAAGGATCATACCAGTTCCTGGCACATCCGTTGACCATGTATAGGAATATTGTCCGCCAGACGATGATCCCTGTCCGTTGAGGGAAAGGGTGACTTCATTACAATCAAGTTGCATCTGCTGTCCGGCATTGGCAATCGGCGGTGTTAAATTAGCCGTTACGGTCATCGCATCCGTATTGGCACACCCGTTGATGGTGTCCTGAACCATGAGGGTGTAAGTGCCCGCCGTGAAGACGGTCAGCGTATCCTGGGTTGCCCCTGCAATAGGATTGCCGGCAGCATTGAGCCACTGGTAAACAATTGCCGTTCCTGCCTGTGAATTGGATCCGTCGGCGAGAATGCTATTGACCGTGCAGGTCAATGTGCCATCGCTACCGGCATTGGCTACCGGATAACTTTCATTGTTGAGCAGGATCAAAGTGTCGGCTACGACACACCCTGTATGATCATCGGTGACATTCAGGATGTAAGTCCCTTCCGTCGTGGCTTCGTAAGTATTGCCGGTGGCCCCGTTGATGGTTGTGCCGTTCCAAAACCACTGGTAGGAGATCTCTGCGCCGGCACTGGAAGCTGCCCCGTCAAGAGTAGCACTCGTGATGTTGCAATCCAGTTGATTTTCAGTTTGTAATACAGCCTGAAGGCCGGGAGACAGATTTTGGGCCACCATAATCGTATCGGCACTTGAACACGCATCCTGGAAAGCCTGGAGGATATACATGCCGGGCTCGGAGGCTTGTGCTGTTATTGTTGAAGAGATGACATTTCCGCCAAAAGTCCATTCGTAAGTAACAGGGCCATCCGAAGTAGTCTGGTTACCATCGATGGTAACAGAGGTGGTGGCACAAGTCAGGGTGTCGGTCACATTAGCCACAGCCATAACCCCGACAGGAGCCATAAGACTGGTATCTGCGGTGCCAAGACAACCGTTATCATCCTGTACATCGAAACTGAAAGAGGCCGCAGCAAGGTTGCCAAAAGTGGCATTGGCTACAAAGCCCTGGGCATCGATCTGGTATTGATAAGGCGCCTGCCCTCCTACACCCTGGAGTGTGATAGAACCGTTGTCGAGTCCGCAACCAGGATCTACCGCGTCAGTTACGGCTAGCGTTGGCAATTCGTTTATGGTAAAGGTTACGCCAGTTCGTGTATCACTGAGACATCCGTTGACCAAATCACGGGTTTCTGCAAAATAGGTGCCGGCAGCCGTTGGCGTGAAAGCTGACGAATCAGCCAGAAGAAGTATCCCTCCCGAAGCTGCATCATACCAATCTACAGTCTGTCCGGCGGCAACGGTGACCGTCAGCGTTGGAATAATCCCCCCTTCACAAATAGCAGCATCCCCGTCTGAAATGGGAGCATCCACAGAAGGACATGAACAATCCGGTGCAATAATCGTAAAATCAGCCGTACAGGAAGTGACGGAGTTTCCGGCCGTCAACATAATATCATTCTGGATATTTATACCTGAAATGGTAAAGGATCCTCCCCCGTTGTCCACTACACTCCCTTCACTGGCGGTTATATTATCGGTATCCGATAAGGTAACGGTCACCGTATAAGTCTGAAGATCCAAAGCACAATCTGCCTGGCTGGTGATCAATGCCGGCAGAGAATTAATGGTTAAAGTGACCGCAGTCCTGATGGCACTGATACAACCGTTTACCACAATCCGTGTTTCCGCATAATAGGTTCCTGCAGCACCCGGCGTATAGGTAGGGGAATCAGCAAGGAGCAGCGTGCCTCCGGTTGCGGCATCGTACCAGTCAACGGTTTCTCCGGCCCCAACGGTTACTGTCAACGCAGGAATAACCTCATCGGCACAGATCGTGGCATCGCCATCGCTTACAGGTTCGGCTACCATAGGGCATGAACAGTCCGGCGCAGGAATGGTGAAATCATCATTACAGGTAGTGGCCAGGTTACCGGCAGTGATCACAAGATTATTGGCAGGGGTTATTCCAGAAATCGTGAATGATCCTCCGCCATTATCCGTGACTATTCCCTCGCTCACTATGATATTATCGGCATCCGTGAAAGATACAGTCACCGTATAACTTTGGAGATCCAGGGCACAATCAGCCTGGCTGCTGATCAGCGTGGGTAACGGATTGATGGTTAGTAAAACGGCAGTCCGGACGCTACTGAGGCAACCGGAATTGATCTCCCTGGTTTCGGCAAAATAAGTGCCGGCTCCTGGCGGCGTGTAGGAAGGGGAATCGGCGAGCAGCAGTGTACCTCCGGTTGCAGCATCGTACCAGTCAACGGTTTCACCTGCCCCGACGGTTACGGTTAGCGCTGGAAGGGTTTCTCCGGAACAAATGGCTATATCCCCGTCACTAACCGGGGCATTCACTACAGGGCAGGAACAATCCGGAGCCGTAATAATGAAATCATCACTGCATGAAGTGACAGAGTTGTTCGCTGTGATCATCAGATCATTGGCTGGATCGATCCCTGAAATGGTAAAAGAACCGCCTCCATTATCGGTGACGTTACCTTCACTGGTTACAATGTTGTCAGCATCCGAAAATGTAATGGTAACGGAATAAGTCAACAAATCAGCAGCACAATTAGCCTGGCTGCTCAATATTGCAGGCAAAGGGTTAACCGTAAGGATAACCGGAGTCCGGACAGCACTGAGGCATCCGGATGATGATTCTCTTGCCTGGGCATAATAGGTGCCGTTGGCAGTGGTTGAAATAGAGACAGAATTAGCCAAAAGCAGGATACCTCCTGTAGCGGCATTGTACCAGTCTACTGTAACTCCTGCATCGACAGTGACCATGAGCGGTGCAATCGCTTCCCCGTCACAAATGACCACATCCCCGCCACTCACGGGCGCATTGATGGCTGGACAATTGCAATTGGGGTGAGTAACCGTAAAATCATCACTACAGGTTCCGTTAGCATTGTTTGCCGTGATCATCAGGTCATTGTTGGTGTCAATGCCTGTGATCGTAAAGGATCCACCACCATTATCGGTCACGGTGCCTTCACTTACCGTAATGTTGCCGGTACTGGCCAGGTCAACCGTCACTTCATAAGAAAGCAAATCAGGAGCACAGCTGGTTTGCATGTCGATCAAAGCCGGTACAGGGTTAATTGTTAAGGTAACTGGAGTTCTTGTTGCGCTAAGGCACCCGGTGGCAATTTCTCTTGTTTCAGCGTAGAAGGTTCCTGCTCCGGCAGGCGTGAAAGAAAGCGCGTCAGAAAGCAAAAGCGTTCCATCTGTCGCTGCATCATACCAGTCAACGGTTTCCCCGACACCTACGGTGACGGTTAGCGCAGGAATTGTCTCCCCGGCACAAATGGCCATGTCGCCGTCACTGACTGGTATATTGATGTTGGGACAGTTACAATTCGGTGCCTGAATGGTGAAATCATCGTTACAGGTGGACGTAAGATTACTAGCTGTAATGATCAGATCATTGCCTATATCAATACCTGTGATGGTAAAAGAACCGCCTCCGTTATCGGTCACGGTACCCTCGCTTACCGTTATGTTACCGGTGTTGGTCAGGGTTACAGTCACTTCGTAAGTAAGCAGGTCTACTGCGCAACTCGTTTGAGCATTGACAAATGCCGGTACCGGATTGATGGTCAGGGTTACAGGAGTACGTGTCGAACTGAGGCAACCTGTGCTGGTTTCTCTTGTTTCGGCAAAGAAGGTTCCGGCTCCTGTTGGCGTGAATGAAGTAGCATTGGCCAATAAAAGTGTTCCGCCTGTGGCCGCATCATACCAGTCAACGGTTTCTCCGACACCTACGGTTACCGTAAGGGCGGGAATGACATCCCCGTCACAAATGGCCACATCGCCGCCACTTACCGGGGCGCTGATATTGGCACAACCGCATACGGGAGCGTCGATATCAAAATTTTCAGCACATCCCGTGGTGGAATTGCTCACCTGAAGGGTAATGTTGGTATTGGAAGTAATCCCTGAAATGGTAAAGGAGCCGCCGCCGTTATCGGTGACGATTCCTTCACTCGGGGAAACGATATCGGCATCGGTAACCATAATGTCCACCGAATAGGTTAAAAGGTCAGGAGCACAGGCAGCCTGGACATCCGTCAGGGCTGGAAGCGGGTTAATGACAAGGGTTACGGCTGTTCTGCTGTCACTGGTACAACCTGTATTGCTATCCACGCTTTGTGCAAAATAAGTGCCCGCGGCATTCGGGGTATAAGAGTTGGATCCGGAAAGCAGCAGGGTTCCACCTGAAAAGGCGCTATACCAGTCTACAGAAAGGCCTGCTCCCACATTGACACTCAACGAAGGAATGGGCTCTCCATTACAAATTGAAACGTTTCCATTACTTATCGGGGCAGTGATGTCAGGGCAATTGCAATCCGGAGCATTGAAGTCAAAACTGGTAAAGCAGTTGGTTGCTGAATTGGTTGCCAAAACAGAAATATTTGTATTGATATCTATGCCTGAAATGGTAAAGTTTCCTCCGCCATTATTGGTGATGCTTCCGGAACTAGACTGAAGATCATCCGCATTGTTTACGGTGATCGAAATAGTATAAGTCAATAAATCCGCAGAACAGTCGGTTTGTGAATTCACCAGGTTTGGTAATGGGTTTATTACGAGGCTGACCGCAGTTCTTGTGCTGGTGCAACCATTGACGGTCACCCGGGTCTGGGCGTAATAGGTTCCCGCTCCGGATGGAGTATAGGCAGTAGTGCCCTGGGCCAGCAATGTTCCACCGACAGCCGCACTGTACCAGTCTACTGTTTCCCCGGGTCCAACGTTTACAGTTAACGCTGGGAAAGGATCTCCGACGCATATCGAAAGATTGCCGTTGCTAACTGGAGCATTGATAAACGGACAGGGGCAATTAGGGGTATTAAAGTCAAAACTATTTACGCATCCTGTGATATTATTTACCGCTAAAACAGATATATCCGTATTGATATCGATATTACTTATCGTAAAATTCCCGCCGCCATTATTGGTGACGGTGCCATTACTGGCCAATATATTATCGGCATTGCTCACCTGGAGGGTTATGCTATAGGAAAGTAGGTCCAGGGAGCAATCGGTCTGAGAGTTGATCAGGGCTGGTAAAGGATTGATGGTTAATGTCACGGGGGTTCTGACCGCACTGACACATCCGTTGACGATTACACGTGTTTCGACATAATAAGTACCTGCTCCGGAAGGGGTAAACGAAAGAGTACCCTGTGCCAGTAAAGTTCCTCCCGAGGCTGCACTATACCAATCGACAGTTTCTCCTGCTCCGACCATTACGCTTAGGGCAGGAAAAGGATCACCATTACAAACCTCAAGATCCCCGTTGCTGACGGGAGCATCAACATCCGGGCAGCTACAATCGGGCGCCGGAACGATAAAAGTGTCTGAGCATGTTACGTCAGCATTGGTTGCCGTGATATTGAGGTCCGTATTGACAGCGATGCCGGTGATGGTAAAGGATCCTCCCCCGTTGTTGGTGACGTTACCGCTGTTGACAGAAATATTTGCAGCATTGGTAAGGGAAACGGTGACTACATAACTCAGCAGATCCAATGCACAATCAGCGGTGGAACTGTTTATGGTTGGGAGCGGGTTGATGGTCAGCGACACCGCTGTTCGCGACATGCTGGTACATGCGTTGATCCCCCCGATGGCTTCGGCATAATAGGTGCCGGGTCCGGGCGGAGTAAAAGAAGTCGTTCCCTGTGCGAGCAGTGTGCCTCCCGTGGCGGCACTGTACCAATTAGCAGTTTCTCCGGCTCCAACACTTACACTCAGGGCAGGGATGGGGTCTCCGTCACAAATTTGAACATCCCCGTTACTCATGGGAGCCTGCACATCAGGACAGCTACAATCAGGAGCGGTAAAATTGAGGGTGATATCACAACCATTGGCATTGTTTACCGCCGTAACGGTCAGGTTGTTGGCAGGGTCGATGCCTGAGACGGTAAAACTGCCCCCGCCATTATTTTGAACGGTACCATCGTTTACGGTAATGTTATCTGTATTGGAAAAGTTTAAGTCGGCCGTGTAAGTCAAAAGATCTGCCGAACAATTGAGTTGCGCGTCGATAAATACAGGAGTGGGGTTGACCTCAAGTTCAACCTGTAAAGGGGGACTTTCACAACTGGTTCCCAGCGTTTCAGTGACCCAAAAGACATAACTTCCGGAGGTGGAGTTGTTGATGCCAGGCGTGAAAGGACTACCCGTTCCAATCGAAGCAGGATTTCCTGAAGTCGGGTTGCTATTGTACCAGTTTAGTGTTCCTCCTTGTCCGTTAACGGAAAAAGCGGGCACAGGGTCATTGGCACATATCTCGTAAAAGGTATTGCCCGTTGGCTGTGCAGGAGCGTTCAAAATAGTGATGGTAACCATCGTTGGACTGCTCACACAATTGCTTCCCGCAGATTCTATCACCCAAAAATTGAAGCTTCCCACGTTACTGGTGTTTATGTTTGGGGTAAATGAAGGTCCAATCCCGATGGAAGGGGGATTCCCTATTGTCGGGTCGCTGCTATACCAGAGCAGGGTACCTCCGGAACTTGTGGCGGTCAGGGTTGGTGCCGGGTCTCCCGCGCATATCGGTGCCGGGGAGGAGGCTGCAGGAGGTAAAGGTTCTGAAAGTACATTTACGGTAACATTTGTTACGGGGCTTTCACAGATTCCTAAAAATTCTGTTACGTAAACAAAGGTGGAGGAGTTGCCGGTAAAAGAATAGGAGGATCCACTGAATAAAAGGTTGTTTAGAGCGGCATCTCCATAAAAATTAAACATTGGTGAGGGAGTGCCGTTATTGCTGAAAGGTGATATGGTAACGGTTTCTCCCATACACACATTAATCACACCGGGGATGATCGAAGGCCCGTTGGCCAGCGAGATATTTGTACTAAAATTAAATGAGGTGGCCGCGGCAGGATTGTCACATAGATCAAGCACTTCTGTGGAACCATTGGCGAGCATGTTAAGCGTGTAAGTACCCATTGGATCCAGGAAAGGATTGACTGTAAGCGTGAAAAAGTTATCCTGGTTTCCTCCCAGGTCACATGCGTTGGAGGAAAGCGTGACGGTGTATGGTCCACCGGTTCCGGTAAGCTGAAAATTGAGGTCATCTATCGTACTGCACTGGATATATTCTGAAAATTCAACGATTATGGTATTTTCATCGCACTCATCCGGAAAAGTAACGGAAGCTACGGTTGGAGGGGTAGAGTCAAAAATACCGATCCCGGTAGAAGCACTAAAGTCGAGGGTATAACCATTGTTTGACCCCGTCCAGTTGGCAACCATTAGTACATAAGTGTTTCCTGCAGCCATCGGGACAACGTCATTAAACGCCGAAAAACCTGCATTCTGAGAGGGAATAACACTTCCGCAACCGCCCCCCTGGTCATTATAAGGGGATGCTCCGGTGGCCCCTGTAGGACCATGGCATCCTACACCTCCGGCAGCATTACAACTTACCACCAAAGAAGGATCGTTTAAAATATCACCACAAGTTGCATTGGTAATGTCAAAAAGTATCCAGTCATAATCGTCATTGAGATCATCCGGGGTAATGACAAAGTTCAAATTTCCATTGGTGTTGGCCGTAAAGGTGTACCAAATGGAATTGGATTCTCCGGATACACACGTAGTGGTTGTGTTGATTTCATTGGTGTAATTACCCTCCCCTGAACCGGGAACAGGTTCATAAATAACCGTCTGACAAACAGGGATGGCACCAAGGCAATCCTGGGGGGTGGGGGTTTGACCCCACAGAGCAATAGTCCAAACAAGTAGTGTAGTGGTAATAGTAAGCTTACGCGTCATGGTGTCAAATTTTTTATCGAAGATATTGTTTTTTAAGAAATTGAGCAGTGTTTGTTCTAAAAAGGGCCTGGAAATGAATTTTTCCGCTGGTCTTTTTCGTGGGGCAGGAACTAAATTTCGGTCAAGTGATGCGTGGTAACTTCCGAAATCCAAACAGAGATTTCTCTTATACCTATCTTAAAAAAAACACCATCCAGACGGCATTCTGGTCGTCTGGATGGTGGGAAAGGTTGCTTAATTATGTAAGTTGGTCTGTTAAATTTAATAAGTTGCCTACCTCATCAAAATCACATCTCCGGAGTAGATTTCCGTCTCCCCATCTATGAATTCGATCTCGGCCACATAAACAAAAACACCTGAATTCATTGGGTTGCCACGGAAACTACCGTTCCACCCATAATCCTCGGCATTGGTCGGGAATTGGTACCTTTCAAAAACCAGTTCCCCCCAGCGGTTCATAATGATAAAACTCTTCACCTTGACCACATCATTGCCTGAATATATTACCAATAAATCATTGTTGCCGTCGCCGTTGGGCGAAAAGGCATTGGGAATGAAAACTCTCCTGGTTTTATCCACAAAAACGGTGATATCGTCCGAAGTGGCACAACCTTGTGAATCCACAATATCCAGTTGAAAGGAGGAGGTGTTGATCAAAGCAATGGTCAGCGGATCGAAGCAGTCCGGGCACCACAACAGGTCGCGATTCGACCAGTTCAGATTAGCAATGGAAGCTTCCGGGAAGTTGATCACGGGCTGCAGATGAACGCTATCCCCAAGCTGGATGAAAATATCTTCGCCCAGATCGAGCTGCAATTCAATACCTTGCTGAATGATGACTGTGGTATCCCACTGGCAACCATTGGCATCCTCTGCCGTGATATCATAACTTCCTGCCGGGAGGCTGGTGAACTGGGTATTGGAAGAGAAAGGCTGATCATCGAACGCATAAAGTATCTGAAGCCCCTGGTTTTGGGCGGCAATGCTGATGAAACCATTGGATTCTCCATAACACCCGGCGTCTTCAGAAAAGACATTAAAGTCAGTAGGAATAGTAGTCACCTCTGTGACAAAGGTGGCATCGCTGGCTGTACAGCCGTTATTGTTGTTGGTTACCGTAAGGTAATAATTGCCCGGCCCGCCAATGAGTGGACTGAGAGTGTTGGTTCCGGAAAGGATTATGCCGGTTCCGGGCACCTCCGTGGACCATTCATAGGAGTATTGCCCACCGGTGGATGACCCTTGCCCATTGAGGGGAAGGGTGGTTTCATTACAGTCGAGTTGCATCTGCTCCCCGGCATCAGCCACAGGCGGGGTGAGATCCGTTGAAACGATCATTTCATCCGTATTGAAACAACCATTAGTGGTGTCTTGCACCATCAGGGAATAGGCTCCGGGAGCGTTTATCGACAATGTATTCTGATTAGCTCCGTTCACCGGATTGCCTGTAGGGTCGAACCATTGGTAAACAATGGAGGGGCCGGATTGAGAACCTGACCCGTCAGCCAGAATACTATTGATTACACAGGTGATGGTGCCATCCTCTCCGGCATTGGCCACCGGATAATTTTCGTTATTAAGTAAAACTAAAGTGTCAGAAACAAAACAGCCTGTATGTTCATCCGTTACCACCAAAATATATGATCCTTCTGTATTGGCTTCATAAGTGTTGGCCACAGCTCCGTTGATGACATTGTCATCTAAGTACCATGCATAGGAAATTTCTCCTCCCGAGCTTGAAGCGGTGCCGTCAAGCGTGGCGCTGGTAATGTTGCAGTCCAGCTGGTTTTCACTTTGTAAAACAGCCTCAAGTCCCGGAGAAAGATTTTGAGCCACAAAAATGGTGTCGGCGCTGGAACAGGCATCCTGAATAGCATTGAGAATATACATGCCTGGCTCCGAAGCTTGTGCCGTGACCTGGGTGGAAATCACTGCTCCGTTGAAAATCCACTCATAGGTAACCGTTCCGTCGGAAGTGGTCTGGTTTCCGTCAAGGGTGACGGAGGTAGTGGCACAGGTCAGGGTATCCGTTACATTGGCAAGGGCAGTAACCCCAACAGGCGCTGCCAGGGAAGTGTCGATCGTACCAAGACAACCATTATCATCGCGGACTTCAAAGCTGAATGAAGCGGCAGCCAGGTTGTTGAAAATGGCATTATTGGAAAATCCCTGTCCATCGATCTGGTATTCGTAGGGTGCTTGTCCGCCAATGCCTACCAACGTAATGGAACCATTATCCAGACCGCAAAGCGGATCCATGGCAAGGGCGACTGAAAGCCCCGGTAATTCGTTTATGGTAAAGGTCACCGGAGTTCTCGAATCACTGACGCAACCGTTCACAAGGTTACGGGTTTCTGCATGGTAAGTCCCTGCTACGGAAGGCGTGAATGAAGTAGAACCTGCCAGCAGCAATGTTCCGCCGGCGGCGGCATCGTACCAGTCGACCGTTTCCCCGGCTCCTACGGTAACAGAGAGTGCAGGGATGATCTCTCCCTCACAAATGGATAGATCCCCAACATTTACAGGTTGATTCACCACCGGACAAGGGCAGTCAGGCGCTGTGATCGTAAAATCAGCAGAACAGGTCGTGATTGTATTAATTGCCGTTAACATGAGGTCATTGTTGACCGTGATGCCTGAGACGGTGAATGATCCTCCTCCATTATCGGTTACGGTACCTTCACTCACCGTTAAATTGTCGGCATTGAGAAAGGTAACCGTTGCAGAGTAGGTCAGTAAATCGTCAGCACAATCTGTTTGAGTCCCGTTCAGCAAGACAACAGCAGGGTGGATCGTCAGGGTTACAGGCGTCCGGGTCGCACTGAGACAGCCACTGACAATGACCCGGGTTTGAGCGTAATAAGTTCCGGCGACTGTAGGTTCAAAAGTAGTTGAATTGGACAAAAGAAGGATACCCCCGACAGGAGCGTCATACCAATTCACTGTTTCTCCCGGTCCTACGGTAACACTGAGTATCGGGATAACCTCATCGCCGCAAATGGTAAGATCGCCATCGCTGACAGGTGGATCCACCACCGGACAGGAACAGTCAGGCGCCGTGATGATGAAATCATCTGTACACGAGGTGGCTGCATTCCCGGCTGTGATCATAAGGTTATTGTCTGTATCTATTCCGTTTATGGTGAAAGATCCACCTCCGTTATCAACAATAGTACCCTCACTAACCGAGATATTATCCGCATCCGCAAAAGTAACGGTTACGGAATAAGTTTGTAGGTTCAGGGCGCAATCAGTCTGGCTGGAAGCCAGGGTAGGCAATGAATCCATAGTCAGCGTAACCGCCGTCCGGGTCGCACTGAGACATCCTGTATTGATTTCACGGGTCTCCGCATAATAGGTGCCCACCGTTGCAGGGGTGTACGTTGAGGAACCGGCAAGGAGTAAGGTGCCCATTGTAGTAGCATCGTACCAATCCACCGTTTCTCCGGCTCCCACAGAAACACTCAAAGCGGGAATGGCATCCCCGGTGCAGAACGAAACATCGCCTGCGCTTACCGGTGCGTCAATGACGCCACAGGAACAATCAGGAGCCGTGATGATAAAATCATCCGTACAAGTTGTTACGGCATTACTTGCCGTGATCATCAGATCATTATTAACGGGCACCCCTGTAATCGTAAAGGATCCCCCCCCGTTATCTGTTACGGACCCTTCACTCACAGAAATATTATCCGTATTATTCAAAATAACAGTAACTGAATAAGTGAGCAAATCTGCAGCACAGTTTGTTTGGGTATTCGTCAGCGTTGGCAGAGGATTGATCGTTAGGGTGACCGGAGTTCTCGTCGGACTCAGGCAGCCGGAATTGATCTCCCTGGTTTCTGCGTAATAAGTTCCTGCTGCCGTGGGGGTAAAGGACGGTGAATCCGCCAGCAGTAACAGGCCTCCATTGGCCGAATCGTACCAATCGGCAGTCTCACCTACTCCAACCGTTACACTCAAAGCAGGTAAAGTCTCCCCGGCACAAATGGCTATATTGCCATTGCTGACCGGGGCCAGCGTATTCGGACAATTACAATCCGGGAAGTTGATGGTAAAATCATCATTACAGGAAGTAATTGTATTATTTGCTGTAATGATCAGGTTGTTGTTAATGTTTATGTCAGCAATGGTAAAAGATCCACCTCCGTTGTCCACTAAACTTCCTTCGCTGACCACAATATTGTCTGCGTTAGAAATGGAAACCGTAACAGTATAGGAAAGCAGGTCGGGGGCACAAGAGGTTTGAGCATTATCCAATACCGGCAACGGATTTATGGTAAGCATCACCGGCGTTCTGGTGGCACTGACACATCCGGTGGTAATTTCGCGGGTTTCAGCATAAAATGTTCCGGCATTTGCAGGAGTAAAAGTTTGGGAATCTTCCAATATAAGAATTCCTCCGGTCGCCGAATTGTACCAATCTACCGTCAGGCCCGCGCCAACCGAAACACTCAGCACAGGAAGGGCATCCCCGGCACAAATCGCTTCATCCCCGGCACTTACCGGGGCATCGAGATCCGGGCAATTGCAATCAGGCGCAGCGATGGTAAAGGCGGCCGAACAGGAAGTGCCCGAATTCATGGCAGTAACGACCAGGTCATTATTGATGTCAATACCTGAAATGGTAAAAGATCCGCCTCCGTTATCCGTTACAGTACCTTCACTCACCGTTAAAATGTCGGCAT
This sequence comes from Lewinellaceae bacterium, assembly GCA_020636105.1. Classification (NCBI taxonomy): domain Bacteria; kingdom Pseudomonadati; phylum Bacteroidota; class Saprospiria; order Saprospirales; family Lewinellaceae; species Lewinellaceae bacterium. Next base: position 3,431,187 of record JACJYL010000001.1, read on the forward strand.
TAGTAACTGTAATGGATACGGAATAGGTGAGCAAATCTGCAGCACAGCTTGTGAGCGTATCAGTCAATACAGGTACAGGAGAAATGGTTAAGGTTAAAGAGGTACGCGTATCGCTCAGGCAGCCCGTAGAGATGTCTCTGGTTTCTGCATAATAGGTTCCGGCGACCGTGGGTGTGAAACTGGTTGATCCGGCCAGCAGCAAGGTACCTCCGGTTGAAGCATTATACCAATCCACCGTTTGGTTCGCACCTACAGTGACCGTCAAAGGAGGAATGACATCTCCCGCACAGATGGACACAGGTCCATTGCTCACGGGGGCATTAATGTTGGGACAATTACATTCCGGTGCGTCAAAGTCGAAACTATTAAAACAGCCGGTGGAACTGTTGGAAGCCAGGACAGAAATGTTGACGTTGATGTCAATATTGGAAATAACGAACAGTCCTCCTCCGTCATTGACCACATCACCATCACTTGCCGTGACGACATTGGCATTGGATACGACAATTTCGATCGTATAGGTCGATAGATCCTGTGAACAATAAACCAGGAAATCAATGAGGGCAGGGAGCGGCGACAGCGTAAGGCTTACAGCCGTTCTGCTTGAACTGGAGCAGCCGCTGACAATTTGGACGGTTTCCGCATAATACGTTCCCGGTCCTGGAGGAGTGAATGTTGTGGTACCTTGTGCAAGTAAGGTTCCTCCAATGGCGTTACTGTACCAATCTGCTGTTTCCCCGGGACCTACCGATACGCTCAATGGCGGGATCGGATCCCCGACACAAATCTGAACATTTCCGTTACTCGAAGGAGGTAGAATGGTTGGGCAAAGACAATTAGGGGCAGGAATGACAATGTCGACCGAACAGCCCGTTGAGGTGTTAATGGCCGTTACGGTCAAATCGTTATTCACATCTACTCCGGTCACGGTAAAACTTCCCACGCCATTATTGACGAAGGAGCCTTCACTGACCATAATATTATTTGCATTGTTGAGGGTTATGTCCACCGAATAGCTCAAAAGATCCGCAGCGCAATTGGTCAGCGCAGCGACCAGTGAAGGCAAGGGATTTACGGTTATGGTGAGCATGGTGGCAGGGCCTTCGCACCCGGCGGCATCAGATTCTGATACCCAGAAGGAATAACTTCCGGTACTTGAGGTGTTAAGGGTTGGAGTAAATGTATTCCCATTCCAAAGAGAAAAAACATTGCCCGCTGATGGATCTGCATTGTACCAGTTGAAAACGCCTCCCGATCCGGAAGCAGAAAGCGTAGGGGCCGGGTCATTTACACATACATTAACCATCTGGTCTGTACCGGGAGCCCCCGGAGGTTGATTTACGGTAACGACCACCGTTGCAGGCTGGCTTTCGCAACCCAGGGCATTACTTTGGGTGACCCAGTAGGTAGTGGTGCCGGGGTTATTGGTGTTCGTAGGGGGCATAAAAGGACTTCCCGTGCCAATGGGGGTGGGCGACCCTGAATTTGGGTTACTGTCGTACCAGTTGATCGTCCCTCCTGATCCCGTGGCGGTAAGAAAAGGAGGGGCTTCATTCATACAGACAGGAGCAGGCGTTGAAACATTAGGCGTTGATGGAGTATTGTTGACGGTAACAGTAACCTGAGAAGAGGGCCCTTCGCATCCATCTCCGGTAGTTTCGGTCACCCAAAAATTATAAACTCCAGGGATAGTTGTATTGATTCCAGGGGTGAAAGGGGAACCTGTTGCTACAGGAGACGGATTCCCTACCCCGGGGTTTGTATTGAACCAGTTTAGGGTACCTCCGTTACTTGCAGTCGCCGTAAAAGTGGCGGTTTCTCCCTGGCAAATATTAATAGAGGAGGGATTTACGTTTGGTGCCGGGGGGGAATCAAATACCGTTACATCTACCGTACTGCTCTGCGGGCAGACTCCTCCGGTGGTATATTGAACCGTATAGGTTGAACCGCTCACTGCATTGGAGATTACCCCTGATGAGGCCCCAATGGTGGCGCCATCCCCGGGATTGGGATTAAAAGTAAAAGTTCCTCCCGTTTGGGCGATCCCTGAAGGCCCGTTGGTTTCTCCGGCACAAAAAGAATTGAAATTAAAAGCCGGGTTACCCTGGTTCAGGGTTATCGGGCCGCCTGCATAGGAAGCACTACAACCGTTACCGTCATCGGTGATCTGGATGCTGTACGAATCTCCGGTATTCAACCCCGAGATGGTTACAATTTCCATGGAGGGCCCTGATTGGGTGAGGGTTCCAGCTCCGGTATTGATCACGGTATAAACGCCGGGGAAATCCTGTGGGTATCCACCGGAAATGGTGATGGTTACTTCGCCGGTACAAGTGTTCACACTTTTTGTGAAATCAATTTCAAACAGATAGGTGATCTGGTACAATTCGTTCAGATTCATATCGTAACAATCATCTCCATTAGAATCGACGTTAAATCCGCCGGAAAAATTATTGTCAACCGTCAACGGAGCGATCCAAAAGGTGTTGATACCGTTCAAAAAAGGCACAACGCCACCCTCATCGTTTTCCAGCTGGAAATTTTGACCCGTCCAGGCGCCTCGCCAGCAGGGATCAGTAGTGTCGAAGGGGTCTATGGTAGGGGCGCAATCAAAAATAGCCCACATCAGGGCCGGATTCGGTCCAGGAGGCAAAACAAAATCGCCGTTATTGATGATGCCGACCGAATCTCCGTAACAAATGACAAAGGGATTGGTGCCTCCACCTTGATAAGTAACAGTGGAAGTTCCGGCATAAGCATCACATTGTGCCATTGAGGGTACATACAACAATGGCAATAGCAGGAGGGTTAAAATGAATGATCTCATTAAAGTGCTCTTTTTTTAGTGCTGATTTTTGGATGTCAAGTTGCTGATTTTGCTAATTTCGTTGACCAAAAGGCAAAAAACGAAGCAAATTGTTGTTTTCAGATGGCATATGAAGCGCATTATGCTTTGGGACATAAGGTATGAGATGCTCATCCCTGTGTCCGAAAATGGTGTTTCTGGTTACCTGAACGATAAGGAAAATCCTGTGACTTATGAGACGAAAATAACAGTAAAAACGGCTATTTTATGATTTCCCTACCGATAAAGATACGTAGAATATGATTAATGCTGCTTAAGAACTTTAATGCAAAATAATGATGTGTAAACTTAAATACGTTTTTTCGGCTGTATTATTTTGCATTACAGCAGCTTCTGCTTTTGGGCAGTCAGACAAAAAAATAAAAATAATTTTCGCCGGAGATATTATGATGCACCAGGGACAGCTGGAGTCCGCTGAGGTGAAGGGGAAGGAAATGTACGATTTTTCGGAATGTTTTAAGTATATACGCCCGGTGTTGCAGCAGGCTGACCTGGCTATCGGAAACCTTGAACTCACCCTTCCCGGAAATCCTCCGTATTTGGGCTATCCCATATTTCGAAGCCCGGATATGCTGGCCGGAGCATTGAGATCTGCCGGGTTCGATATGATGCTGACTGCCAATAATCATTCAAACGATGCATTGCTGGAAGGCCTCCTGCATACCATAGAAGCTTTGGATAGCGCCGGGTTTTACCAGACAGGTACTTTCGAGAGCGAAGAAGACCGCGCTGCTTTTTACCCGCTTGTGGTGTATAAAAAAGGCTTTAAACTCGTTTTTTTGAATTATACTTACGGAACCAATAACCCTCGTGACTTTCCGCCGGCGATTGTCAATAAAACGGATGAAACCCAAATTGAAAAGGATATGAAAGAAGCCAGGGCATTGTCGCCTGATGGTATCATCGTTTGTATGCATTGGGGCAAAGAGTATACGGAAGAACCTCTGGAAACGGAAGAAAATTTAGCGGCTAAACTCTTGGAATGGGGAGCCACAATGGTCATTGGATCACATCCTCATGTGGTGCAACCGGTGAAACAGTTTAAAACAGGGGAAAGACAATCAGATACCAGGCTGGTGGCTTATTCCCTGGGGAATTTTATTTCAGGCCAGGTAAAACTTCATACTGATGGCGGAATTTTACTGGAAGTGGAGCTGACCAAAAATGAAAACCAGCGTAAAGCTTACATTTCAGGGTATAATTTTATCCCCATTTGGCGCTATGTTCACAAAGGGGACAAAAAAGTATTCCAGACCCTTCCCATCTCCATGTTTGAAAACGAAAATAATCTATTGGATATGTCGAAAACCGACAGGGCCCGGATGATGTCTTATGCAAAATACATCCGTGATAAGATGAATGCTTTTAATTGCCGGGAAAGAAAAATATCTTTGCAGGATATAGAGTAGGAACATTTAAAATTACTGTTTTCCATTGATTTACAAGATTAAGAAAGTCAATTTGTTTTTCCATCGTTCCAAAGAAAGGGGAATTTTTAAAAAAAATATTCAACCCGCTATGGGGTTGCCGGAAGATTTTTACTTTATCCCTTCAGGATTATTTTTATTGGAAGCTATATCCCGAAGGGATTATATGACAATAACATTGGATGAAGTCCAGTGAAAAAATAAACCGACTACAACCCCGAAGTGGGTTGAATGATTTACTTGAATTTACCCCTGTGTTTTAAGGAAATATTAATATTTATTTCATATTATTGATAATCAGTCGGTTAATTTTTTTGTAAAAACAGGGAGTACTCATGGTTGCTCCCAGACTTATTTATCAATTTTAATTTTTTTATTTATCATGATGGTATCCGCAATTGTAGCCGTGGCTGAAAACGGGGTGATCGGCAGAGACAATGACATTCCCTGGCGACTTTCCAACGATCTGAAGTATTTCAAGAGAACAACGCTTGATCATCATATTATCATGGGGCGCAACAATTTTCTTTCCATAGGAAGGCCCCTTCCCCAACGAACCAATATCATTATCACAAGAAATCTTTTTTATGCTGTCGATGGCTGCTTGATCGCCCATTCTGTGGAAGAGGCGCTGGGAATAGCTTTTGAGAATGGGGAAGAAGATGCTTTTATTATTGGCGGAGCAATGATCTATGAACTCAGCATGCCTTATTGGGACCGGCTTTATCTTACGAGGGTTCATGCGGAGGTGGAAGGTGATGTTTTTTTTCCAAAGCTCGATATGGACGAATGGGAACTTGTTTCTTCTGAGAATCACCATGCAGACGAAAAAAACGAATACGATTATACGTTCCTGGTTTATGAGCGGAAGGGAAATGAGGATGCAGAAGAGGAGGAATAGTCTTCTTTTTGACCATAGGCCCCATTTCTTTAAGCATTTTTCCTTTAATTTCCATAAATTTATCCTTGGGACTGCCTAATGCACCTGGTAAACAAACCGCGTTTTGAGACTGTTTATCCTAGTAATGAGATGAACTTTTTACAAATTTCGATGGCTCATCAGGCTCAGGGGCTGTCTAATTATAGGGTGTTGTCAATCATTTTTAAAAATCGACGCATGAAAAAAAAATTCTTTTTCCTTGTTCTGACGGCCATTTTTATAGTTCCTGCTTTTGGACAGACCCAGATTCCCGTAGGAGAAAACTTTTATGAGGATGGAACCGGGATCATTTATTCCAGGGAAATCAGTGTCGATTTAAAGATACTCCAGACCAATGGATGGGCACTGGGAATGAATTTCGGCACGCTGAGGACGTTTTATAAGACCAGGTTTTATAATGTCGAGTTCGGAGAAATTAAAAACCCCCGTGAATACCGTCAAAGTTTCGATTATTTCCAGGGAAACACTTTTAGTGATGTATCCCGGCCTTTTATTTTCGGAAAACAGAATAAATTTTTCGTTTTGCGTGCAGGCATTGGAGAGAAGCTTCTTTTGTCTGAAAAAGCACGCAGAAAAGGACTTGCCGTGGGGGTCAGTTACGAAGCGGGGCCGTCTTTGGGTATTTTAAAACCTTATTACCTGGAATTTTTGGTGCGGGTACCCGATAGCGGAAGGATCATAAAATTGAGCGAAAAATATGCTGTTGAGAATGAAAGTCGTTTTCTGGACATTGCCAGTATTTACGGCGGAGCCGGTTTTGCCAAAGGCTTGTCTGAGATTTCCGTGGTACCTGGCGGGCATCTCAAAGGGGCATTACATTTCGACTGGGGTGCTTTTGATGCTGTCGTAAAAGCCCTTGAAGTAGGTTTTGTGGTCGATTTTTATTTTAAAACAGTTCCCATTATGGTTGACTCTCCGAATTTGGAGAATGTTAAAAATTCGCCTGTCTTTGCAAATGTTTATATAAATTTGCAGCTTGGGAAAAGGAAATAAGGACGAAACAGGAACAAAGATGTTACTAACCTTTTGGCCCTTGATTCATTTCATTCTGGCTACCATCTAAGGAACGATGAAAAAACAAATTGACATTCTTAATCTTGTAAATCACTGAAAATCAATACTTTTAAATTTATCATTTTAAATTTCACATTTCCCAAAGGATGGCTCTTGCCAGGATTTTGCAAGGCTTCCGGATATAGATAAAAAATTACATGCAAGAATTACCAATTGTACAGAAAGAACCCAGGCCTAAAAAGCCGGACTGGTTGAGGGTTAAACTGCCCATGGGGGAAGATTACAGGAATGTCAGGAGTATCGTAGATCAATACAAACTGCATACTATATGCCAGAGCGGTAATTGCCCCAATATGGGCGAGTGCTGGGGCGCCGGAACGGCAACCTTTATGATTTTGGGAAATGTATGTACCCGCTCGTGTTCTTTTTGCGCCGTAAAAACCGGGCGCCCGACAGAATACGATGAAGAGGAACCTTTACGGGTGGCGGAAGCCATAAAACTGATGCGCGTCAAACACGCTGTTTTGACTTCTGTCAATCGGGACGAGCTCAAGGATAAAGGAGCGGAGATCTGGTACCAGACAGTTAAACTCACCAAAGAATTTTCACCTGAAATTACTATAGAAACATTGATTCCGGATGTTCGGGCCGACTGGGAGGCATTGGAGCGTATGATCAGTGCCGGACAGGAGGTCGTTTCTCATAATATGGAAACAGTGGAATCCCTCTACCGTAAGGTGAGGCCTCAGGCTAGATACGCCCGCAGCCTGGAGCAGATCAAACGTACAAAAGCATACGGCAAGCGCACCAAATCGGGCATTATGGCAGGGCTGGGCGAAACAGATGAAGACGTATGGCGCCTGATGGATGATCTCCTGGAGCACGGTTGTGATGTCCTTACCATTGGCCAATACCTTCAACCTACAAAGATGCACCTCGATGTGGTAACATTTGTGCATCCCGACAAATTTGCCGAATACAAGGAAGTAGGTCTGGCTAAAGGATTCGACGTGGTGGAAAGTTCCCCTCTCGTACGCTCATCCTACCACGCAGAAAAACATTTATAAACGGTTATTCATTGCTCGTTTCTGGATACTTTTTTCTGCCAGCAACCAGCAACCAGCAACCAGTAACGAGCAACCAGCATGATCACCTACATAAAAGGAGCCATTACATTCAAGAATCCTGCTTTTATCGTCGTCGAGGCGGGAGGTATAGGTTACCATATCAATATTAGTTTGCATACCTATTCCCAAATTGAAAAACTGGAGCAGGTCAAAATCCTTACTTACCTGAATATTAAGGAAGATTCCCATACCCTGTATGGGTTTGCCGAACACAATGAGCGCAGCCTTTTTACTTTGTTATTGTCTGTAACAGGCATTGGGCCGAGTACCGCAAGGCTTGCACTTTCTTCCATGACCCCTGAGGATCTTAGAAACGCCATATTATCTGAAAATGTGGCGGCCTTCAAGCAGGTCAAAGGAGTCGGTCCCAAAACAGCAAAACGGATCATCCTGGACCTGAAAGACAAACTGCTCAAGGAAAGCGGTGATGAGCTAATTACTTTTTCCCCACAAGACAATACAATCAGGGATGAAGCGTTATCTGCAATGTTGGCTTTGGGATTCAACAGGATCCATGTTCAAAAAGCGCTCAATAAAATATTGAAGGAACAATCAGATGTTGATTCAGTAGAATCATTGATTAAAATTGCGCTAAAGAGACTATCATAATACCTTCTTAAGCATTTCTTGCAGGGACAGCCGGACGGTAAGTGCTCCGTGGTTTTCAAAACTCCGTAGCGCTTACCGTCCGGCTGGCTTTTGTCAGAAAGTGCCCCTATTCCCTATGTGGCGGCCCCGGCAAAAGAATTTCTGGTTGTTAAAATCTGAAATTCAACTTGTTAAGGGTATATTTGCCCCCCGGAAGAAAATCCATGTGTTAAAGTTTTTTGGTGCGATAAAACAAAGATGATGTCTTCGTTTGTATTTTGAAAAAATATACTATCTAATTATAAAGTTTTGAAAACGAAACCCCTACACGCAAGATTATGAGAAGAGTTTTTTTACCGTTCAGTCTGTTTTGTGTTATTATCGCCGGGGCTATTTCAGCTATCGGGAACAAACCAGATATGGAAGATCCTTATGAAGTTGATTATGTGAAGGCTTCCCCACAGGATACTATCCCGCCTCCGGCGCCTCGTTATGAAGATTTTATTAATGGAGCAGGTAATAATCCATTTGATCTCCAGGACCCTGCAGCCGTTGAGCAACAAATTGAGTATGATCCGGCAACGGGCAACTACATTATTACCGAAACCATCGGCAATGATTATTTTCGCCCGCCTACTTACATGACTTTTGACGAGTATATGGAGTATCGCCGAAAAAAGGAAGAAGACAATTATTTCAAACAACTCATGGGGGTGAGTGTTGATGGTGATGATAGTGTTCGGGATCCTATTGAAAAACTGGATATCGAATACAATCCACTGGATAAACTTTTTGGCGGAACTACCGTTGATATCCGCCCGCAGGGAAGTATTGACCTCAAATTTGGCGTCGACTACCAGTTTACCGACAACCCCATTCTCACCAACCGCCAGGCGAAAAATGCCAATTTTGATTTCGATATGGATATCAAAATGAACGTGACTGGAAAGATCGGGGAAAAATTGAGCCTTACGACCAATTATAATTCCGCCGCCACCTTCAATTTTGACAACCAGATCAAACTCGACTACAACTCCGACCTTTTCGGGGAAGATGATATTATCAAAAGAATTGAGGCCGGTAACGTGGGCTTGCCATTGAGAGGAACGTTGATCCAGGGGGCACAAAGCCTTTTCGGGATCAAAACGGAATTGCAGTTTGGCCACCTCCGGCTTACGGCAATTGCCTCCCAGCAACAATCAAAAAATGAGACCATCCGCCTCGAAGGTGGAAGCCAGCTGCAGGAATTTGAAGCTCCCGTGGATCAGTACGATGAAAACCGCCACTTCTTTCTCTCTCACTACAGCAGGGATCATTACGAAGAAGCCCTGGCCCGGATGCCTTACATCAATTCATTAATGCAGATAAAAAATCTTGAGGTATGGATCACTAATGATCGGCGAGAAGTGGAAAATGTCCGGGATATCGTTGCCTTGGCAGATTTGGGAGAATCAGAAGCCGCCAACCTGGTGAATCCTGGTGCTGTGAACATACTTCCGGGATTCCCGGATATCGAAGGCAAACCCCTTCCGGAAAATGAGGCCAACGACCTGTATAGCAAGTTGAGGCAAACGCCCAATATCAAGCAGATCGATAAGACCGTAACTGTCCTGACTACCCAGTTCAACCTCGAGCAGGGTCGTGATTTTGAAAAGGTGAGCGCCCGTAAGCTGAGCCCTACGGAATATACTTTTAACCCGCTGCTCGGGTTTATTTCCCTGAACATCAACGTACAGCCTGACCAGGTACTGGGTGTGCACTATACCTACGATTACAACGGTAAGGTTTATGCGGTGGGGGAACAGTCGACTTCCAATTCCGACGTAAGCTCCGATACCACCGACCTGACCCCGGAAGTACTTTTTGTGAAAATGCTGAAGAGCACCACCCAGCAGACAGACATTCCCACCTGGGATCTGATGATGAAAAACGTTTATTCCATCGGGGCCTACCAGGTAGAGAACGAAGATTTTAAACTCGATATTTATTACGATGACCCGGGAAAAGGATTGAAGCGATTTTTACCAACGAGTGCTTTGGCCGGAAAGCCGCTTTTGGAAGTCTTCAACATGGACCGTTTGAATTCCCAAAATGACCCTCAGCCCGATGGCCGTTTTGACTTTGTGCCGGGAACCACGATCAACCCTTCCAACGGTAGAATTTACTTTCCTGTTCTTGAGCCTTTCGGCGATGCGCTGGAAGCACAGTTCGGGACCGACCAGGAAGCCATAGACAAATACGTTTACCAGGATCTTTATACCCAAACCTCTTTTCAGGCCATTGAAAATGCCGAAAAAAACAGGTTTGTCATCAAAGGTTCCTATAAATCCAGCGTCTCTTCTGAAATTTCCCTCGGGGCCTTCAATATTCCGGAAGGATCTGTCCGGGTGAGTGCCGGAGGTACCCAGCTGATCGAATACAAAGATTACGAAGTAGATTACAGCACCGGTCGTTTGAAGATACTCAACGATGCCATCCTGGCTTCCGGAGCCCCAATCAATATCTCCTTCGAAGATAATACCCTTTTCGGTTTCCAGCAAAAGACGATGCTTGGATTGAGAGCCGACTACGAGGTAAGTAAAAACCTGAATATCGGGGCAACAGCCCTTAAACTTTTTGAAAGACCGTTTACGCCTAAAGTGAATATAGGAGAAGATCCGGTCAACAACAGTATTTTTGGGCTGGATGTGAATTTTAGCAAGGAGGTTCCCTGGATCACCAAGATGGTCAACGGTATTCCACTGATTTCCACTAAAGCGCCTTCAAGTATCAATGTTTCAGCAGAGGCAGCCTATTTAAAACCCGGCCACGCCCGTGCCATCAACCAATCCAAGGAAGATAAGAGCGGTGTCGTTTATCTCGATGATTTCGAGGGCAGTGCCAGCAGCCTGGACATGCGTACCCCGGCCAATAAGTGGTTCTTGTCGAGTGTGCCGCACAATGATAACGCAAATAACAACCCACTGTTCCCTGAATCTCAGGCGGACAGTATTTTCTCCGGCGTCAACCGTGCGCGGCTGAACTGGTACCGTCTGTTTACCGATTCAGGAGGTGGACAACAGGGAGAAACGGCTCCTTATACGAGCATCGTTCCACAGGATGAGGTGTTCCCCAATAAACAGATTACCCCTAACCAGCTTAATACGGTAAGAACATTAAACCTGGCTTTCAACCCTCGTGCCCGCGGACCTTATAATTTCGATCCTCCGTCAGGAACCCCCTGGTCAGCAGGAATGGTGCCCGAAGGAGATACCATCCGCCTGCTTGACCCCGAAACAAGATGGGGGGGGATGATGCGCGAATTGCAGACCAGTGATTTTCAGACGGCCAATATCGAATTCCTGGAATTCTGGATGCTAAGCCCGTTTTTGGACGACAACGATGCCCGGGAACCCGCATCCAATGCCAACAATCGTCAGGGTACCCTGTACATCAACCTCGGAAATATTTCCGAGGACGTTTTACAGGATTCCCGTAAGTTCTTTGAAAACGGGTTGCCGCGTGATGCCAATGATTTGAACCGCAGGATCGATGATACTCCATGGGGCGTGGTGCCGGTGAACAACCCGGTAGCCCCGGCTTTTGACAATACTTCAGAGGAGGCGCGCACCAACCAGGATGTGGGGCTGGACGGACTTGATCGTGCCGGGGAGGTGGCAAAATTCAGTGGCTACCTGGATGGTATTAGGGCGGTTAATTCCAATGTGGCAGATGCCATTGAAATGGATCCATCCAACGATGACTTTAAATACTATACGGACCCTTCGTTTGGGGACAATGTATCAGTGACTGATCGGTATAAATTTTTCAATAACCCTGAGGGCAACTCAAAAGCCAACAGGGATAATGCGACGCGCCAGTCTTCCACCAACAGCCCGGATGCAGAAGATATTAACGGCGACAACTCGCTGAACGAATCGGAAAGTTACTACCAGTACGAAATTCCTATTCGTTTTGATGCCACCAACCCTCGTGAAATAGAAATTTCCGATACGTCTTTTGTCACGGATCGTCTGGAAGCTCCGAACGGTAGGATTTGGTACCGCTTCCGTATTCCGTTGCGTACCGAACAAAAGAAAGCTATCGGAGGGATTACCGGTTTCCGGAGCATTCGCTTCATGCGTATGTACATGCACGGTTTCAACGATCCTGTAGTACTCCGTTTTGCCTCACTCGACCTGGTGCGTAACCAGTGGAGGAGATATACTAAAACCGACAGCCTCAGTCACATCGGAACCCCTGACTGTGGGCCGATAGTATTGGATGTCGATGCGGTAAACATCGAAGAAAACAGCAGCCGGACCCCCTTTGCCTATACCCTGCCTTTGGGGATTCAGCGGGAACAGTCGGTTGGTGTTTTTAGCACCCTCCAAAATGAGCAATCGCTCGTATTACATGTGGAAAACCTTTGTGATGGCGCCGCCCAGGGTGTATTTAAGGTGATAGAACAGGATTTGCGGGTATATGAAAAATTAAAAATGTTCGTCCACGCGGAGGAACTTGAGGAAATGCCAGAGGTTCCGAATGAAGCCCTTTCTATTTTCATTCGAATGGGAAGTGACATTCAGAATAACTACTACGAGTATGAAATTCCGTTAGTCATGTCAGATCCCACTGCCGGCGCTATAACGGGAGGAATTCCGACTTCGAGCCCCTACAAAGCGGAAGTCTGGAGGAGTGAGAACGAGTTCGATTTTGCACTAAAATTACTCAAGGATCTTAAAAAGGATCGTAATGCCAACCAGATCAGCCTGACGAATGAATACCGGCTCAAGGTACCCGGTACCAATAATCATTATTATGCAGTAAAGGGAAATCCCAATCTGGGCCGCGTTAAAATGGCGATGATCGGTATTCGTAATACTTATGATGATGGCATGGGAGATCCTTATTCGGCAGAGGTTTGGGTCAACGAGCTTCGCCTGACCGGTTTGGATGAGCGGGGTGGTTTTGCCGGATTGGCACGTATGGACGTACAGCTGGCGGATCTGGGAAATCTAAGTGTGGCAGGTAATTTCAATTCCGTTGGTTTTGGTGCCCTGGACGACCAGGTGGCCGAACGTAGCCGCGAACGTATTACCGGTTATGATATGTCGGTAAACCTTAACGTGGATAAATTCCTGCCTCAGGATTGGGGTATCAGGTTGCCTTTCTACGGGCAAATTTCCAATGTGACCTCAACGCCGGAATACGATCCTTATGATTTGGATATTCCGCTGAAGGAAAACCTGGATCTGACTTCGAATCAGGATTCCATCAAGGCTTTGGCCCAGGATGTGACGAGCATCAAGGCCTTTAACTTTACCAATGTCCGCAAGGAACGAACCGGCGGGGGAGATAGCAAACCCAAACCCTGGGATGTGGAAAATTTCAGCGCCAGTTATGCCTATACGGATACCAAAAAGCGGGATCCGCTGGTAGAATTCGAACATGAAAAACTCTACAAGGCTTCGTTGGATTATGGCTATAGCCACAGTCCGAAATACATCGAACCTTTCAAAGGCATAAAGAATAAAAATCTAAAGCTGATCTCGGAGATCAACCTCAACCCTATTCCCAACAGTTTTACGTTCAGTAATTATTTCGATCGGAAATTTAATACGATACGTTATCGTTTTACAGGGCTGGATGATGTTTACAATACCTATTACGCCAAATATTTTAAGTGGGAGAGGGATTACGCCCTAAACTGGAACTTTACCAAAGCACTAAAATTCAATTTTGATGCACTGGCTTCGGCCACCATTGACGAACCGGATGAACGGCAGATGTTGCTCAATCCCGGGATCGAAAATGTGAACCGCTATCGCCGGGACAGTATCGTTACCAATATTAAGGATTTGGGACGCCCCAAGAATTACACCCATAATATCAGCCTGAATTATACGCTGCCTATTCGTTATCTTCCCTTTATGGACTGGACGACGGTCAGGGCGCAGTATAAATCCAGTTATACCTGGACGGCAGGTTCTGTCGTGGAGAATTACCTCGGATTGGGAAATATCATTCAGAACAGCCAGGATAGACAGATCAATGCAGATCTTAATTTTGTCAAGCTCTACGATAGTTTTGATTATCTCAAGGGCATCAATCGACCGGCAAGAAGTACTTCCAAAACATCAAAGTCGAGGGATGACGATAAAAAAGATAAAGAAACGCCCTCCAAAGATGAAAAGAATAAGAAGAAAAAGAGTGCAGGACCTTCCCAGATCGAGAGGGTGTTGATCAGGCCATTGCTGTTGGTTCGTAGAGCAAAATTTGATTATTCCGAACGCTTCCAGACGGTTATTCCAGGGTTTATCCCTATTTCAGGTATCCTCGGAATGTCTTCCGGGTTTGGCGATCCGGGTCTTGCTTTTGTTGCCGGGGCGCAACCGAAGATCAGGACGCTGAATGAAGCAGACCGCTATGGCAGTCAGGACTGGTTGTTCAACAATCGTGGATTTGTCACAGACAGCGTTCGCCTGAATCAAAAAGTTATTCAGCGATACACTCAGGGTTACGACGGGCGTTTGAGCCTTGAACCGCTCCCGGATTTTAAAATAGACATTGATATCAGCCGTTCCTATACACAGGATTTTGAAGAGCGTTTTAAAAGAGTAGATTATGCTTCTGCCGATAAAAGCCACACCGGGGTTAGCCTGGGAGGTTCGATGACGGTTTCTTATTCAGCACTTCAGACGTTGTTTACGGATAGTACGGGAACGGAGAACTTGTTCCGGACTTTTAAAAGGAACCAGGTCGCGTTATCGCAACGATTGGGCACAGGAGTCCATGAGGATCCGAGTCTTGCAGAAAGCGGTTATGCAGACGGGTACGGGCAGAACCAGCAGGACATCCTCATTCCGGCATTCATTGCGGCTTATACACAACAGGATCCGCTGACTATGGATCTCAATATTTTCAATATTCTTCCGAAGGTTAACTGGAAGATCGACTACAACGGGTTGTCCAAAATTCCGGCACTCAAAGATATTTTCAGCAAATTCAGCTTCTCTCACGGATATAAGTCCACCCTGACCATTAACAGGTATGTGACCAACGACCTTTATGATCGTTATTATGATGCAGGAACGGGACAGTCGAGAGATGCTTTCTCTGAAGGCGGAACAGGAAACTTCTATTCCCGCCTGGAGATTCCTCAGATAGAAATCCAGGAAGCTTTCTCTCCGTTGATCGGAATTGATATGACGTTGCAAAACGGATTGACGTTTAAACTGGATTATAATAAGATGAGGTCATTATCGCTGAGTGCAGTAAACAACCTGCTCAGTGAGCGCCAGTCCAAGGAAATTTCCATCGCTTCAGGTTACCGGATAAGGGATGTGGATATTCCGTTCCTGACGGGAAGCAACAAAAAGAAAAAAGGGAAGTCTTCAAAGGATGATCCAAAAGAAGAAGATGCAAAAGGAGCCGCTGGCGGACGTGGCGGAAAACGCGGTGGCGGAAGCAGCTCCCTTGATGTGAGAGATCTCGATTTTCAGTTCGACTTCTCCCTTCGCGATGACGTAACCTATGCCCGTAAGCTGGACCTGAGTACGTCAGACCCGACGAGAGGTAGTTATGCTTTGTCTTTCTCCCCATCAGTTGAATACAAGCTGAACAAGCGTTTGTCGTTACGCTTATTCTTCGATTACCGTAAGAATATACCCAAGACATCGGCAGGTTATAAGCGGATCGATTCCTCGGGAGGTGTCGTGGTCAGATTTGAATTGTAATATTTAGTTTAATAAATTGGAAAACATGAGTCATCCCGAATTTTGCCTATTGGCAAGGTTCGGGATTTTTATTAATAAACTGATTGTCAAATAATTACATCTTTTTAATTTTTTTTAATTCAAAGTTTCATTAAATTGTTACCCTATTAAATAAATCCGTCTAAATAAAGAGTATTGCCTGGAAACAGGATATTACTTTCTTAGCACTTTCTAATCATTAAAAATAAAGAAGATGAAAAAGTTATTATTTACTGCTGTGGTATTTTTGTTGATGGGTTCCTTTTCCAACACAAGTGCCCAGGTAAGAGAAGAGTCCAAAACCATGAGCATGGGAACACGCAATGCGCTGGTCTTGGAAATCCCTAGCGTTGACGAAAAGCTGGCCGAAACCGTTTGGAAGGATTACACCAAAAATTTTTACAACTCCAAAACAAAGTGGGACCGAAAAAATAACGAATGGGTGACTGCCGATGCAGATATCGTAGCTATTGGAATGGGCAACAAGGTAACCTTATTCGCCACCATTGACAGTAAAAAAGATGATGTTATTTTTTCTTTATGGATCGATTTGGGGAATAGTTTTGTGACCAAAGAAGAAATGCCCGAAAGGTACAGGGAAGCAGAGAAACTCGTTATGCGTTACGGACTTGAACTGGCACAGGAAAAAGTAAAAATAGAGATCAGAGAGGAAGAAAAAAATCTTGAAAAGATGGAAAGCGACCTCAAAAAGCTGGTAAGTGATCAGGAACGGTATGAACGTGATATCGAAAAAGCACAGGAAGCCATTAAAAAGGCTCAAGAGAATATTGTAGCCAACAAAAAAGATCAGGAAGATGCCGCAGATAAAATCAAGGATCAGCAAAAACTTATTGAAGACATCAGGAAAAAGCTGAATGATCTTTAGTTGGCAGACCGTAGTACTATGTAAAAAGAATATAAAAAAAGGGGCCGTACCTCAGGTACGACCCCGCAAATGAAACACTATATATAACACTAATCGATTAAAATCATTTTACGTGTCGCAGTAAATTGCGACGTTTCGAGTTTGTAGTACAATACACCTTTTATCGGCAGACCACTGAGGTCGATGTGGATTTGGTTGTATCCTTCTTCATAATAACCGTCAATGCGTTTCCACACTCTTCCACTCACATCGTAGATCGTCAGAACAGCCATGGAAGGTTCCGGCAGATTGAATGGAATAGTGGTTCTGTTACGGAACGGGTTCGGGATATTCTGATATAATTCGAAACCTGAACCTTCGGCGTCCCTGTCCTTGAAGAGCAGATTTACATCATAAACTTCATAGTCCACCCCATAAGCTTCTGCCTGTGTCACTTCCGAGTTGATGCTCAGGAGGTCACTTATCCTGGCCGAAGTGCCTGCGAAAAATACCAGGCTGAACAGTTTTGTTCCCGGTTCTATCATATCTCCGGCCGGATGTTCCCAGCTAAAGGTGATGACTCCTCTTTCTGCCAGCTGAAACCCGAAGTTATTGTCATCGGCCACACCGTTTTCTACATAGAGTAACTCCAGGGCTTCGCGATCAAAATTCAGCGTAAACTGCATGCCCTGCACCTCTTCATCGGCTCCGACGTTGAAATCAATGCGATATTCCTGTCCGGGTCTCAATTCGTCATTGGCGACTTCCACATTGAAAATTCCCGCCACACTTCTTTCCTCAACGCCGCCCTGGAAGTTGGTCGTTGCACTGTTATTTACATCCCCTATTTTTACCGCGATAAAGTCCATATCGGTGGCATTGCCATTCAACTGGCTTATGCTCACGGCTTCAGGGAACAATGTCTGCCACGGATCAGCCGGATTTGGAAATACATGGGCAGCTTTGATAAACCTCCAACTGGTATTATCCGGGAATTCATCAATCACGCCCAGGATGAGTTTTCTCAACTGGATCATATCAATGGTAGAAACAGTCCCTGACTTATTGATATCCGCAGCAATGATCTTATAAGGCGAATTCAAAAAAGACGTTCCGAGAATATGCTTGGCAATCAGGATCACATCCAGGGTGGAAACACCGTTTGAATAATCCTGATCCATTTCCGGTACCACTGTGTACTGCTGCCCCAACTCAAGGTTGTCGATCATATAACTTCCTGACTGGTCGGTCATCATTTCGCCGGGCATTGAGATATTGAATCCCAGGTGGACTCCTTCCACCGGTTCGTTATCTTCGGTAATAATCTGTCCGGAAATAGCTCCCATTTCTATGGTAATCAAGGTACAGTGATTTTGATTATCCTGCACATCTATAAAAGTTTCACAATAATCATAGTTGGGGCCCCCAACGGTACCATCAGGTTGTAAGGCGTAAGGGTTGAACGCCTGATCCCATGAGTAAATCCTGACAAGCTGTAACCCTATTTCGTCACAGGTCACTACAAGGCTTTGATGCCCCGGATCTGGGATATCGGTCCCATTCAGAATATTTTCTACAAGATGTATGGAGAAAGTCGTTGTTCCTGAACAATCCACCAAACCGGCACCGACCACATAATCCTCTGCAAAAATCACCTTGGCTGCCGCATCCACATCACCGTCACCGTCTGCATCAATCCCTCCTGGAAGTGCTTCGAGGCTTGTGGACAACCCATTAATACAAATGGGGGTCGGGGCAAAGCAATCCACCACACTGAAAGGAATGCTCACGATATTCAGGTTTCCGCATCCATCCTCAACATGCACATCAAAGGAGTGATTACCGATTGGAAAAACTCCGTTGATCATATAATTTGGGTAGCTTCCAGAAAGCGCTGTGTCAGTAATATCAACATCATCCAGCGGGCCGTCATCATTAAGATCGAAGTAAACCTCCACCGACATATCAACGGAAGAACAAATTTCACTCACCACGAAATTTTGCGAAACACTGCCCGTACAATCATTTGAATTACTGCAATAAGCCTGAGGGGAAGCGAAAGTTACCTGTGGTGCGGTTATATCATTTACCATGATCACCTGCGTATATTGCCAGCGACCGTTTGAAGGGGTCGTTCTCCAGTAACCACTAGGATTTGTGGAGCCGTCGCAGGCTACCCCTTTAGTGCCCGCAACCGGGAGTCCGTCATTTTCATTATTCGTTCTGTCCAGGTAGATCTGTCCGTTTTTCCTTATCAACCAGAGGTTCTCATCTCCAAGCACCCCATCACAATCCTCATCACGGCGAAGGATAACCGGATCGGAAGACCCGTCGTATTCGCACCAGTCGATAATATCGTAAGTTCTCAGTATTTTATAACATGCACCGCTAGGCACACTGTATTTTACATCGTTAACTTGTGCCGTCAATGCTTCACATCCATAGGAAAAAAGCTGCATGGTATCAGGAATAGGAGTCGAGCAAGTGGTAAGATAATCTTTGGGAAACTTAACACGGTAGTCTCTTGTAATCGTTACAGTAATCTCCTGTTCGCATATATTCGGGGACACATTCCCAAACTGATCGATTACCTGGAAACGACGGGTAATGGTACCATAACCACAATCATCAAGGTCAACAATAGGAGCCAGTTCCAGTATTTGAGCGATACTACAGTTATCAATTCCTATTGGCATACCAAAATGCTGTTGCAGAATGGTCACATCGCTGCCGTCATAGGTAGAAGGAATCACCGCGCAAGTTGTCGTTACCGGGTCCGGAGCCACGCAGTATGGGTGGGATTCGTCTTTGACCAATACTCCGGTGGAACATACGTTCACATTTCCTGAAAGGTCAGTAACTCTGAGTTCCACCTGAACCGTGGACCCCACATCACAGCATGAGAATTCTACGAAGGGACCCCATGAGGTGTAGTAAGGTTCAGCAATCAATTCGCAATCATCTTCCATCACCATGAGCCGGCGAACCTCAAGGGAAAGCACGCCGCAATTATCATTGCTTCCTTCATCCACATCGGCTGAATACAATCGTCCGTAACCGTCTCCACCAATGGACAGGTTCAGATCGTCGTCACATACGGCTACCGGCTGAATTTCATCCGTTACACAGAAAGGACATTCCACCACGCTTTGATTCCCGCAATTATCTGTCGCGGTATACCTGAAGCGGTGGCATCCCTGAGGGATACCTGAAACAATGCGGTTTGGGGCATTATCTGCGATGGTTGCCAATACCACAGTAACCGTATCAAATCCGATTATAAACCCGACATTGTTGTAAATGGGCACTTTCTGCTCTACAAGCACTTCGGTAAACACGGTCCATGTATCCGAGCAATTATCGGACACTTGTGGGTAAGGCACATTGATAAAAGCCGTGCAGTCCAGTGGGCTTGAGGAATAGTGCAGGGTATCGGGCAATCCATTCTGATCATTATCCGGAGCAGTACAGTTCACCACAGGAGCAGTGAAATCACCAACTCTGATCACCTGGTTAAAGGTATACACCTGGCTGACACAATTATCGATGATCAGCCACTTTCTCACAAACTGGTAATTATCTCCACACAGATAGATGCGCTGCTGATCGCTGTAGCTTGCCGCAAAATTACAGTAAACAGGATTCAGTATCTTAGCCCCAAAGGCAGTCATAACAAATGGGTACCCTGTAACGGAAGGATGGGGATTTTGATTATTATTCACCGCAAAAGTCTCGTCACATCCCAAAGTAAAAGTCATTGGAGGCATGGTGAGGTCATCAAATTCTATGAAATCAAATTCGATCTCCTGCACACACTCTAACTGGTTGCCAAAAATGTTTGAACCGCTGAAAGTTCTAATGATGGTGGCCGCCTGGCAATCGCCCTGCATTTGCAATACGTCATTAAAACCGATCTGTAGAGGTTGACAATTTTCCGCGGCATCGGGATAACCGAAATACTCAAGACTGGAGGGGTCATTCAAAACTTCCTGGTAATTTTGGCAAAACAAAGGCAATTGCAGCACCTCTTCTTCAGGAGTGAGGCCAACGACAGAACCGTTACCGCCCAGGTTCCATACCGCCCATTCATAAGCTCCGGTCTGTCCCGGCACATGCGGCAGGGTAAATAAAATATACTGCGTACCGGCGTGCAACTGCACGTTTATGCGTACCGCATTGGGTTCGTTGGTATAATAGCCTTCTCCGGTCGGAATATCCTGAGAAGAAGCCATGATATTATTACAAGGTCCATTGGCCGGGTTAAATTCCATTTCATAAATGGTTCCCGCCAGTTTTCCGAAAGCACCGATTCCTTCAAATACATAAATTCCGTCCTGGCTTACCGTAAAAGTATCGAGATGAAATTTGTGGATTCCCGGAGGCGAAGCTACCAGTGGCGCATAACATGCGTAATTGACCGCAACAATGGTTGGATCCGAGGGTTTGATCACATCTTCAATGAGATAAACCTCTTCTGACACCGCAGCAGTATGAACATCATCGGGACATACCAGATCTGGTTCGAATCCCAGGATAAGGTGGATCTGCCCGTTACCGGTATAATGGTTGGAATAAGTGAATACCTCTACCGGCAACAATTGCCCCAGATATTCTCCTGTCAATACATTGCCAATGGGCTGCCCCTGAAGATTATAAATAACAATATAATAATCATCGATACAAGGGTAAGGCCCTGCCAAAACCATTTCAGGAGTAACCGTTACTTCACAATCGTGCCCCAACGAAACATTGACCTGGCCGATAACCGCCGTATTAGGCACATCCAGTACATTCACGGTTCTTGTTACCCTGGAAGTACAACCGGGATCTGAAGGATCGTTAGGACTTGCTGCGCCGGCATCAAAAATATATTCTATCACATGAGGGCCTACGCCTAAAAGGAATGGATCAAATTGGGTTGCGACCACATTGTCGACTTTAAAAAATCCCGTTCCTGCTACTCCTTCTACACTTGCCAGCAGGGATACCGCAACACTGCTAAGGCATATTTCATCAGGGAAATTGATGATCGTCGGATTGGGGTAATAACAGGTATTGCCAATGGTTAGAGGATTCGCTCCATTGGATACCGTCAGAGAAAATCCAAGGGCATCAATATGCCTGGCCGATAACTGGTAAATACCCGATCCGGGGGATGTTTCAGGAATGACAAGACCCACTGAAAGGGGAACAGGAGCTACCGGAGGAGCAGGACTGTTATTATTGTAAAGCCCTGTAACAGCCGTAACGGTCCAGGTTTCCCCCGTGCCACTGGCAATAGTGATCAATTCGCTGAACTGACCGTTCGTGAGGGAAGTGGCATTGTCCATACAAGAGCAACTAACCTGATTGAGCGGATCATTTCCGAAATAAATGCTTTGCGCATTTACTTCATTTAAAAATACAGCGGTGAGCCCGAACACCATAATGGCGAAAAGCCCCCGCATGTAGAGGATAACTTTTTTCGTGTTGGAGTAAAGTTCAGCGTTTACTACACTTTTTTGATTGAGTCTGCTTCTTAAAGATCTCATAGTGCGATAATT
Organism: Lewinellaceae bacterium; assembly: GCA_020636105.1. Taxonomy (NCBI): domain Bacteria; kingdom Pseudomonadati; phylum Bacteroidota; class Saprospiria; order Saprospirales; family Lewinellaceae; species Lewinellaceae bacterium. The sequence goes on from JACJYL010000001.1 coordinate 3,453,293, forward strand.
TTTGGGCAGCAAAAAATGCTGGCGGTAAAATATTTAGTGTTTCTAATTTGGGGTCAACTTCAAGATTACGGCTTTCCTCCTCTCTAAACTGACCTTCCAATCCTGTTTGCATGGGACAAAAATCTACCAGGGTATTCCCGTGCAGGTTTACCGGCAGTTTATCCCGATTTAAAAATTATTATGAAAAAACAAGTAACAGATCATTCGTTGCTAAGAAACCAAAAATCATCTGTCATGGGTATAAAGACAAAATTGATGCCAAACTTGGTAAATGGTTTTTTTTCATAAAAAAAAAGTCGAACCCGCTACGCGAATTCGACTTTAATTTATTGAATGTCAATAATTTAAGAAATATAAATTATTGACATAAATTTTTCATAAAAAAGATTACCTCCCCGATATGGCTACTAGCCTCGGCCGTGGCACTGTTTAAATTTCTTACCGCTTCCACAAGGACAAGGGTCATTTCTGCCTACTTTCGGATCATGTCTGCGGATGGTTTCTGGCTTGGAACTTGGCCGGCTCACCGCCTCTGCAGCTTTTCTGGCCATTTCTTCGTCGCTGGAACGGCTCGTTTTTGTATTGCTCATATCGGTCCGTTGACGACGGGCCTCCCGGAGGTGCTGATCTCCCTGGGGAAGATCCAGCCTTCCTTTAGCCAGGAAGCCGGTAACCTCTTCATTGATCTCATGAATGAGTTGTTCAAAAAGATTAAAAGCTTCCATTTTATAGATCACCAACGGATCCTTTTGCTCAAAAGAAGCCGCCTGTGAAGACTCCTTCAATTCGTCCATGGAGCGGAGGTGGCCCTTCCATTTTTCATCGATTACCGCCAGGGTGACCACCTTTTCAATATCCGTAGGAATAGATTTACCATTGGATTTTACCGCTTCTTCAATTTCAGCGGCAATAGGCATCTGCCCGGGTCTCCCGTCGCTGAAAGGAATTAAAATACGCTTATAACGGTCTCCTTCATTTTCGTACACTCTCCTGATTTCCGGCAAGAGCATTTCCGACATGTTCTTAAATTTACTTTCGTAAAATTCCAAAAACTGGCTAAAGAACAATTCACTGACTTCTTCCGGGCTTGCCTCGTTAAAAAATGCGGCTTCAATCTGGGGATCGAGTCCCAGTTTACCCAAAACATCCTGGCGGAACGTATTAAAATCGCCTATTTGTTTATGTTCCAATACCATATTTTTGGCCATGCCCTCGAACATATGATGCAATTCCACGGAAAGTCGCTCTCCCGAAAGCGCCATCCTCCTTTTTTTGTAAATGGCCTCACGCTGAATGTTCATCACATCATCGTACTCCAGCAATCTTTTACGGATTCCGAAGTTATTTTCTTCGACTTTTTTCTGCGCCCGTTCGATGGAACGTGAGACCATCTTGTGTTGAATCACATCTCCTTCTGAGTGCCCCATACGGTCCATCAAACCGGCAATACGATCTGACTGGAACAAACGCATCAGGTTGTCTTCGAGGGAAACAAAGAACTGGGAACTACCGGCATCTCCCTGACGACCGGCACGACCGCGAAGCTGCCTGTCTACCCGGCGTGAATCGTGGCGTTCTGTACCAATGATGGCCAAACCACCGGCGTCTATTACTTCCCTGGAAAGTTTGATATCCGTACCACGCCCGGCCATATTGGTGGCGATGGTCACTTTTCCCGGGCGTCCGGCTTCCGCAACGACTTCTGCCTCCCGCTGGTGTTGTTTCGCATTTAAAACATTGTGACTGATGCCTTTCATATTGAGCATTCGGCTCAATTTTTCGGAAATATCTACCGAAGTGGTACCCACCAGTGACGGGCGGCCGGCCTCAGTCATCTTGACGATCTCGTCAATTACGGCATTAAATTTTTCTTTTTCGGTTTTGAAAACCAAATCTTCCCGGTCATCACGAACGACAGGTCTGTTGGTAGGAATAACCACTACATCAAGTTTGTAGATTTCCCAAAATTCCCCGGCTTCCGTTTCCGCCGTACCGGTCATACCTGCCAGCTTATGGAACATTCTGAAGTAGTTCTGAAGGGTCACCGTAGCATAGGTTTGGGTAATGTCCCCTACCTTGACGTTTTCCTTGGCTTCCAGTGCCTGGTGCAAACCGTCAGAATAACGACGGCCCTCCATCATACGACCGGTAGATTCATCTACAATCTTCACCTCTCCATTGATCACGATGTATTCCTGGTCGCGCTCGAACATGGAGTAGGCTTTCAGCAGCTGGCTTATGGAGTGGAGACGACGCGATTTGATCGCAAAATCCTGGGCAACTTCATTTTTGGCATCTGCCTTTTCTTTTTCTGTCAAATCCTTCCTGTTATCGATCTGCATCATTTCGGTCGCGATATCCGGCATAACGAAGAACCCGGGATCTGAATTTCCTTTAGACAGATACTCCACACCGAGTTCGGCCAATTCTACGCTCCTGTTCTTTTCATCGATCACAAAATAGAGGGGTTCATCGACCAGGTGCATATTTTTGGAATTCTCCTGCATGTAATGATTCTCTGCTTTCTGGAGCATGACCTTAACCCCCTCTTCGCTCAAAAATTTGATGAGCGGTCTGTATTTAGGAAGAGCACGGTAGGCGCGTAAGAGAGCCATCCCTGCTTCTCCCTCCTGGTTGCCCGTGGCGCCTTCTCTAAATAATCTTTTTGCTTCGGCCAGAGATTCTGTTGCCAATTTTCTTTGTGCGGCCAGTAGTTTCTCGACATGAATTTTGAGCTCGAGGTATTCCTGTTCCTCACTACCCTTGGGAACGGGACCTGAAATGATCAGCGGTGTTCTCGCATCATCGATCAACACGGAGTCAACCTCATCCACCATCGCGTAGTGGTGTTTGCGCTGCACTTTTTCTTCCTGCGAGCGCACCATATTATCCCTGAGGTAATCAAAACCAAATTCGTTATTGGTTCCGTAGGTGATATCACAGTTATAGGCTGCTTTTCGCTCTTCTGAGTGAGGGGTATATTTATCGATACAATCAACGGTCAGGAACAAAAATTCCATGATTGGTCCGACCCATTCGCTATCCCTTCGTGCCAGGTAATCATTGACGGTGATGAGGTGAACGCCTTGTCCTGATAGTCCGTTGAGGTAAGAAGGCAGCGTGGCCACCAGGGTTTTACCTTCACCGGTCTGCATCTCTGCAATTTTACCTTCGTGCAAAACAATACCCCCTATGAGCTGCACATCGTAGTGTATCATATTCCAGGTCACTTCTCCTCCTGCAGCCATCCAGGTATTCTTCCAGGTGGCTTTATCGCCGTTGATCGAAATATACGTTTTTGCGGATTTCGCGGCCAGCTCACGGTCAAAATCGGTAGTGGTGACCACCAATGTTTCATTTTCCGTAAAACGACGCGCCGTTTCTTTCACCACTGCAAAGGCTTCAGGCAGGATTTGCATCAAAACCTCTTCGAGCATTTTGTCACGCTCTTCCACAAGCTTATCCACCTCATCAAACAATTCCTCTTTTACTGCAAAATCCTCTTCGTCGGCGGCTCGTTGCTTGATTTCAACGATCTCCGCGTCGATATCTATAAGGTAATCAGTAATTCGTTTTCTAAATTCATGCGTCTTTTGCCGCAATTCATCATTGCTCAACGCTTTATATGATTCAAAAAATTCATTGGTTTGCTCAACAATAGGAGTCATTTTTTTAATGTCCCGATCGTATTTCGTACCAAATACTTTTTTCAGTGAATCTCCAAATCCTTTTAACATAATTGACATTTCAGTTATTACAATACCCTGATGAGGGCATCAGATGGAACAGGCGCAAAGATAAGATTATAAGATCGGTTATCGTGCAATTCAATGGTTTGTTTATTTCTTTATCAACCAACAAAATCTTAAATAACGAACCTATATGGTATATTTGCGCTTGCTAAAATTACCTTTTAAGGTACAACAAATACACACTCCGCACAATCTGTTCCAAAACAGATTTCGTGACAAAATGACATAACAGAACGTTTTTTATCTAATTAATGGCATATAAAATGGCTTTTTTAAGAAAATTATTCCTTTTTGGCGCATTGTTCACTGTCCTTTCATCCTGTGAGGAGCGCATCAATATCAAAGACTATTACTTTCCCCTGACGAAACTGGAGGAGGGTATGGTTTACGAATACCATTCCATAGGAGATATTCCCATGCCTACGATTTACTGGTATTATTACTCCACGAGAGAAGGAAGACAGAAATTCCTGAACGGCGTTTATGCGGAGGCTGATTTCATTCCGCGGCAAATCGTCAAAGAGGAATTCATCAAAACGGGCGTTTTGCTGAGTGAAGTTTCCATCAGCATGCCCGATTCAACCGGAAAAATGGCACAGATACCAGGGGAAGTGATCGCTGGCAACGTATTCCCTTACAATGTGGTGGAAGACGGCGGCATTTTTTTGTATAAAGTAAAATTCGACATTCCTGATGGAACGGGCAGTTCTGCCACCCTCATCAAAAACCGGCATTATGAGACCGATTCTACCATCGTATTCAATAATGTCATGTACGATTGTGTGAAATTTGACGTAAAGGAGCTGGTTGAATATGGCAGCGAGGCAGACGGGTTTACGGAACCTCCCTTCTCAGGAGTAGAATATTATGCCAAATCCATTGGCCTGGTTTATTATAAAAAACAAACCGAAGACAATACTTTTCTGGAATACACCTTATTTGAGCGCTATCCCCTCGAAAAGGCAGATCCCTTTTTGCGGGAAGAACTGTTGAAACTGGGGATTAAGTGATCCTATGTCAAGCCGCCCCTACTTATTCGGACCATTGGAATAAACAAAATATCAGAGTGACCCGATTCAGTATTTCTCTAACGTCAGAAGACAATGGGATGCAGATTTTAAGTCAGCAATTCAGAACCCGAATGCCCATCGTCTTCGGACGGCAGAAGAAAAAGTTGGATACAGACATTTGAAATTTCCGGGAGAAGGAATTTATTCGTTATGAACCAGGATTGATCTTCCCTCCAGGTTTCTAACCGGCCTGTAATTATTATGCAAAATGCCCTGAAACTCGGCAATTTGAGCCGCAGAAGCCGTGATCTTATTTTTCAATACATACCAATTTACCACTTCGGAGCAGGGGGGCGTGGTCAAAGAACCATTGTAATTATAATAACTGAGATTATCCGGTAACAATCCGGCAAGGTCTATTTCCGTTGCATGATCTGCATAAGATCCTTCCTCGTGTGGGAAATGTTCGAGAAACTGGGTAAATAATTCGTTTTCAGCTCCTTCCTCAATAAAAATGCCGATAACCGCGTAATTATCATCAGAAGCTTTATTTACAAAATGGACTTCCAGCGGATAATGCTGACCAGCCACCTCGTGTTCACTCAACCCGTGGTAATGGAACTGCAATAATTCATATTCCGTCCCGTTCAAGGTAACCTTGCTTCCAGCCTCACAAACAAATTCAATAGTGTGCCCGTTATTTTCAATTTCAACAGGAGTCGTACCATAATTCAAGGAAACTCCAGTAAGAGAATTGTCCTCAACAGCTCCTGTCAAATCAACGGGAGACTGGCTGATTCCATCACAAGCCGAATACCCGGTACACAAATCTACCCAATGATCAGGGCCTTCTTCCCCTGTATATGCCCAATGCACATCCGTACAGTCCGTTGGGATGGGTTTTTCATCCTTACAGTTTGAAAAGGTAAATAATAACATTAAACAGAAAAAAGTTGATTGTTTCAGTTCTTTCATTTTAAAAAGATTTTTGATAGATAATAAAATTTATGACATCAAGTCGATTACTTTAAAACCGGAAATCATTTGTCTTAAAGGCAAATCTACCCTCAATCTAGTACATGAGGGTACCCAAATGGGTACATGAACGTACCAAAGAGGCTATACAGCCGAATGAATTCAGAAAGACTTGTAAAGGATAACATTTAACCGAATGAATTCGGTTATTACGGATATTGGATGAGTACTACTTCAAATAGTCTGAAGGGGACTTACCGAAACGTTTTTTGAATTGTTGGGAGAAGTGTTTCACTTGTTTGTATCCGACCTCGTAGGCGACTGATTTCACCGTGGAATAGGTTCGATTTTCAAGTAGGGTACGCGCCTGGCTGAAACGGACTTCCTGTACGTATTGGGTGGGCGTCAACCCGGTGAGTTGTTTTATTTTACGGAATAACTGCGTACGGCTAAGTGCCATTTCATCGGCCATCATCTCTGCGGTGAGGTTGAAATGACCGGCATTTTTTTGAGTGTACGCTTCGAGGCCTTCCAGCCAGGAACGATCTTCACCGGAAATGCCTGTGTACTTTTCTTGCTCGGGGGCCTCAAGTTGTGTTTTTTCGCGTTCGCGGTAATTTTTGATCAGATTACCCACCCTGGCCAGCAATTCTTCTTCCTCGAAGGGTTTTAACATGTAGTCATCCACACCTATGCGGAGAGCCTTTAATTTATCATGAAGCGCCGCACGGGCCGTCAGCATCACCACCGGAATGCCGCTCAGCAGGTCATTGGATTTGAGTTTTTCGAGTAATTCAAAACCATCCATCACCGGCATCATAACATCTGAAATGATCAGGTCTGTTTTTCCGGCGACTCCTTCCCGGTTGAGCTTTTCAAGTGCTTCGGATCCGTTCGAAGCCGTTTCAATGGCATAATTCAGGCTGAGTACCTGTTTGATATAATCCCTTAGTTCTACATTATCCTCCACGATCAGTAAGGTAGGCTTCTTGCCTTCCCCGGGCAAAGACATGATCTCATCAGGCCACGGCTCTGCGAAAATGAATTCCACAAGATCTGGTTCAGGTGCCCAAAGAGTATTGGTTTCCACCTGTTTCCTGGGCAATTCAAGCGTAAACATCGTTCCGACCTTGAACTCACTCTCCACCTTAAGGTCACCACCCTGAATGTGTGCCAGTTCGAGGCATAATGCAAGGCCTATGCCCGTTCCGCCCTGGACAGGAGCATCGGGCTGCCTAGATTGGTAAAAACGGTTGAACACATGGGGCAGGTCATCCGGATGGATACCCGATCCCGTATCAAAAACACTGAGTTCAATGGTCTCGAATTTGTCTTCAAAAACGACTTCAATGCGCCCCCCTTCCCCGGTAAATTTCAACGCATTGGACAACAGGTTGTTGAATATTTTTTCGAATTTATTGGCGTCGATCAATAATTCAAGTTGTTCATCTGCGTGATATTTCAGGGTGACCTTAATACCTCTCTGCTCTGCATAGGATTCATATTGGGCATTCAGCCTTTTTATCAAGGGTGACATTTTCACTGGTTCTTCATTAACGGTAAGGTCACCCGATTCCAGCTTGGAAAGATCGAGGATTTCACTCACCAGGTTGAGGAGGTTTTTTCCGTTCCGTTGAGCGGTTTTTAGGAACCGGCGGTTCCTTTCATCCATTTGCCCGCTCTTGAGTACAGACCCTATCGGGCCTAGCATCAGGGTAAGGGGTGTTCTCAACTCATGGGAAACATTGGCAAAAAAGCGTGATTTGAACTGATCCAGTTGCCGGAGTTCCTCTGCCTGCTGTTCGATGGTCTGTTTGTCTTTCCTGATCTGGATCGTTCGTTCTCTTACGGTCGCTTCGAGCTTTAGCTGCCGCTCCTTGAGCTGGCGCGTCTGCCAAAAATAGACCAGGGATCCGAGCACCACTAAAATAGCTGCCATCAAGGTCAAAAACCATCCCCTGAGGTAGAAAGGTTTGGGCACCACAACGAGTATTTTAAGTTCATTCCTGGACCATTGCCCATTTGGCATCTGCCCTTTGATATGGAGGACATGGCGTCCATAGGGAAGCCCCGAAAACCGGATATAATTTTCTTTCTGATAAACCCAGTCTTTATCTATCCCTTCAAGTTTGTAGGCATAATTGACCCTTTCCATGTTCATGAAATTCAGCAGCGCAAAATCGATCCTGAAAAACCGGTCGCTGGGCCTTAGAACGATCTGGTTGGTTTCCAGCAAATCATGCATTCTGTTCTGTAGCCGGTCCGTTTTACCTTCAAAACGCTGAAAATCCGTGACAATCAGCGGGAGTTCCACATTGAACTGGCCCGACATGAAATTGGCAGGATCCACCTCTGTGATACCCGTCAGGCTTCCAAAGAAAATTTCACCCTTTTTATCCTGAAAGTGAGATATGCGGTTGAATTCATGGTGAGAGGTGCCGTCGGCGGAAACAAAAGCTACAGAGCTGAAATTTTCTTTATTGAAACGGATGATACCGTAATCGGAAGACAGCCAAAGATTGCCGTATTGGTCAGGGTAAGCCGCATAAATGACTTCATTGGACAGTCCGGCGGACTTGTCAAAAACCCGGGTAAAGCCCTTCCTTTTGTCCCATCGGATCAGTCCCGATCCTCCAGTCGACAGCCAGTAAATGCCTTGCTCGTCCTGGTAAAAATGCTGGATATTGTCGTGGGGCAAATGGTGTTGGGTGTCCCCTTCCGTCCAATAACGGTCAATGACCCCCTTGTCGGGATCTATTTCAAAAATACCTTTATTGCTGCATGCCAGTAAATTTCCCTTGTCATTGGGATGGATAAAAAGGATATGGCTATCATCGAGTTCGGTGAATTGATTCAATTGGTCAAACCTGCGGAAATTTTTTTGTCCTTTTTCCAGTATCCAAAAACCTTTTTCGGTGCCCACCCACAGGCGCTGGTTTTGATCAAAATAAAGTTCCCATGCCACAGTGGAGGGTTTTCCTTTGTTGAAATCAAGTGTTTCCGTTGCGCCCGATACCGGATCGAAGGTATATATAGTGTTCAGACTTCCTATCCATAATTTGCCTTCCGGTCCTTTAACCAGGTCAAAATACCAACCATTATTCGTGAGAGATTTTTTTTGCAATAACAACTTGGGCTTTCCTGTTTCCAGATCCACCTGATAAAATCCCATGGACTCCAGGGTGACGTACAGGTAGTTATCTTCTTTGAGGAGTCCTCTGCAACTCAGGTTCGCACTGGCATCGAACTCTTTTCTGGAAGTCAGGTATGTCCTGAAATTATTGGGATGCACATCAAGCACGGACACGCCAAAATTGCCCCCTATCCAGGTCCGCTTTCCGCTATCGACATACATACACCGGACCCCTAACTGTTCCAGTTCAGGGAAGCTTTCCAAAAGGCTGAACAGTATCTCATTATCATGGTTGAGCAACACAACGCCATCGGAGGAGGCATTATCTGCCAGATCCTGGGAAAATATCCAGTTGGTGTTTTTATCAAAATCAAAGGGAACGATGCCGCTGATCTGGCGTTCCCAAGTGCTTCTGACAGGAAACATACCAGCCACCAACCGTTGAAGTTGCCCCTGTTTATCCAGTCCGAAATAATAATTCCCCCCACCTCTGAAATAGGGCATGGAAGCCGCATCCAGGAATAAGTATTTGGTGTCTATAGTTCCCCTGTCATAAGTTACTTGTGACAATATCTTGCCTTCCAGGTCCAGTTTGACCAGTTTGTTTTTATCCGCTACGGCCCAAATTTCATTTTCTTTTGTTACCCCTCCCGGCTCCAATGATTTAAAAGGTAATTCATAATGGTGCATGAGCCCATTGGTATCGACCCTCACCAGGAATCCATCTTTCTGGCTTCCAAAGATCACCTCTCCGGACCTGGTTGTCAGTATCCTGAAACTGACATTTTCGACAGGAAAGGGCAAAACCTCTCCATATTTCTTTTCCAGGGTGGTGATCGCCCCGGTATGGTGATTCAATAAGGAAAAATCGCCCCCCTCTTTGTATTCGAAAGGGATCAGCCAAAGGTAACCCTGAGCATCTTCGATCAGCTGGCCGATGTGATTGGTGAGCAAACCATTCGCTTCCTGTGTCCATTTTTTGAACTGATGGCCATCGAACCTGTTCAAACCCTGGTTGGTGGCCAGCCAGATAAACCCGTCACAGTCTTCGGTAATGGCATTCACTTCCCGGTGCAGCAAGCCATCCTCTACATTGTAGCGGGTAAGGTTGGCCAGATATTCCGAAGCTTGTCCGTGTAAGGGGAATACGGGGGACAAACCAAGGAACAAAAAACCGAACCAAAAAACCTCATAAAGAAAGACCCTGAGTCTCAATATTCAGATTTTTTATAGGGGTTGATGCAAAATCAATTAAACCGGTTTGGGAGCAATGATGGAGTGCCTAACTCTTGTCCATAAAAGTCAATGGATTTGAAAGGTTATGCAAGAATAGGGAATTTTTTAATATTTTAAAAACGGTGCACCGGCAAAGCACAAGGAAACTCCCAATTTCAACGCTGGAAAGGTATCCATATATGCTTTATTTAACTTGATTCCGTCAGCACCCTTCATTCCACCATAATTTCATCGATAAACAGCCACGCATCGCCTCCGGCTCCATCGTGCCATTCCGGACATTTTCCGACGTTTTGGGCCTGTACTTTTATGAATCTTGTTATTTGACCTACCCTCAAATTTATATTTCTGGACAGGGTTTCATAACGCTCTGCAACAGGGTATTCAAAGGTCTCCACGGCCTTAAATTTTTTACCGTCACCGGAAATAAGAACGGTTACCTGTGTCGGTGCGAATATCCATGACCCCTGTTCCTCCAGGAAATTAGCGCTGACCATTTTTACCATTTCCTCCTTCCCCAGGTCGATCACGGCCTCAAAATCATTGCCCCAATATCCCAGCCACCGGCCGTCTTTAAAATCGTAGCTGCCCAAAACGCCGTCCGTCAGGGAACGACTTCCGTTTCCGGGATAGTTTTCATTGGGCGGATCTTTCAATTGCACCGTTTTGTTCAGGGCCTTGTGTCTGATAAAGATTTCGGATTTGGCACCCAGTCTTCCGGGTTCACGCACCTCACTTCCTTTCCTTTTGGTGAAAGCATCGCCCAGGGTCACCCGCGCCTGTTCGCCTAAAACCTGCAACCGTTCCACGATGTCGGGATGCTGATCGGCTACATTATCCTTTTCGCTGATATCCGTTTTCAGGTTATACAATTCGAGGCCGCATTCTCCGCGTGAATAGGGTCCCGGAAAACCATCCCTGCCGGGTTCCACGCCCTCGTAAGACCTGTACACATGCGGGAAAACAAGTTTCCAGTCGCCTTCCCGGACCCCACACAATCCTTTATCGTAGTAATAAAAAAAAGTGTTGCGGGGATTGGCCTCTGCCTGCCCTTCCATCAGCGGTAAAATATTCACCCCGTCGATCTTGTTGCCAGACAAGGGGGTTTCTGTAATAGCCGAAAGGGTGGGCAGAATGTCAATGGCAGAAGCCATTTTTTCACAAACGGTCCCTTCTGTTATATGCCCCGGCCACTTCATGATGCAAGGCACGCGGGGGCCGCCTTCCCACATAGTGCCTTTGCCTTCGCGGAGGGGCAGTGCGCTGCCGGCGTGGTTGCCAAAATTGAGCCAGGGACCATTGTCGCTGGTAAAAATGACGAGGGTATTGTCCTCGACCCCGGAATCCTTCAGGGCTTGCAAAACCTGGCCCACCGACCAGTCGACCTCCATCACCACATCGCCAAAAAGCCCTTGTTTGCTCTTTCCCTTAAATTTTTCGGAAACCGCAATGGGAACATGTACCATGGAATGCGGCAGGTACAAAAAGAAAGGATTCTTTTTGTTCTTTTTAATAAAATCAACCGCTCTTTCCGTATAGCGGGTGGTCAGGGTGGCCTGGTCCTCCAGGGTGCCGATCTCTGCTATTTTTTTAAAGCCGTCAATCAACGGAAGCGGCGGATATCTTTTTTTGCCGTTGGGCACCCCGTCAAAGCCTACCGGCCACATGTCATTGGAATAAGGCAGACCGAGGTATTCGTCAAAGCCCTGGGTCAGCGGCAGGAAAATGGAATCATGCCCCAGGTGCCATTTGCCGAAAATGGCCGTGGCATAATCTTTCTTTTTGAGCAATTCTGCAATGGTCTCTTCATTGGGGTTCAAGCCTATTTTGGCATTGGGATTCAGGGCGCCTGCAATGCCGACCCGTTCCGCATAACAGCCCGTCAGGAGTGAACTTCGGGAAGCACTGCACACCGCTGTGGAGGCGTAAAAATCCGTAAACCGCATGCCTTCGGAAGCCAACTGATCCAGATTGGGCGTTTCATATCCTTGGGCTCCATAAACGCCTACATCGGCATATCCCATGTCGTCGATAAAAATGAGGACAATGTTGGGCAGTTTTGGCTCTTTTTCCGCGCATTGGGAAAAGGCAGCCATAATGATGGCCATAACCATTAACACCTTACTCACACGAGCAAACCCGCTGATTCTATTTTTCTTCATGTCCTTGAATTTTATTTCACAACAATTTCATCCGCAAAAATCCAGGCCTTGCCTCCGGCGCCGGGATGCCATTCCGGGCATTGTCCAATGTTTTCGGCAACGACCTTGACGAACCTGGCATCCTGGGCCTTGACTGACACGCTGAATTCCTCTCTTTTATTCATCGCTGCCTTTTCCAGTTTCGGACTTTTTATTTCTTTAAGTTTGGTAAAATGCTTCCCGTCTGCAGAGGTATAAAAAGTAACCGTCTTGGGCAGAAAAATCCAGTCGCCGTTTTTTTGAAGGAACCCACAGGAAATTTCACTGACTCTTTTGGACATGCCCAAATCCACAACGGCCTCCATATTTACCCCTTCAAATCCCTGCCAGGCATCATAGGCACTGTACAGAAACCCTTTGTCGTTGGCGCGAATGCCATTGGTGAGCCCGTTGGGGCCTCCTCCGGAATATTTTTGGTTAAAGGGAAAGGTAAGTATAACCGGAGCGCCTTTGGCCAGGTGATCTATTTCGATATCGGGCTGTGGCAAAAACAGGTCGCCTTCGGTATCCTTGTATTGCTTTTGCAATTCGTCGAGTTTCATTTTCAATTCCTTAATCAGTCCCGCATAGGCTGCATCGTTATAGAGGTTGTTGATTTCATGCGGATCCTTTTCCAGGTCATACAATTCCCATTCATCCACATCGTAATAAAAATGAATAAGTTTGTATCGGTTGGTCCGGATACCGTAATGTCTTTTCACCGCATGGATAGCCGGGTATTCATAATACCTGTAATAAATGGCCTCCCGCCAGTCAGATGGAGTTTGGGATGCCAGCACTTTTCGCAAGGATTCGCCCTGCATATCCCCGGGAATATCCACGCCGGCGTAATCGAGAAAGGTAGGTGCAAAATCGAGGTTCATCACCATATCCTTATCATTCACTGTGGGTTTTATTTCTTTGGGATATCTAACGATGAGCGGCATCCTTAAGGATTCTTCATACATAAATCGTTTATCAAACCAACCGTGTTCCCCCAGGTAAAACCCCTGGTCTGAAGTATATACTATGATGGTGTTTTCTGAAAGCCCCTGGTCTTCAAGATAATCCATTAATCGCCCAATATTATCATCCAGGGAGGCAATACAAGCCAAATAATCCTGAAGGTAACGCTGGTATTTCCACCGGGCCATATCTTCTCCTTCGAGTTCCGCAGTGATGATCGCATCGTTTTTTTGCCGGTAAGCTTTATCCCAGGCGGCCTGTTGTTCACTGTTCATTCTGTTGTAAATCAATTGCCAGGCAAGACTATCGGCTTTCTGACTTCCTTCGGCTTTTGATTGGTAAGAAAGCTGAGGCACTTTCAGATCATACCCCATCATGAAATTTGCGTCAATGCCCATTTCCTGCTCCCTGGCTGCGGCGCCCCGCGTTTCATAATCATCGAAAAAAGTTTCAGGCAATGGGAATTGCACATCGTCATATTTATTCAAATATTCAGGCGGCGGCATCCAGTTGCGGTGCGGTGCTTTGTGGTGCAACAACATGCAAAAAGGTTTCTTTTTGTCGCGACTCCCGAGCCATTCCACGGCAATATCCGTGGTAATATCCGTCACGTATCCTGTAATGCGTTTTCGGGTTCCGTTTTCAATAAAATCGGGATTGTAATAATCGCCTTGTCCCGGCAAAATATTCCAGTAATCGAAACCCGTCGGATCGCTTTTTAAATGCCATTTGCCGATCATGGCGGTCTGGTAGCCTGCTTTTTGCAACAATTTAGGAAAAGTTTGCTGACTGCCGTCAAAAGCCACCTGGTTGTCGATGTGTCCATTGATGTGGCTGTACTTCCCCGTAAGCATCACTGCCCGGCTCGGGCCACAGATGGCATTGGTGCAAAAGCTATTGTTAAAACGCATGCCTTCGGCGGCAAGCCGGTCTATGTTTGGCGTTTGATTGAGGGAGCCGTCGTAGCAGCTAATGGCCTTGTTGGCATGATCATCGGCCATGATGAAGATGATGTTGGGCCTTGATTCATTTTCGGTTTCATTTCGGCCCGAATCATTGCAACCCAATGAACCAAAAATCAAAACGGACCAGACTATTGCAGTAAAATATTTTCCCATTTTTTGATGACTTTCTTTAGTTTTTCATTTCAAACCGGCACCACATAAAAATACACCGCCATAAAATGGCAAAAACTTCCGATCAGCACGAATATATGAAAAATGGCGTGATTGAATGGTATCTTTTTGATACTGTAGAGAATAGCCCCTAATGTATAAGCCGCGCCTCCTTCCATGAGCCAAGTCAGCCCTTCTGAAGGCAAATTATTGATCAAGGGTTTTATGGCAAATACGATGATCCAGCCCATAAATACGTACATGATCGTCGAAAGTACACTGAATCGGCCGGTAAAGAATAGTTTTAGAATGATGCCAGCCAGGGCAATTCCCCAGGCGGTATAAAAAATGGCCCACCCTGTGGGCCCTTCTAGGGTAACCAATGTAAAAGGAGTATAAGTTCCGGCAATGAGTACATAAATGGCCGCGTGGTCAAACACCCTCAGGCGGCTTCTCAAAATCGGAGCTTGGGCGCTATGATAAATGGTGGAGGCGGCATACAAAATGACCAGGCTGAGGCCAAAAATACAAAAACTGAACATCGGCCAAAACCCTCCCAATTCGTTGGCGCGCATGACTAATAAGATCAGGGCTACCACGCCCAATATGCCGCCTAACCCATGTGAAAGGATGTTTATTTTTTCCTCTAATGGTGAATAGTATTTTACTGCTTCAGTTTTGTTCATCAGTCCTTTTGATTATCCCTTAATTTTAGGTTACTAAAAATATCTAAAGGGAAATTTATTCATTTTTTTCAAGCAATTTACTTAGTAACCAATCAACCGTATAAATACCACATATATCCACTGATGCCCAGAAAGAACATATTCGAGATGGCAACTTTCATGAGGAATTCAGCTTTTGGCCTGGGGGTGAAATCCAGGAGTACCCGACTGCCGAGGATGACAAAAAAGGTGATAAAATGAAAAAAGCCCGACAGTCCGTTGAGATCAGACAACAATCTGTCCTTATAACTTTTCCCTTCGGCCGACACATCCTTTACAGACCGGAAAATCAGGCTGTAAGTCAATTTTATATCGACATTTTGTTTTCGGTGAAAAGCAAAATCGGAGGTGCCAAAACGGAATCCCTTTTTGGTCAGGTAACCGGCCCCATCCTCACTTACCCGGGATTTATACCAATGCCCGTGGGTACTCCAGTCCACCACCTGGTCAACAGTCGACCGTTCGGGTAAAAAATAAAAATCCAGTATGTACAGAGAAAAAATTATGGCCACCAGGGTTTGCATGTAAATTAATACCTGCCTGCCGGAAAAGGAAAATTGCCTTTCGTTCTGCTCAATTGGAGAGATACTATTGTTACTATTCTCCGGGGCTTTATAACTGGCTTTGGCCTTGTTGGCCAAATGGTACACCGAGATAACATCGGCAATAGATTCAAAGGTAGGGTGATAGCGTGATCTGCCTGAAACAAATTCTTCGGTTTTGAAATTCACTTTTTCTTTTACAAAAAAATGAAGGACACCGCTTTCATCATCGTATTGCTCGTAGGAAATTTTTGCAATATTATCAAAAGGTATGCGGTACACACGGGCTTTGCTCCAACGGTTTTTTACCAGTCGGAACAAAATGCTATCCCTGGTAATCATATATTTTGTCTGCTGGCGCGAAAGATCGTTGAGGTAATTTGGAATGAACATCAAAGCGACCCCTAAAATTAATACGCCCGATTTTATACCCCAATATTCATTCAACGGGTATAAATACAGCAAAAAAGCCAGGATCCCCAATACGAGTAAATAGGAGAAAACCTCGAGAGGAAAATGCACAAAATAATGCAGGAACCCTCTGTCCAGAGCCGACTTGTCTGTTCGTTTCTGTGGGCCGCCCACCCAAATAATTTTATCCGGCTCATTGATGTAGTGCTGCCAGAGGTGGGAAAAATTGTCTTTACCGAGGTTTTTCATTTTAGCAATTATTCAAAAAGGCATTTGCCAGATTCAGCCATCAGGATGATTTTCTTCCCTGCAGGCCCCTCATTTCGATCCCTGAATATTCAAGGTAGTCCATTTTTTGAATAAAGACAAGCTTGTTTGCCAATGGAATGGATTCCATCTTACATTATCAGGATCAGGATGCTCAGGATTTGAAGATTTTCAGGATTGGGGTGTTTGCTCCCATTTGTTAAATGAATCTCAGCATCGTAGGATCTTAGTATCGTACCATCAAAACATCGTAGTATCAAGCCCTGCCAAATTTTTTTCTGTTTTACCTTCAAAATCCTTCACAGAATTAAAAAAACATGTATATTTGCGTTCGCTTTTGGATTCCGGGTCGATTTTTTATTGAAAATAAACCTTGAATTCAACTCAGGGTCGGGTGGCCGAGTGGCTAGGCAGAGCTCTGCAAAAGCTCGTACGGCGGTTCGAATCCGTTCCCGACCTCAAGACAATAAAAAGCCTTCTCACTTCAGTGAGGGGGCTTTTTGCGTTAAAGTAGTGTCAGCAATTTACACTTAAAAAAATGGGCCACCCCGAATGACCAGGGCAGCCCAAACGATTACTTTTCGAACACTTTATTTTTTAATTAACCAGGGGAATTGGGTATTAGCCCGACGTTCGGTTAATGTTTCCATGTTTTGTGCTGTGTTACTTGCGTCACTCCTGAAATCAAATCCCGGACAAACCACATCATTGTCTGTTCCGAAGTCCCAGACATCAGATTCATAACGGCCACAGACGACCTTATTGTTCATTGTGGAACCTGTCAAAATGATATCTGCATAAGCGGGAACGAACCCTTCATAATTGTTATTGACTATATTACATCCGGCAGCGTTTTCCAGGGAGGTTCCAAACAAGGCGGAACCGTATACTTTATTTGAGTTGAAAAAAGCATCTTTTATTCCAAGGCAGTAAATCCCCTCAGCGTCTCCACTAACTTGAATTTCATTCAACATAAAATTGAGATTCATCAATTTAGCCCCACCATCATTAGAGCTATAATCGATTAGGTCTACCCCATGTGCATGCTCCCGGCTTTGAATGATGTTGTGTCGGATCATTAATTGTGAAACCTCTGAAGGATATTCATTAATGAAGCCATAAAGATACCCTTGTGTAACTGCCATGCCTGAAACTCTTACATCGGAAATCTGGTTGTGAGAAATTTCAAGTGTGCAATTCGAAAGGTCATCAATCTCGCAGCCATAGTATACATTTTCAAAAACATTTCCCTTGGAAGCAGCTCCCCCAATGGTAACATGAGCCCCATCTAAAGGTCCAAAGACCGTCGCTGCGCCTAAATTTTTGAAAGAACAAGATTGAACTTTATGTGTCCCCCCCGACCTCATAAGCGAGGTGCTCAACAGCATTGCTGTTCAAGGCATGAAAGTGACCAGCAGAAAAGGATTGAATTCAACAAAACCGATACTTAGACTCGTCAATAAAGGATTTCCATGATATCAAGGCCGAATCAAATGGGCCGGAAAATCCTGCACTTTATGGCAGCAGATCTGTTCCATCACCTGTTGCAGCTGGATTTTCAGGATGGAAATGGTATGGTCGCCGCCCTCATTCCCCAGAGCACAAACGCCGTACATGGGCGTCCTGCCCATAAAGGTAAAAGCCGCGCCGCTGGCCATGGCCCTGGCGATATCCGGACCGGAACGCAGGCCGCTGTCCATCATCACCTTGATTTTATCCCCGTATTTTGAGGCCAGGTGGGCCAGAGGTTTGATGGTGGATTCTCCCGCATCGAGCTGACGCCCTCCGTGGTTGGAAACAATGATGCCGTCAAGGCCCAGCCGGATGCATTTTTCGGTATCTTCTTCGCTCACCACTCCTTTGAGCACCAGTTTGCCTTTCCACCTATCGCGAATGGCGCCGAGTTTGTCTTCATCCATCCTGCCTGAAAAAGTTTGGTCCATGTATTTGCCCAGTTGTTTGAGGTCCAGTCCCTTGGGCATGTATTTTTTCATGGTCTGAAAACCGGGCTGCCCGTGGATCAGGGTCTGAATTGCCCATTGGGGGTGCCCCATGATTTGCATGATGTTTCGCAAAGTCATTTTAGGAGGCATAGCCAGCCCATTGCGGATATCTTTGGGCCGATACCCAAAGGTGGGTACATCCGACAAGGCCACCAATACCGGACAACCGGCAGCTTCGGCCCGATTAATGATATCATCGCGCAATTCATTTTTTGCCGGGTGATACAACTGAAACCAGGCCCTGCCTTCGGTTATTTCAGCAATTTCTTCAATGCTGGAAGTGGATACCGTACTCAAAATAAAGGGAATATTGTGGTCAAAGGCGGCTTTCGCCAAAATGGCCGCGGCATTGGGCCACATCAACCCCTGAAGCCCTACCGGTGCGATGCCGAACGGAGCGCTGTAGGTATGTCCAAACAGCTCGGTCTGCATATCAGAACCATGATGTTTGGTAAGGTATTGCGGCTTCAGCTGGACTTCCTGGACCTCGGAGCGATTGCGGCGCAGGTTTACCTCTTCGTTACAACCGCCAATAAGGTATTCAAAGGCAAAGCCGGGAATCCTTTTTTGGGCCTTCTTTTTTAGATCTTCTATTGCCGGGTATTGAGGGTTGTATTGTAAATTCATTGTCCTGTTTATTTTATAGTTCGAAAATTTTTTCCATCAACCGCCATTTTTCACCGGGTTGACTTCCCGGAATGGCCTGCTGGTATTGCCACATCAGTGATTCCCATTCCTGAACCTTTGGATTTTCCTGATCGGACCGGGCCTTTTTTTCAAAAGAGAACCGATCGTTCACTTCCATGACCATAAACAGGCGGTTGGCCACCCTGTAAATGTTAAGTGTTTCGATCCCCGCTGAGCGTATGCTGTCGATTATTTCCGGCCATACGTTTTGGTGATGCTTTTCGTAAGCCCGAATCAGGGTTTCATCGTCAATGAGGTCAAGGGCTAAACAATATCTGTTCATAATTGATTCATTTTAATCGTGATGGTAATTCCTCGACCGATAACCGAAAATGGCTACGACCAAAAAACAAATCGCCGGTAAAATGAAGGAAAAATTCACTTCGGGAACGCCGAGGATGCTGATATCTGCATATCCCGTTCCGCCAAGATCCAGGATCATTCCCTGTAAAATAGGCATGAAGGCTCCGCCCACAATGGCCATGACCAAAAACGCGGAGGCGAATTTAGCATCTTCACCCAACCCTTTGAGCGTAATCCCGTAAATGGTGGGGAACATCAAAGACATAAAAAAAGAGATGCCAACCAGGCTATACAGACCGCCCATTCCCCGGATAAAAATGGCGCCCAGGGTGAAAACAATGGCCAGGATGGCAAAGAGGGTCAATAACTTACCCGGCGACACGTATTTCAACAGGAAGGTGCATAACCATCGGCCCACTAAAAAAACACCCAGGGCTGTCATCGCATATTTCACCGCCGACTGGTTATCGATGCCCAGCGTTTCGGCGTATTGGTAAATGTAAGTCCAACACATGATCTGGGCCCCAACATAAAACATCTGTGCCACAATACCTTCCACCACTGTGGAATTGCTGAACAAGCGTTTCAGGGAGGCTCCAAGCTTTACATTATGAGCAGCAGGATCTTTGTTTTCCGGCATTTTAGACAACATTATGAGCACCAGCATCAGGATGACTACTCCTCCCAAAGCAACATAAGGATTTCTAATAACCATCAGGTCAGCAGTTTTTACACTGGCTTTGGCCGCAGTCGAAAGCGTCTCATAAACGGAGAGACCATTAACATCCAGATCATCTGACTGGAGGGCTCCCAGGATAAATGTCTGAGCAACAAACAACCCCGACAGTGCCCCGATGGGATTAAACGCCTGCGCCAGGTTCAGTCGTTGGGTGGCCGTTTTTTCTTCTCCCATCGCCAGAATATAAGGATTTGCAGTCGTTTCGAGGAAAGCGAGCCCAAAAGTCAGGATATAAAGTGCAGCCAGAAAAAAGCCGAATTGTTCATAGGCTGCCGCCGGCCAAAAAAGCAATGCTCCCGTAGCATAAAGCGCGAGACCTAACAGAATGCCCTTTTTATAGGAAAATCTTTTGATGAAAATCGCGGCAGGAAGGGCCATGGTAAAATAGCCCCCGTAAAAGGCTGCCTGCACCCAGGAAGCCTGCGTATTGTTCAACTCCAGGATCTTCTTAAAAGCCGAAACCATGGGGTTGGTAATATCGTTGGCAAAGCCCCATAAAAAGAATAGGGAGGTCACCAGGATAAAAGGGACAAGGTATCTTCTTTCCACCATAAGATTGTCATTTTTCGTTTTGATGCAATGAATTTAGGAAAAAAATTGGAAATGTTTTGATCCTGCAATAGTTTGATGCGGAGATTCTATGATTGATCTACAGCTGGCATTGGATTTCAACCTTCATTAATAACGGTCAACTTTTATCGAGGAACATCAATATTATGCGGTTCGTAGGCGTTGTGCCTCTTTGAAATTTTTATCCCTTTCCTATGTGCTATTCCAAACCCAAAAGTGCCCGATCCAGGTGCACATAACCTCCATCCACAAAAAGATGCTGGCCGGTGATATGTCCTGCTTTGTCAGATAATAAATAAACCGCCATGGAAGCAATTTCGTCCGCTGTTGTCATCCTGTTTCCCAAAGGAATATTCCTGGTGATGTCAGCAAGTTTCTCTTCTGAATTTTGAAAAGTTTTCAACCATTTTTCGTAAAGAGGCGTCATCACTTCGGCAGGAAGAATGGCATTCACCCGGATGCCGTAGGGCAATAATTCAACTGCCCATTCCCTGGTCAGTGCCAACTGGGCGCCTTTGGCCGCAGCATAAGCAGAAGTCCCGCCCTGGCCGGTAACCGCTGTTTTGGAACTGATATTGACGATCGTTCCCCTGTTCTTTTTCAACTCCGGCAAAGCATAATGGGCCAGGTAATAATAATGGTGCAAATTCCTGGCCAGGGAATCCATCCATGCCTCAGGCGTTCCGTATTCCAGGCCAACCCCGTCATTGGCGCCGGCGTTATTGATCAGCCCGTCAATGCGGCCGGTCAGTTCCAGGGTTTCCGATATGGAATCGCGGCAACTTTCAGGTGTGCCCAATTCTTTGGTTACAACAAAAGCCTTGTGACCTTTTGCTTTCAACTCTTCTGCCAGGGCTGCTCCAACATCTGGTGTTCTGCCTATGATCACAGGAATGCCGCCTTCCTCCGCAATGGCGCGCACGATGCCCGCTCCAATACCTTTAGCACCTCCGGTAACGATATAAACTTTATCTGTTAAACCTAACTCCATCTGTTAAAGGTTATAAAATGTGATGGCATTTTCGCCAAAAAATTGGTTTATTTCTGATTCAGAAAAATATCTGAAATGATCTTCAACAATCCTTAACACCCTGCTATATTCAGCTGCCAGCAAACAAACAGGCCAGTCGGAACCGAACATCAATCTTTCCGTGCCAAAGGCTTCCGTTACTCCCTCAAGATAGGGGCTAAAATCTGCGGCTTCCCACTGTTCCCAATCTGCCTCAGTGACCAGTCCTGATATTTTACACATTACATTTTCATGAGCCGCCAGCTCACGAATGCCTTTTTTCCACCCGTCTATTGCTCGTTTTTTTATCAAGGGTTTCGCGATATGGTCGAGCACAAAAGGCTGGTTGGGAAACATCCCCGCCAATTCCACCGCTGCCGGAAGTTGGTTCGGATAAACCAACAGATCGAAGGTGAAATCGGTAGCGGCCAGGGCTGCCATCCCACGCACAAATTTTCCAGACACTAAAAAATCATCCTTTTCAGCCTGGGCAATATGGCGGAACCCTTTGAGCAAGGGAAATTTTTCATACTGCTCTAATTGCTGCTCAATATCCTCAGCCTGCAGGTCTACCCATCCGACCACGCCTTTGATGAAATCGTTTTTTTCGGCGAGATCCAACAAAAACAGGGTTTCCTGCCTGGACTGGTCGGCCTGCACGGCTACGGTTCCATCCAATCCGTTACGTTCCAAAACCTCCTTAAATTCCAATGGAAGAAAATCCCTCCGAATCCCCTTCATGGAGGCGTCGATCCACGCATCGCGAACCGGATCGAATTCCCAAAAATGATTGTGTGCGTCGATTTTCATGTTGCTGATTGCTCGTTGCCAGGTGCTGGTTACTTTTTAAGGGTTGTTCATTGCGGGCCTCATTGACGCATTCACGCATTCACGCATTGTCGCATTACCTAATTGACTCATAACTCCTCACCATTTGCCTTGAAGTTCCAAGCCCTGCAATACCCAGTTCAACGACATCCCCCGGTTTTAGATATTTGGGAGGCTTCAGCCCTAAACCTACCCCAAAGGGCGTGCCGGTGGAAATGATGTCGCCGGGCAGCAGGGTCATAAACTGACTGATATAACTCACGACTTCCTGGACATTAAAAACAAAATCGGAAGTAGAGCTGTTTTGCATCATTTCTCCGTTCAGTTTCAACCATAAATTCAGGTTATTCGGGTCTTCAATTTCATCAGGAGTAGCAATAAATGGCCCAACCGGTGCGAAAGTATCGCAGCTTTTTCCTTTCACCCATTGTCCTGATCTTTCAATCTGGAAGGAACGTTCGCTGTAATCATTATGCAACACATAACCGGCTATGTGACCAATAGCATCCTCCTCGGAAACATAACTCGCCTTCTTCCCGATCACGATAGCCAGTTCGACTTCCCAATCCGTTTTTTTACTTCCTTTAGGGATGATCAGGTCATCATTTGGACCTACCATAGCAGAGGTGGCTTTGAAGAACAATACCGGTTCTTTTGGAATATCCATACCACTCTCCGCAGCATGTTTGGCGTAATTCAACCCTACGCAAACGATCTTCGAGGGTCTGACCAAAGGTGCGCCCAGCCGGATGTCTTCCCCTACGACAGGGCATTGCTTTTCATTTTTTCCCAACCATGTCCTCAATCTCCCCGGTCCGTCCGTTCCGAAAAAATTTTCATCATAATCTTCCCCAAAACCGGAGACATCAATCCTGTTTCCATTAGCCAGTTGCACCCCGGGTTTTTCGGCTCCCGGTGCGCCGAATCTTATTAATTTCATCTGTTTGTTTTTATTTTCAAATTCATTGCAAATTCATTTGGCACACAATAAAGGGGGAAGGGAGTGGGTGTAGGATGGGTTTAAACGCAAAGATTCCGCAGAGACCGCAAAGTTAACGACCGTCAACAGTAACTACTGCCCGTTCAATTTTATAAACCCTCCATCAATAGGGTAATCCGTTCCCGTCAGGAAAGAGGCTTCGTCAGAGCAGAGGAAAAAGGCCAGAGCAGCGACTTCCTCTGGTTTGCCCATTCGGCCTATGGGTTGGGTTTTGGACAGTTTGTCAAACATTTCCTCCTGCCGGTCGGGATAATTGGCTTTGAGGAAGCCGTCCACAAAAGGCGTGTGTATCCTCGCGGGGGAAATACAATTACAGCGGATGTTGTCCTTCAGGTAATCTTTGGCCACAGATAAGGTCATCGACAAAACAGCCCCTTTGGTCATTGAATACGCAAAGCGATCCAAAATGCCCACTGAAGCGGCGATGGAGGCCATGTTCAGAATCACTCCTCCTCCATTCTTTTTCATATGAGGTACGACACAATGCATACAGTTGTAGATACCTTTGATGTTTACGGAATACAGGCGATCCAGGTCCTCGGGCTGGGTATTTTCCACATTGCCAACATGGGCTATTCCTGCATTGTTGACCAAAATATCAATCGGTGCTTCTGCTGCAATTTCATCGACCACCTGCCTGACCTGATCCGTGTTTGAAACATCGCATTGATGGAAATTGATCCCGTCTTTAAACCCAGAGAGATTTTTCCTGGCATTTTCGGCATTGACCTCCAATACATGAACAGTGTCCCCGGATTCTACAAATCGGCTGACGATGGCAAAACCGATCCCGCTGGCGCCGCCCGTAACGATGACCGTTTTCTTATCTTTTTTCATCCTGGTTAACTTTAATATCCCGGCAATAATACAAAAAATCAGGTTCCGGGCCATTTAACTAAAAATCAAATGTTCTATTATTTTTTAATGTGGAATGTGCAAGATTGCATTGCCTCATTGTCTCATTCCTGCATTCTTGCATTCACTCATTGCCGCATTGTCTTCAGCCGGAAGGTACTAAATAAAGCGTAGAAAATTTGTGGCAATTCAAAGAAAAAAGACCAAATTTGCACTGTTTTTTAATTTTCCACCATTTCATTTTTTAAAGATCATTGAATCTCAAGCGGTTAAGAAGAGTTTCAAACAAGTATCTTTGTGTCATAACTTTCGTTACCATGGCTTATCAAAGCAGAAAGCGCAACTATAAAAGCAAGCGCGAAAAGTATCAAAAAAGCACACGAAATATTCGTACCACCTTTGTTTTTATCCTCATCGCCATAGCCGTGTGGGTCTATAAAAACAGGTATGATTACTGGCCTGAACTGAACACCTGGTTTCAATAATTTTTTTTCTAAAGATCATTAAATGATCAAGATGATTTTATAGCAATTTAAATTTCAATATGCACCCTTCACGATGGCTGGCAGGTCAATTAAACAGACGATACGTACCTGTCGGAAAAATAATCCCCCCGTTAATATAATATCCTGGCAGCCGGAAAACGTTATTACTGGGTTGTAAAGGAAATTAATTGAGGCAGCTCCTTTCAAAATTCCTCTTTTTTACCTTTATTGTGCAAAATCGCACCTAACTGAATCAATTAGAGCCATTGAATGCAACTTAGAGCAATAAAACATATCGCCTCCGTTATTTTATTCTTTCTGATCAGCATTGTTCCGATAAAAGCAAAATCTGCTCGCTTCCGCGCCATGTGGATATCAGACCCTGCCACTTCAATGGTAATTGGCTGGGATCAGGTTTCCGGAATTCAGCCTGTGGTTTATTATGGAGCCACGGATCATGGAAAAAATTTCGAAGCTTATAAATTTCGGCAAAACCCGGACAAAGTCGTTAAGGCCAAAGGGATGAACAACCATTTTGTGCGTCTGGGGAACCTGCAACCCAATACGGTTTATTACTTTGTGGTCGTGGACAATGAAGGGGTCAGCAGGAGAATGTCCTTTAAAACTACTCCGAATAATATAAACCAAAGGCTCTCTATCATCGCCGGGGGAGATTCCCGAAACAACCGCGATGCAAGGATTGACGCCAACAAACTGGTGAGCAAACTGCGCCCTGACTTTATCCTTTTTTCGGGCGACATGACGGCTGACGATACCCATACACAATGGAAAACCTGGTTTGACGACTGGCAACTGACCATTGGAAGCGATGGGCGCCTGTTTCCCATTATTGTCGCAAGAGGCAACCATGAAGGGACCAACATACAAATGCTGGAACTCTTTGACGTCAAATCGGAAGGTGTTTTTTACGGACTCTCCTTTGGAGGAAACCTGCTCAGGGTTTATACCCTCAACACACTGGTTCCTTCAGGCGGCAATCAAAAAATCTGGCTGGAAACCGACCTCCAGGACAACAAAAATAAAATCTGGAAGATCGCCCAGTACCACCAGGCGATCAGGCCTCATACCGACAGCAAACCGGAGCTCAATGAACTGCTGATCAACTGGGCCACACTTTTCAATAAATACCATGTAGACATCGCCCTGGAATCCGATGCCCACGTCGTTAAATGGACCTGGCCCATCCGTCCTTCACGCGAAGAAGGAAGCGAAGAAGGGTTTATCAGGGATGATGCAAGAGGGACCGTTTACCTGGGCGAAGGGGGATGGGGTGCTCCGCTAAGGGTCAACAACGACGACAAATCATGGACCCGCAACAGCGGAAGTTTCAACCAGTTCAAATGGGTTTTCGTGGATCAATACCATATTGAAGTGAGAACCATTCCTACCAAAGACTCAGAGAAAGTGGCGGAAGTCAGGGATGACAACCGTTTTGCGCTCCCCAGGGGGCTCAATGTATGGTCTCCTTCCAATGGAGATGTACTGACCCTCGTAAACAGGAATGCACCGCCACCTCCGGAGCCGGAAGTTTTGGCCGATTACCCTGCGACACCTCCGGGAGGTAAATCCCCTCTTGAGGAAGAACCATTCGATGGCCGACAGGGTGAAGAAAAAAAAATGGAAAACACCCCTGCCGGCGAAGAGCCGAAAGGCCCGGAAGGCCCCGTCAAATGGCTCAACCTCGATCCAAAAAACAAGTCGGTAAAAATCCGGTATAACCTCACCGAAATTGCCGAAGTGGATATCATCATCATCGACAACAAACTGCAGGAAGTTACCAGGGCCTCCCTTAAGAATCAGGATCCGGGACCGTACATCAAAAATCTCGATTTCTCGAAAATTCCCAATGGAGGTTACCTCATCGTCATCAAAGGCAACGGCAAAGTCGTCGTCCGGTACCGGGTGAAAAAAGGGTAAAATTTATGTATGAACTACTTAAAAAAGGAGCCCGGGGATTCATTCCGAACCAATGGCTCCTCAAATACGAACCCTTCATTCGCCGGATCATTACCTTATTCTATTGGGGTCGGAAATTTCAATGTAATATCTGTGAGCAAAAATTATCAAAATTTCAACTCAAGAACAATAAGGATAAAATGTGCCCGGCTTGTGGGAGCCTGCCAAGAAACAGGAGGCTTTGGTCACTGGTCGCTCCGCTTTTAAACCCGAACTCAAACATTTTACATTTTTCCCCTTCCCGAAGCTTGTCCAGGAAATTCAATACCCTGGAAAATATTCATTATATCTCTACGGACTTTGAGGAGGAGTTTCCTGCCCTGAAACATCATGACATCACGGCCATTGACGAACCTGATGCTTCTTTTGATCTCATCTTGTGTTACCATGTTCTTGAGCACATTGACAAGGATAAAAAAGCCATGGAGGAACTCTTCCGGGTTTTAAAAAAAGGAGGCCATTGTTTTATCCAAACGCCCTTTAAAACCGGTGAAATTTATGAAAATCCGGAGATCAAAAGCCCTGAAGACAAGAAGCTCCACTTTGGACAGGAAGACCATGTGAGGATATATTCTGTGGAAGGATTGGAAAAAAGGTTGCAGCAGGCAGGATTTAAAACAACCATAAAATCTTTTACTCCTGATCCTGATGATTTTAACGGATTTAAACAGGAAGAATTGATTATTGCCAGAAAAGTTTGATCAACTAAAAAATTATAGGTTATGAAGGCTTTATTTTTTTGTAAGTAATTGTTCAAATTTATTTATAAGTTATATTTGTACCCAAAAAGATGGGTCGAAAATCAAAGAAGCTAGACTTAACGGCGGCAGAGAAAGCTGAATTGGAAAAAGGATTCAAATATTCTGGATCAAAAGTGTTTTCCCAGCGATGTCACATGATTTTATTGAAGAATCAAGGGTTGACCTCACAACAGATTGCTGATATTTTTGGCGTTACTTTTCAACCGGTAAATAGTTGGATCAAAAGGTATCTTTCCGATGGGATCGAAGGTTTGAAAACAAAATCTGGTCAGGGAAGAAAGCCCATTTTAAACAAAGAACAGGATGAAGCCAAAGTAAAAGCAGCTATCAAAAATGAACGGCAACGAATTAAGTTAGCGAAAGAAGACTTAGAAAAAGATTTAGGAAAAAGCTTCAGTGTTTTAACCCTAAAACGATTTTTAAAAAACTTGGGTGCCGATGGAAACGAATCCGTTTAAGACCCAAAGGAAAACCTAATAAAGAACTATATGAAGTTCGAAAAGAATCTTTGAGTTTGATAGAACAGCAAGCTGAACTTGGAAACATTGACCTGTATTATGCTGATGAAACGCAATTTTCTCAACAAGGCTATGTTCCTTACGGCTGGCAATTTAATGATGAAGATGTAGCTATTGAAGCATGCAAAGGCAAATCACTGAACTGCTTCGGATTGCTTTCAAGAACCAATCAATTCATCTACAAAATGACAACGCAAAATATCAACTCAGATCTTGTAATTGAAATCCTGGATAACTTATCCTTGCGTATAACCAAGTTTACTTTTGTGGTCCTGGATAATGCAAGAATACATACTGCCCGTAAAGTCAAACAACTTTTCGAGGTATGGCAGCAAAGAGGTTTGTTTATTTTTTACTTACCTCCATACTCGCCACATCTCAATATTATTGAAAGGCTTTGGAAAGAAATGAAACAAGGATGGCTGAAACCTTCCGATTACCATTCTGCTGATGATTTATTCTATGCTGTAAATAGAGTTTGTTCAGCAATCGGTAGTTCCTTGTTCATAAACTTTTCAAAATACTCCTTTTAGTTATATTTTATTTTGAACAATTACTTAATTTTGCGAGATTATAACAAAAAATGGAAGAACCTACTACACAGCATACGGACTACCGTGAAGAAATCAATGCCGACTTTCTGCCGAAGATCATTGTTATTTCAGAAGAATTTGAAATTCCTCAATTGATCAAAACCAGGCGCATTGCAGCATTGCTTCCTCATGATTACGATCAAACGGATAAAAGATATCCTGTTTTGTATTTACAGGACGGGCAAAATCTCTTTGACGAATACGCTCCCTTTGGCAACTGGGGGGTCGACAAGCAACTGGCCAGGATGACGGCCCGTGGGCTGGGCGACTTTATCGTCATTGCCATCGACCATGGGGGCGACAAACGTATCAAAGAGTACACCCCCTCTTATGACACCAAGCTGGGCACCGGCGATGGCAAAAAATACGTCCGGTTTTTATCAGACACCCTGAAACCATATGTGGACAAACATTTCCGAACCCTTCCTGAGAGGGAATTTACGGGTATCGGTGGAAGCTCTATGGGAGGATTGGTGAGTATTTACGCCGGGTGGATGTATCCTGAAGTTTACAGCAAACTCATGATTTTCTCCCCGGCACTTTGGGTGGCTCCGAATATTCACTTTCATTTTATGAATTTCGGACATTCCCAGGATGTCAAAGTTTACCTTTACGCCGGAGGTAGCGAGAGTGATATGATGATCCCCAACGTAACAAGGTTTCAGCAGGCATTCAAAGATAGTTCAGCAACCGCCAACTTTGAAATTAAATTATCCATTGACCCGCAAGGAAAACACAATGAAGCCTATTGGGGGAGAGAATTCCCTTATGCCGTCAAATGGCTTTTTTTTGAATAACTCAATAATTAATTCTCAAAAGTCTTATCACAAGGCAACCGATCAACATGACTATTACCATCAAAATCGAACCAACCGTACCCAATCATACCTTGGTCATCCCCATTTCCGGCAATGGAGCCAGTGAGAACAGTCTGCAGAAGGTTGCGGATCAATTCGGCATTCCATCCAAAAAATTACACCAGGATTTCAAAGGAGAATCCGGGGAAGTTTTCCCGTTTTATTATAAAAATCAAAAGATCTACCTCCTCGGATTAGGACCAAATCCCGATTTCGCCAAAACCTTACAGGCCTTCCGCTCGTTTGCTCACGGATGCAAAGAAAAACTTGACCCTAAAATTGGGGTGAGTTTTTTTTATGATAATCTCGCAAAAAATCAACTGAACCTGCTGGAAGCTGCCATCAACGGCATCATTTTAGGCACTTACCATATCGGGCTTTACAAAACCGAAAAGGAAGAAAAACACCCGCTTAGCTTGTCTAATGAGGAGGCTGAAATAACTATTTACCTGGACCCTTCATATAAATCCGAGGCCGAAATACTTGTACACAAAGGGCTTCTGGTAGCACAGACCCAATTGCAGATTTTCGACCTCGTGAATGCCCCGGGCAATAAAAAAATCCCCACCCAACTCGCCGAATGGGCCGAAAAATCGGGCGCCACTTATGGCTTTGATGTCCTCAATCATACCAAAGCAGAAATTGAAGCTAAAAACCTCCATGCGCTGCTCGCCGTGAACCGCGGGAGTGAAAACCCTCCTGCATTCATCGTGATGGAATACAAACCCCGGTCTGGAGCCGTAAAAAAGAAGATCGGCCTGGTGGGCAAAGGCATCACCTTTGATACCGGTGGGTTATCCATAAAACCTTCCACCAATATGCACTATATGAAAAGTGATATGGGAGGTGCTGCCGCAGTTTTTGGTATGATGGAGGTAGCCGCAAAATTACAATTGCCCGTTCACCTGGTAGGGATTGTCCCTTCTTCGGAAAATAGTGTGGATGCCCTTTCCGTGAAACCGGGCGATGTGATCCAGTCCTATAGCGGAAAAACCATCGAAGTGATCGACACCGATGCCGAAGGCCGGCTGGTATTGGCTGACGGGCTTTCCTATATGGTAAAAAATTACGATCCAGAGGTAATGATCGACCTGGCCACTCTTACCGGCAGCGCCGTCAGAACTTTTGGATACCATGCCGCGGCCCTGTTTACCAATGATGATCAACTCGCGGCAAAACTAAGCGAAGCAGGCAAACAAACCGGGGAGCAGGTCTGGCAACTTCCCATGTGGGATGTTTACAAAGACGATATCAAATCCGATGTGGCTGATGTGAAAAATTTTAGCGGCAGTCCACTGGCCGGCGCTATTGGTGCCGCCAAATTCCTCGAGGCCTTTATCGGTGAGCATGCCCACTGGGCACACCTGGATATAGCCGGGGTCGCTTTTGGAGGGTCGGAATTTTCTGCTCAAAAAAGTGCCACGGCTTTCGGCATTAGATTACTTTTACAATATATTGAGGGGCTGATTGAAGCATAAAGAATGATTATTGATCATTGAAAACGAAAAACATGCCAAATAACAAGACTTTTCTTTGTATCTCCTTTTACTTCAAAGGAGTGGAATTCCTCAAGGGTTGTAAAGATGCAGGCAACAATGTTTACCTGCTCACCAAAAAAAGCCTGGAGCCTTTGTGGCCCCGCGAATTCCTCGATGATATTTTTTTCATGGATACGGAATTCAATACGCCCGAAAACTTTACCAATATGGCCAAAGGGCTGGCGTGGCTGATGCGTAACAAAAAAATTGACAGGATCGTCGCCCTCGATGATTTTGATGTGGAAAAGGCTGCTTACCTGAGGGAAGAATTTCGTATCCCGGGCATGGGACAAACGACGGCCAGGCATTTTCGTGATAAACTGGCCATGCGGATAAAAGCCAAAGACGCCGGGATCCCGGTGCCTCCTTTCACCGCTCTTTTTCACGATGAAGAGATCAATGCGTTTGCCGAAACCATTCCGGCTCCGTGGATCATCAAACCCCGGGCAGAAGCTTCCGCAACGGGCATGAAAAAAGTGCATAATGCTCCCGAACTGTGGGAAACCATACATGGCCTGGGCGACAAACGTCATCACTACCTTGTCGAACAATTTAAACCAGGAGCCGTTTACCACAGCGACGCTATTAGCGCGGAAGGGAAAGTGGTCTTTTGCCGGATTTCCCAATATCTCGACACGCCTTTTGAGGTAGCCCACGGAGGAGGAATTTTCAGATCAGTCACCGTAGAGTTTGGCAGCAAAGACGACAAGGCGCTCCAGAAGCTTACCGCAGACGTGATGAAGGCATTCGGTATGCAATACAGTGCCTCTCATACCGAATTTATCAGATCGGTCGATGATGGGAAATTCTACTTCCTCGAAACAGCCTCCCGCGTCGGGGGAGCCAACCTCGCAGAAATGGTAGAAGCTTCTTCGGGCCTGAATCTTTGGTACGAATGGGCCAAACTCGAAACATCCATGGCCAACGGTACTTCTTACCATTTGCCGAAGGTGCGCAAAGATTATTCGGGCATTTTGATTTCTTTGACCAAAGACCAACATCCGGACCAAACCCCTTTTGATGCTCCGGAAATCACGTGGCGGTTGCAAAAAGATCACCATGTCGGCATGATTCTTCAATCCGGTGACAGAAACCGCATCATCCAGCTGTTGGATAACTATGCGAAAACGGTTTTCAGAGATTATCACGCCAGCGCACCCGTTCCGGACAGACCCATGGATTAATGCCCAAAGGCATCCTATTTTTTTATGCCATTTCAATTTTCTGAAAGATTTGGTGTAGGAGAACAACAATTTTCTCCCACACGCTTGTCTTTTTTAGCCATTCCTTCCTCTCTTTAAAAAGGTATTTTGTGTTTTAAAACACTCTCAATTTCTGGCAAAATTCGCTTAAATTTATTATATTAAACAGTTTCAATATTCCTCATCAAAAACCTTTAATCATGCAAAAATATACCCTCTCATTCACATCCCTTTTGGTGTTCATTTGTGCTATTAACATCAAAGCACAAATCACCTTCAATCAATCCAATGTTCCGACAGCAGGAGATGTCCTGATTATTGCCGGAGCTGACACAATCGGAGTTACCCCCGGAGCTTCAGGAGCTAACCAGGTTTGGGACTTTTCCTTTTTTGACACCCTTTCCATGGACACAACCACCTACATCACGCCTGCCGAAGCGCCAAATAACCAGGATTTCCCTATTGCAAACCTGGCTTCCTACAATACCGGCACTTATTTTTTTTACCAGAAAGCAGCCTCGGCTTTATGGGGGCTTGGCGGCGCTATTGATTTCCAGGAAACGGGTACCTATATGAACATATTTTTTGACCCGAAATCCAAACAGATGGCCTTTCCGGCTACTTATGGTACGACTTTTTCAGACAGTACCAATCTTGAATTCATCGTTGAGGATCCTGAAGGGAGTTTCAGAAGCAAGACTCTCCTTAAAACAGAGAATATTATTGACGGTTATGGAACCGTAATCACCCCTGTAGGCAGTTTTGATGCCTTGCGTATGGTGAATACCACTGAAACCATTGATTCCTCCTGGATCGACATCGGAGGAGGCAATTGGTTCTTATTTTCATCAGGAAACTCGACGGATGTGGCCTACAGTTATCTTGCTGCAGAAAGCCAGGGCCCCATGGTATCCATTGACTACTTTGAAGACGGTACCATTGCCAGTGTGTCCTACTGGCTTGGAAGTACCACTGAACCTCAGGCTCCTATTGCAAATTATTCCTATATTGACCAGGGAGGGGGCACCATCCAGTTTACGGATCTTTCGCTTAATAACCCAACAAGCTGGGTCTGGGATTTCGGCGATGGCAATACCAGTACACAACAAAACCCTGCTCATACCTTTGCCGCAGAAGGAAATTATGAAGTTTGCCTAACGGCAACCAATGCCATTGGCGCTCATACCGGTTGCGAAACCGTTACCCCTCTTTTTCAGCCAACGGCAGCCTTTACGTTTTTTGCCACGGGAGGGGGCAGTGTTGAATTTGAAGATCAATCCACCAATAATCCAACCTCCTGGCTTTGGGATTTCGGCGATGGCAATACCAGCACACAACCGAATCCTGAACATACTTATGCTGCATCGGGAACTTATACCGTTTGTCTGACTGCAACCAATAACGAAGGTTCCGATACAGTATGTGAGGATGTTTCGATCAGTTTTGCTCCTATAGCAGGATTTTCCTTTGAAAATCTTGGAAACGGAATAGTCGCCTTTACAGATCAAACCGCGAATAATCCAATCAGTTGGTTTTGGGATTTTGGCGATGGTAATACCAGTACACAGCAAAACCCTTCCCATACCTTTGAACCTGATGCTAATTATTACGTTTGTCTGACCGTAACCAATGCAGCAGGGCTTGATTTCACCTGCCAGACCGTGGCGTTTACGGCTCAGCCTGTGGCAGCTTTCAGCTTTGCCAATAACGGTAATGGCAGTATAACTTTCCAGGACGAATCCACCAATAATCCAACCTCCTGGCTTTGGGATTTCGGCGATGGCAATACCAGTACACAACAAAACCCTGCTCATACTTATGCTGTAGCAGAAGCTTATACCGTTTGTCTGTTTGTCACCAATGAATTTGGTACGGATTTTACTTGCCAGGAGGTTGAAATTTCATTTGCCCCTATAGCTTCATTTGCTTACTCCTACAGCGGCGGCGCCAGCATCGATTTTGAAGACCAGTCCACCAACAATCCTACGGAATGGTTTTGGGAATTTGGCGACGGCAATACCAGTACCGCCCAGTATCCTCAGTACAACTATGCTGCTCCGGGGACTTATACCATTTGCCTGACCGTAACGAATGATTCCGGTTCCGATGTTACCTGCCAGGAAATTACCATTGTTTTTGCACCTCTGGCAGCCTTCACCTATGACGACCAGGGGAGTGGCACAGTAATTTTTGAGGATCAGTCTAGTTACGATCCTGTCGAATGGCTTTGGGATTTTGGAGACGGCAATACCAGTACGGAACAAAACCCTACCCATAATTTCACTGCCAACAATACCTATGAAGTATGCCTGTCGGCAACCAATGACGGAGGCACAAATACTGCCTGTCAGATGATTCCTATTGTTGTCAACAGCGTGGACGACCAGAAGGGCGGATTTAATATTACGGTGTTTCCAAACCCGGGAAAAGACCAGGTCAATTTAAGCATAGAAAATGCCACCGGAAGAATACAATTCAAAATAGTGGATGCCCAGGGAAAATTGATCTTTGTGGATGAAATTATCAGCGATTATGTCCTAAATGTTCAGGACTGGCCAGCAGGAATCTATTGTTACATGCTGATTGAAATGGACAGCGGGGCGTTTGTGAGCGGAAAATTGAGGGTCGTGAAATAAATTGTCTGAAGATATCCTGTTTCTCTAAGGAACAGGATATCTCACTCTTTTTCCAGCAAATCAATCCGATTGCCAAAGATAAACTTAGGGGTGGAAGCGAAAAGCTTACGGTATATCGCCAGGGCCTGGTTCCTGTAATCCTTATTGGATTTATCCTGCTGATACAATTCAAAATAAGCGGCGGCTTTTTGTTGCTTGCCGGGTTGTTTTTCCAAAAGCGTTAAAATTACCTTACGCGCCTGCTCCGGTTTTGACTTGAGGAAAAGAACTTTTGAATGTAATATCTGTGCCTCAAAAAAAAGATCGGGATTCGCCAGTGTGCCGGCCAGGGAAAGCGCTTCTTCGGTAAGGCTGTCAAGTTCTTCGGATTTATTAAGCGCCAGGAGCACTGCACCTTTTTCCACCAGGCTATAACCCAGTACGAGGCGGTTATTGATCTTCCTGGTCACTTCGATGGCGCGGTCATAAAAATGCAACGACCGGTCGTATTGTCCCTGGAAATAAAAAATATCCCCAAGGGTATTGACGGCTTTGGCGATGCCTTTTTGGTAACCAAGTTGTTCGCAAAGCATAAGGTTTTTCTGAAGGTATTCGATGGCTTTGTGGAACTGCCCTTCGATGCTGAGTTGTTCCCCTATCAATCCCAGGGCAATGGCCGTTCCTTGCTTATCGCCCATTTCTTCACACAATTGAAGATCCTTATGGAAAAGATCCATTGCTTTTTCATAATCCCCTTTACCCTGGTAAACCGAACCGATGCAACCAATGGCAATGGAAGTGAGCAGCTTGTTGCCCAGTTCTTCACTAAGGGCCAGCCCTTTTTCAAAAGTTTCCAGAGCGGCATTGTAGTCTCCTTTTTCGAGAAAAACGATCCCCGTGTTGGTGTACAACACGGCCATCCCCGGTTTGTCTCCCTTTTTCCTAGCAATCTCGAGCTGTTTAAGCTGTACATTTATCCCATCATCGTAATTCCCCCTGTTCATATGAGTCAGTCCCAGGTTGGAAACGATGGGAGCCATCCCGCTCGTCGAATCCAGCTGATGATTAATATTTATACTCTGTTCAAAATAAGCCTTGGCTTCTTCATAATTACCTTGCCGGAAATGAAGGTCGCCAATATTGCCATAAACTTTTGCAATACCAATCTGATCCTTTGCTGTTTCAAACAGCCCGGCAGCCACCTGGAGTTTATTCATAGCTTCGGCGTATTCCCCTTTGAGCGTCATTACCCGCCCGATATTGTTGAGTACTCTGCCGGAAAGTATTTTATCTGCGGATTTATTGGCCAGTTTAAAAGCTTTGTTGAAAGACTGCTCACTTTCCGGCCATTGTCCGATGATTTGCTGAATCTTTCCCATCTTAATATAGATCAGGCAAACCAGTTCGCGATCTTTTTTCTTATCCAGTTGTTGGATCAACTTGGAATAATATTCAATAGCCTGTGCGTTTTGGTAATTGGCCCGGGCACGATCTCCGGCTTTCTGCAGGTATTCGGAGGTCTTCTCGGGCACTTCCGCCTGCTCATAATGAAAAGCCAGGTCAGCGTACCGTTCCTCAATTTCTTCTGAGAACAAATTCTCAATGGCCTCGGCGATCAGCCGGTGCAATTGCTTGAGCCGGGTATTCACCTGCATTCCGTAAACAGCCTCCCGCAATAATGAATGCCGGAATATGTACCTCAACTCATTCATCGCCCTCCATATCTGGACCCTTTCGGCAGATTTTATTTGCTGGTTGAGCAAAATGCCGGTGTCTCCGTTTTGCCGGATGAATTCATCCTGAACTTTCATGACCTCAGAAAGGATGGGCACTTCAAATTCCCTGCCGATCACTGCGGCGGCTTTGACGGTCTCCTTGACGAGATCGGAAAGGCGGTCAATACGGGCGGTGAGGATGGCATTGATGGAGTTTGACAATTTTATATTTTCATCTTTTATGGTCCATTCCTTGCCTTTGAGTTCGAGTAATTTACTTTCCGAAAAGTATTCTATAATCTGTTCCAGGTAGAATGGATTATTGTTGGATGTACGCATGAGCAGGTCGAGGAACTCCTGTTTTATTTTCCCTCCAAGTATCGATTCGGCAAAAGAACGTACGGCATCCAGACTCAATGCCTTAAGAGATATTTCCAGCGTGGTCAGTTCATGTACTTCGACCAATTCCTTGTTGACTACATGTGAAGTAGAACCATCGTCATTAAACCGGGAAGTAACGATTAAAAAGATCGGGTATTTTCTCATTTGCCGGAGCAATTCCCGGAGTAGTTCATTAGAGTTTTCATCCGTCCAATGCCCATCTTCCAACTCAACAATAAGCGGGCTGCAAATGCTTTCGGCAATCAGGAGGTTGAGGGTGGCGGCAATGGTATTCTGGTAGCGTCCGGGGGCATCGAGCTGCTCCCACAGGGAATCCTCGTAATAAATGCCGAGCTGGGCCGCCAGGATGGAGGACGTTCTTTTTAATTCCTTGAGAATTTTTCCGTCATCGGCGGGGTTTTTCAACAGCTTTTCCTCCAGTTGCTCCAGCCGCGACTCAAAACTGCCCCGCTTATCGACAATCGTTGCATCGGGAGACTGATCGAAATAATTTTTCAGAAAATAGACAAAAGGGTTGAAAGGTTTACGAAGAATCTGGTCCGACTGGCAGGAATACCATTGGGTCCGCCCTTTTGCGGTGAGCCTGTTTTTCAGCTCATACATCAGGCGGCTTTTGCCCATCCCCGCTTCTCCAAACACATAAGCTACCCCCGGGCTTTTGCCCTTGAACAAAGGCTGAACAAACTCATGCAATTGCCGGAATTCATCTTCACGGCCGACAAACTTACTGTCGTAGGCCGGCCAGTCGTCAACACTGTGGCCGAGCAATTTGAAGGTTGGCACATCCCCCTGGATGCCCTTGTACTTTACATCCCCTTTATGGGAAAAAATAAACAGGCGGTTATGCTGAATCTCTTTATCCACTAAAACTTCTCCCCATTGAGCACTGGACATCAGCCTCGCGGCAAGGTTGACCCGGTTGCCCACACAGGCATACTGACAACGTTCCAAACCACCAACGATACCGGTGAAGGCCGTACCGATGGTAATGCCTGCTTTGAATTTTAAGGTAGATTGATTTTGCAACGGCTGGAGATCCTCCCTCAGCGCCAGGATGAATTCCAGGGCGCGTTCCACACTGTTTTCAAAAGTTATGGGCGCCCCAAAGAAAATGGCCATCACACCGCCTTTATCCCCGAAATCTATTTCCTTGAAATATCCTGAGAAATTCTTGACCTGGTCCAAAACGATGGTGGAAAACTCATCCAGCAAATCATGGGTACCTACTCCGGAAAATGAAATAAAAACCGAAATGATCGTCCGGAATTCACCGTCCCCTCTTGAGTCGAGTACTATTTTAGGATAAAATTTGAGCGCAGATTTCCTGTCTAAATCAGGCAGGTCAATCAGCCCGTCAATTTTGGGAAGGGTTATTTTCCCTCGTTCAAGTTTATAATAGGGTTGTTTAATCTTACGAAAGGAAAAACCTTTCTGCTCCAGCCGCCCTTTGAGTTGTTCATCTAAAATGACCTCCTGGTTGTCGGCCTCATTCTGACCGTAGGCACAATGATCAATGGGGGCTCCCCTGAAGTAAAAAGCTTTTCGTTTTTTTCCGGTAATGCCCCATTCAACTTCCCCCACGGAAAGGCCCACTTTGATGCCAATGGTAAATTCTTCGAACTCAAATTTCCGGTGACTGAAAAGTTCGCAGGCCAGCAGGGCCGTTTCGATGAGTTCCTCCGGGCCATGGAGGTCTTCTTCCCGAAAGATAGCCGTAAAGGAATCGCCTGCAAAATAAGGGATGAAACCTTTCCGGGCATAAACCAGGTTAACAAGCGGGGTAAATATCTCGTTCAGGATATTGGACAAACGTTCCGAGCCGTTGCTGCCCTCGCGCATCAGGGCCTCAGTAATAGCCGTAAAGCCCGAGAGGTCGACAAACATCGTATAGGCTGACAGGTAGCCGTGTTGTTCGCCACTCAGGTGTTTTTGTTCAATAAAATATGGAATGAGATTTTTCATAAAAAAATTGAGTGGAAAATTACAAAGAATCCCTTGAAGAAAAAGGTAAAATTTAAAATAATAAATTAAAAAGGAGAAAGAATTGGTGGTCAGATCATACAAAACCATGAAAGGAAATTGGGAAATGGTGATGGTATTTGATGTCCAAAGCTTGTCGACAATAAAATAAAAAAAGGTCGATCGGTTAAGCGTTTTCGCTTAAGCGGGTTATGCTTGCAGGACTTGCAGCCTGTCCAAAGCCAGGTGAATCTGGGCGTTAGAAAAAACCCCGGATAACCAGAGCGGAGCGGGCCGTAGGCCCCTCGCTCGACCAAATCCTCTGCAACACAATAATTACGTCCAAAAAAAGACTTGCGCCCTCAGGAAATATTATTTAACTTGTTGATAAATAGTGGTCAGCATCTAAAGTGGACACTTAAATTCTTAACCAACACCTAATTAAAATCCATGACTACAAGAAGAGATTTCATTCGAAAAACCGCCATAGTATCCACAGGAATGTTAATGGCAAATTCATCATTTGGGGCGATCCACATCGGCAGGAAGCCCAAAGTGATCATTATTGGAGCAGGGTTCGCGGGATTGTCTGCAGCCTATTATCTTCATAAAAAAAATATTGAATTTATAGTACTGGAATCAAGAGACAGGATTGGAGGTCGTGTTTTTTCGCATACGATGGATAAAAATGAGCACCTTGTGGTTGAATTGGGAGCCGAATGGGTTGGGGCATCACATGAGCGGTTAATTGACTTAACTCAAGAGATGGGGCTTACCCTTGAAAACAACCAGTTTGATACCCATCTGATTTACAAAGGGGGCTATTTTAAGCAAAATGAGTGGGATTATTCAGCCGCCTGGAAAACCAAGTTCGAAAGTTTGCTAAAAGACTACCAGCATATGACAGAACGGGACAAAAAGAAACTGGACAAAATAGATTGGTGGCGTTATCTTGTAAATAATGGCTGTGACGGACGAGATCTTGACATAAGAGAATTATTGGACAGTACAGATTTTGGAGAGACCATCAGGTCTGTGTCCGCCTTTTCAGCCTTGGCAGAGTATGCTGAAAGCAGTCCCAAAAATGAGATGGACTATAAAATAAAGGGAGGCAATGCCCTTTTGGCAGAAAAACTGGCCGATAAGATAGGAAGGGATAAAATTAAAACCAGCTGTAAAGTTGGACGAATCGTTCAGGGAAAGAAAGTAAACGTTTATTGCTTAACCGGAGAAACCTTTGAGGCCGATAAAATTATATGTACCGTGCCTACATTTGCCGCTAAGAAGATAAAATGGGAGCCTTCTTTACCCCCGGAAATGAGCATGGCCATGGATCAGTTACAATATGCGAGAATCAATAAGAACCCTGTGTTATTCAACAATAGATTCTGGAAGGACGAGCGTTTTGATATGGTGACAGATACTCCCGCACACTATTTGTACCACGCCACAAAAAACCAATTGTCACAAAAAGGGGTATTGATCTCCTATACCATTGGAGATAAGGCCGCTGTCATTGCAAACCAATCCGATGACTGGAAAGCCAATATGTTACAACAATCCTTATCCCCCTATTTTGGCGACATAAAGAGCATGATCGAAAAACAGGTTAATTATTATTGGGGGGTGGATGAGTATTCAAAAGGCGCTTATGCCATTTATGGAAAAGGGCAATGGTACGGCATTCAGCCGATTTTAAATAAACCCTTTTTAAACACCCATTTCGCAGGGGAACATTTAGCGGACTGGCAAGGCTTTATGGAAGGAGCCATCAATACAGGGGAGGATGCTGCAGCTGCGATTTAAGTAGTTTTCGGCTTACCCCCTGATGGCCGAAGCATATCGACAAAAAAATAAAAAAAGGCCGATCGGTTTAGCGTTTTCGCTTAATCGGGGCAATTATTATTGTTACAACGCTATCAAGCTGTCAAATGAATAAAAAAGAAATCTTGAAGACGGTATATAACTACTACCCTAAGAATATTCCTTCTCATGATATTTTGTACAAAAAATCTATAGAATATCAAAGATTAAAAGTTATTCTTGAAGCCCCCCCTCATAAGGAGGCTGCTACAAATTTATTTGATGAGTTGGTTGTTAAGTATGGTGATAAATGCGTTAAGGATATGACTCTTTTTGGATGGGGAAACCCTTGTTATCATTTTCGGGTAAGCATTTTAGATAAAGAAAAAAAATGGAATACATATGTTATTTTCATTAGTGTAATAAGCGATTATTATTACATTTATCTAAATGATGATCTATGGAGGATAAAAAATCTAAAAAATAACGAGGATTTCAGAGAAATAAATAAAATTGTAGGGAAAAACTTCTCAAACCATAAGGAGCTTAAGCCTTTAGTTGCAAAGAGTATCATTCCAGATATTGATTATGGACATAAATACTTTGGAGAAGTAACGATACTCCATTGTTTATTTACTGATCATATATACTGATCCCCCCCCCTG
The DNA here is from genome assembly GCA_020636105.1 of Lewinellaceae bacterium. NCBI lineage: Bacteria > Pseudomonadati > Bacteroidota > Saprospiria > Saprospirales > Lewinellaceae > Lewinellaceae bacterium. Next base: position 3,494,689 of record JACJYL010000001.1, read on the forward strand.
ATGGCCGAAGCATGTCACACTAGTCGATGGTCAAGGCTTAAAGCTTTGACCGGAATATGCCCCTGATGTCCGAAGCATATCGACCAAAAAAAAAAAAGGTCGATCGGTTTAGCGTTTTCGCTTAATCGGGTTATGCTTGTAGAACTTGTAGCCTGTCTAAAGCCAGGTAAACCTGTGCCTTAGAAAATACACAGACAAAGAAACGAAAACAAAAAGCCTGGCCGCGCGCCGGGCTTTTTGCCTTCAGGTAGAACGACAATCGGTGGACTGTGGATTTTCGTAATACTATTGATATATTGATTTGTGATGCAGAAAGAGTTATTTTTGGCCAGATGGCATGACGAGCGTATGGGGTCGAAGTTTAAAGCCTGTCTTCAGCGTCATCAGGCAGGCTGCGACCATCGGCTTTTTGTTTTTTTTTTGAATATGCTTCGGAGATCGGGGTAAGTACTTGGACAAATTAAATGAACAATGAATTATCTTTAGCTACCCCGACCTTATTGGTTTTTAAAAATTAACCTACGAATTAAAATTAGGTGCAGAGCACCTTAATCTGTGTTGGCAAAGAAAGGAAAAGGAGATTCAAGGTGCAGCGCACCGCAACCTAAATCTTCGAACATCGAAAAAATGTGGCGGTGCGCTGCACCTTAGATAGATTTTAAAATTTTTTTACAACAAATTTATCGGTGCTCTGCACCTATTACAAAATTCGGCGGTTATTAAATCAAATTCAATAAGGTCGGCGTAGCTGAGTCTTTTGGTTTTATTCGTTAAAATTGTTCTGTTACTTAAGCCTCCTGCCATTTCCTCCTCATCCACTTATCGTCGAATAATATTTCCGCCAATCGAATAATCCTACCCTTTGATATAATTAATTCGCTGTTTGATAGACAGTGTTTTAGTATTGTGCATTCTAATAAGGACAAACGGAAAAATTTAACATGATGCGAAAAATACTTTTGATCACCGCAGTGATCTTCTTTGTTGTTGCCCAATCTTCTGCACAACAAAGCTGGTCTCTCGAGAAATGTATCAACCACGCCCTTGAAAATAACTTAATGCTCAAAATGGCCGAGACGAATATTGCCGGGGCCGAATTGAATTTAAAACAGGATAAAGCTGCCCGAATGCCGCGTCTGAGTGCTTCCACGAATGCGGGGTTGCAGTTGGGACGTACCATTGACCCGACCACCAACGCTTTTGACAACCAGACCATCGGTTTTAACACCTTTGGCCTGAATGCCAGCGCTACCCTTTATAACGGTAATGCCATCAATAATTCTATTAAAAAAAGTAACCTGGACCTGGAAGCCGCCAGACTGGATGGTCAAAAATCCTCCAATGACCTGGCTTTGAGTGTTGCCAATGCCTATCTTTCGATTTTGCTGGCCGACGAACAATTGAGGAATACCGAAAAGAGACTGGAATTGTCGAGAGAGCAGTTGGCACAAACCGACAAACTCATCCAGGCTGGTTCCCTTCCGGAAAACAACCGCCTCGACTTTTTGTCCAGAATCGCCCAGGATGAACAATTGCTCATCGAAGCCCAAAACCTGTTGGCCACTTCGTACCTCAACATAAAACAACTGCTGGAACTGGAACCCGGCACGCCGTTCGACATCGCGAAACCTTCAGTCTCGGTGCCTGTCGATGATCCCGACCAATACAAATTGGAAGAAGTTTATGCCACCGCTCTCGGATTGCAGCCGGGTGTTCGTGCCGCTGAATTACGCATCGAAAGCGCTCACCTGAACGAATCCATCGCCAAAGCCGGCTTATTGCCTTCTGTGTCTGTTTTCGGCGGCCTGAGTGCTAATTATTCAAGCATTTCAAAGGATTATGCCAATCCTGATTTGAGCAATGCGACCCTGGTTCAGGGGCCCTCAGTTCCTGTTATTATTAACGGAGAGGATGCTACTGTATCTCAATATCAATACGAGGGAATCATTTACCCTGAAAAGCCTTATTTCAACCAGCTTTCAGAAAACTTTGGCCAGAATATCGGCATCAACATCAGCATCCCGATCTACAGCAACGGCCTCAATCGTATCAACCTGCAAAGAGCCCGACTCAACTCCATCAACCAGGAAATAGGCAGCCTTCAAACCAAAAACAACCTGAAAGCCGATATTCAGTTGTCGATATCCAATGCACGCTCAGGAAAAAGGTCTTACCAGGCGGCACTCAGATCCCTCGAAGCGGCACAAGCGGCTTATGAAAATGCCAAAAAAAGATTCGACCTCGGGTCCATTAGCACCTTTGAATTCTCCACAGCACGAAATACTTTTGACCAGGCGGAAGTCAGCCTGATCAGAGCAAAATACCAGTATATTTTCTTCCTCAAAGTAGTCGATTTTTACCTGGGCAAAGAAATTGTACTGGATTAATTTATCACCCAAAAAAATTAAAAAAATGCTTCATTCTGTGTTCGGATAATTACATCGGTTAACGAATGAGGAAAGCAAATTTTAAAATAGCATAAACAAAAATAAAGTATTACAATGGCAAAACGGAAAAATACCCTGATTTACGGCCTGGTTGGAGTCATCGTCCTTCTAGCAGCCCTGGCTGCCTGGAAAAACAATTCCAAACCAAAAGGCGAAAAAGTAATCGTTGAAAAAGTAGAAAAAAGAACCATCCAGGAAATTGTCGCAGCAAGTGGAAAGGTATTCCCGCAGACGGAAGTAAAGATCAGTTCCGACGTATCGGGAGAGGTGGTTGAACTTTACATTGCCGAAGGAGACTCGGTGGTATTTGGTCAGTTGCTTGCAAAGATTGACCCGGATGCTTACCAATCACAGGTAGAACGCGGTACGGCTAACGTCAACAGCGCCAAAGCCCAATTGAGTAATGCCATAGCCGGGATCGAAACCTTTAAGGCCCAGAAAGAACAGATTACAGCTCAGCTCAATAATGCACGTACCATCCACAAACGCAACGAGGATCTGAAAAAAGAGGGCGTCATTTCCCAGGCAGACTACGATGCCTCACTCGCTACTTTGCGCGGCCTCGAAGCCAATCTTCGGGCAGCAGAATCCAACATAAATTCCGGGGAAGAATCTGCCAATGCGGCCAGGTATTCTGTTGAAAGTTCTCAAGCCATGCTCCGAGAATTACAGACCAGCCTTAAAAGGACGACGATCTTTGCTCCGGTAAGTGGTATTGTCTCTAGCCTGAACGTCGAACAAGGCGAAAGGGTGGTGGGAACCATACAAATGCAGGGAACGGAAATGATGCGTATTGCCAATTTGAATGCCATGGAAGTCAGGGTGGATGTAAGTGAAAATGATATCCCCAGTGTAGTCCTGGGCAATGAGGCCGAAATCGAAGTGGATGCTTACCTGGGCCGTACCTTTAAAGGCCATGTGACACAGATCGCTCACTCTGCCGCCAACAGCGCGACAGCTTCGCTTACCTCTGACCAGGTGACCAATTTTGAAGTCCGCATCAGTATTGACCCCGAATCCTATAAAGATATCGTCACCAAGGACAAACCGTATCCTTTCAGACCAGGAATGTCCGCTACCGTGGAGATTAAAACCAAGTCAGTGGAAGACGTCTTAAGCATCCCCATCCAGGCCGTGACAACCCGTGAAAAAGATGCCCAAAAAAGTAAGGCTCCTAAAAAAGAAGGAGAAGAGGAAACTAAGGACGAAAAAGACCTTCTTGAAGTGGTCTTCATCGTAACAGAAGCCGATACGGTTAAAATGATGGAAGTCACCACAGGCATCCAGGATGATGATTATATCCAGATCCTCACCGGGTTAAAAGATGAAGAGGAAGTCGTCACCGGACCCTACACCGCCATTTCCAGGAAACTAAAACAAGGCGACAAAATCATCAAAACTTCTGAAGCCGATTTTTATAAAAGCACTAAAAAGGAATAACGTAAATTTTCCTTAAAACAAAAATCCCGAATTTTATCTGATCAGATGAAATTCGGGATTTTTGTTTTATGAAAAGAGATAAACCGCCCTGACGATTGAACCTTGAACCTTCAACAGACCATCATAAAAGGCACTCCTGCACAAAATAATTCCCCTTCACCTTCCATGTTCACCAAGGAGGTGTCAGGCACAAAAAAAGCTTCTCCTTTTGAAAAGGGAGATCCTTCACCTGTGCTAACATTTCCTTCCAGCACAAAATAAATTTCAGGGCCGGTATTGGGCATGCGCTGATATTGCTGCCCTTTTTTCAACACCAGGTGAGACAATTGAAAATCAGGCGCAGGAGTTTCCACTTTCGACCTGATTGCGTTTATCGAAACGGGGGTCAATATCTTCGGAATCACCGATTCAAAACGGACGTGTTTCATCAACTCAGCCACATCTACGTATTTGGGGGTCAGCCCTCCGCGAAGCACATTGTCCGAATTGGCCATCAATTCCACATTCACCCCTTCGAGGTAGGCGTGTAATATTCCGCTATCCTGGAAGACCACTTCTCCCGGTTTGACATTCACCAGGTTCAAAAAATAAACAGAAAAAATGCCCCGGTCGTAATTGCCGCCCTGGGTAAAATCGCAAAAAGCCCTATGAGCCCAAAAGTCCGGATGGTCTTTTTTTAGCAAGCCTTTTTCATAGGAAATTTTGAGCCTTTTTTCCAGGGGTTCCAGTATTTCATTCACCCTTTCCTGGGACAACTCCATAACATGCCGATACAGGCGTGCGATATCATGATCCGTACCAAAAACAGGTCTCAGTCCGGCAAATTCAGGCACACTTTCCAGCAATTCGTTGATAGATTTTATGTTACGAAACCCGTGCAGTAACCAAAAATCGGTCAGCGCCCACATCAGCTCAGGTTTGTGATTGTCATCCTTGAAATTTCGATCAGGAGCCTCTATTGGAACACCTTCTTTTTCTTCTGCATAAAACCCCTGTACCGCCGCGCTTTTATTAGGATGCACCTGTATAGAAAGCATCTTTTTTACGTCAAGGACCTTAAATAGAAAGGGTAACTTACCCCCAAACCGTTTGGCTACTGCATCCCCAAGAGCAGCGATTGGATTTGAAGTCACCCATTCATCCAGGCGTTGCCAGCCCTGCGCTGTCAATACCCGGGAAGGGCCTTTGGGATGTGTTCCCATCCACCATTCTGCGACAGGCTTTTTGTCTTCATTGTTTATGTCCAACAGGTCAGGGATGAATTGGGTTCCCCCCCAGGCATAATGCTGGAGGACTCCTTTAAGTGGGAAAACGGTTTGCATATCTTTTTCTTTGATCCGATGTAAAACTCCTTCTTTTGATACAAATTCAAAAATATCAGCCGCTTTATTTCATAAACAAATGGCTTTTTGGTTTATCTTTATTGCTCGCAGCCACTTTTTTCAGGCAGCAATCATCACAACGGAACCTAAAACATGACCACAAAAGAAGTACGGAACCTTATAGGGCAAGGCAAACTGGACAAAGCCATCAAAGCCATGGAACTCATGGCAGAAAATCAGGATAACAATGATGCGGCGAATGCCGTCATATTACAATCTGCCCAGTACTACCAGAACGAAAGAAACAACCTCCAGGGGACCATCACCGGAGCCAATTACAATATGACGAGGGCGAAGATTGCCAATGCACTCCTGTATTCACTTGACGACCTGCAGGATGACGATACCAGAGAGGAGGCCGCAGGCGTTCAGACCCATACCATAGTCGATAACCTCGTCGATGCAACGAAACCTTCCGGGTCAAAAACTGTGTTGTTCCTGGCATCCAATCCTTCCCAAACCGGTAAACTGCAACTGACACATGAGTTCGCAAGACTCTCCCAACAACTGCAGGACAGTGATTTCAAACCTAAAATGGAGGATGCCATCACCTTTACCAATCTTCAGAAATTCATCCTCCAGGAAAAACCCGGAATTGTTCATTTTTCAGGGCACGGAGAAAAATTAGGCGCAGAAGTAAAGGATGCCCTGAGCCGGGGTGGACTGAATATTGACGATGAAAATCAAACCGTTGATACAGGAATCATCCTGTTCAGCGAAGACCTGCGCGAACCTTTTTTGGTGAGCACGGATGTCATCGGTCATTTGTTCAAAAGCATGGTCAAAATACAGAATGTGCCTATTGAAACGGTCATCTTCAACTCCTGTCATTCGGAGGCCCAGGCCCAGGCTGTCTCCCAATACGTTCCCAATGTAATTGGCACCAGTTATGCCGTCAAGGACAATGCCGCCATTGCTTTTTCCACCAGTTTTTATCTCGGCCTGGCCCAGGGACAGAATGTGCTGCAGGCGGTCAACCTCGGCGTAGGAAACGCCATGGCGTACAATGAACCGATCGACCGGTTTGTGCTTTATCAAAATGGAGAGAAGGTGGATTTATAAATATTACAACTTATGGGACTTAATTTTACTCCTGAGAAAAACAACACCTTAAAAGAACAGATCGGGAAGGTAATAACCGGTGAATCGACTTCACTCGTGGTCGCCGGTTATGTAACGGAAGAAGAATTTGCTGAAATATTTGAGCTCGAAACATTGACCAGCCTTGACGTTTCTTTCGCCCTGATTTCAAAAAATGAGCTGAGGTAAAACCTGTATTGTTTACCTGTCATTCATACAAAAAATGGCCATAGACATAGACCTTTCATACGATTACTTCAAAACCCTGGAAGCGGGGTTGCCGAAGTTAAAAAACCTCAGGCACCTGTTTCTGTTTGGATGTAATCTGGCTGAACTGCCCGAAAGCATTAAGGAATTGAAAGGACTGGAACTGCTGAATCTTAGCGGTAACCGGTTACAAACTTTTCCGCATATCATTACAACACTTAAATCCCTCCAAGCGCTTTGTATCGATCATTACACCCTTAAAGAGGTACCGGAAGCCATCGGGCAACTTGAAAACCTGAAATTCCTGGCCATCAACCCCATCGACAAAATTATCGTAAAAGATGGAGAAATTTTTTTCCCCGAACGCATCGGCATTGATTTTGAGATCGATTATGAAGAACTCTACAAATTCACCCATTTGGAAAAGCTGGATCTCGCAGGTGTAAAAAAAGAGATCATTGAAAAAATTGATTTCACCCGTTTTCCAAAACTCACCCACCTCGGGCTTTTCCATTGCAACCTGACGAATATTCCGGCCTCCGTTTTCCAATTGAAGGATCTTGAATACCTGGATCTTGGTGACAACCAACTTGAGACCTTTCCGGAAGAAATGTTCCAACTCAAAAAACTCAAACACCTCCAGCTAAGAAACAATGAAATCAAGGAGGTGCCAAAATCTATACACCGATTTTCTTTTCACGAAAAGGAAATCATACTACCTTATACCAGTTCGGTCTTCCTGGGGCTCGATCTAAGAAAAAACCCCGTTGAGAATGTCCCGCGGGAAATCATCGACCAGGGATTTGCCGCCATAAAAAATTACTTCGCTTCCATAAAAGCCGGAAAGACGACTTCTTTTAACTCTGCCAAACTCATGATTGTCGGGCGGGGCCGTGTGGGAAAAACTTCCCTGCTCAAAAAACTCATCGACCCCTCATTTGATATTTCCAAAAAAGAAGAAGACAGCACCCGAGGCATCGACATCCGTAAATGGGTTTTTGAAAATGAGGCCGGCAAAGTTTTTGATGCCCGTTTCTGGGATTTTGGCGGACAGCAAAATTACTACACCCCCCACCAGTTTTTCCTCACCAAACGGTCGCTTTACATTCTCGTTTGGGATGCCATGCACGAAGAGGATCAGCTCACTTTCGGGTACTGGCTCAACCTGATCAAAGTTTTAAGTGACGACTCGCCGGTCATCCTGGTGATGAACAAATCCGATGAACGCACCAAATCGATTGATGAAGCAGGCCTGAAAAAAATGTTCCCCAATATTGTCAATTTCCATAAAGTGAGCTGTAGTAACAACACGGGCATTGACACGCTTCGGCAAGAGATCAAAAAGGTCTTTTGCAACCTGCCACACGTCAATGACCAGCTTTCTTTCACCTGGAAATATGTGCGGGAAAGTCTTGAAGAAAAAAGCTTGTCCACCCCTTTTATATCCAACGACGCATATTATTCCATTTGTTCTAAACGGGAACTCGACACTGAAAAAGCGAATTTCCTCAGCCAATACCTTCATGACCTCGGCACCATCATTCATTTCAACAACAACCTAAACCTCCGAAATACGGTCATCCTTAACCCGGAATGGCTCACCAAAGCCGTTTACGCCGTGATTGATGATAAAACGATCATTGAAAACAAGGGGCATTTCACCAATTCGGATCTTGATCGCGTCTGGAAAGACAATTACCCGTCGGAAAAATATGGATTGTTGCTCAATATGATGGAAATGTTCGAGTTGTGCTTTTCCTTTGATCAGGGCAGTAAACACATTCTGCCGCTGCTGTTATCCCCGGAAACCCCGGAAATAAACTGGACTACTGAAGACAGCCTTAATTTCGAATACGAATATGCCTTCATGCCAACAGGGATCATGACAAAATTTATCGTGCGCAACAATAAAAGCATCCTGAACAACAGTACCTTCTGGAAATTCGGTGTATTTTTTGCCTCCAAGGAAATTGAGGCCCTGATCAAAGAGGATAGAAACAAAAAAAGAATATCTATTCAGATTCGGGGTAAAGGCGACAAAAAAGCTTACCTCTCCTGGCTGAGACAGGAAATCGAAACCATCAATGAAGGGTTCTCCAACCTTGAAGTGGAGCAAAAGATCCCATGCAATTGTTCGGAGTGTCGCAATAGCAATGATCCCCATTTGTATAACCACAGCTCGCTTTTGAAACGCAAAGAAAAAGATAAACAAACGGTGGAATGCGACCTGAGTTTTGAAAACGTCAGCATCAGCAGTTTGCTCGATGGGGTCGGAATCGAACCCGTCGAAGCCAGTCGTGCCGGCAAAATACCAAAATCCCCAAAGGAAAAAGAGACCGCATCAAAGAAGGTGCTTTTCCTGGCTTCCAACCCTTCCCAAACGGCAAAGATCCAACTGGATACCGAACACAGCCGGATCACCCAACAGCTTCAAAACAGCTCGTTCAAAACCATCATGGAGCAAGCTGTTACGTTCAACAATCTCCAGAAATTCATCCTGAAAGAAAAACCGGAGATCATCCACTTTTCAGGACATGGGGCGGAGTTGGAAACGGATATTATCAAAGCCCTGGGGGCAACAGGAACGTCCGGAGATAATTTGGATACAGGCATTTTTTTGTTGAGCGAAGACCTGCGCGAACCTTTTTTGGTACAAACCGATGTCATTCGCCAGCTTTTTAAAAGCATGGTCTCCATACAGAATATCCCCATTGAAACGGTTATTTTTAACAGTTGCCATTCCGAAGCACAGGCCAGGGCAGTAGCAGAATTTGTGCCCAATGTAGTGGGAACGAGTTATTCCGTTAGGGATGAGGCTTCCATTGCTTTTTCCACAGGCTTTTACCTCGGCCTTGCAGAATCCCGGACTATCCTGCAATCTGTCAATCTCGGAATGACCAACGCCATGAGCAAAGGAGTACCCCCGGATCGTTTTGTACTATATCAAAATGGAAAACGTGTTGATTTGTAAGGTGAAGGAGATTGAGGAAGATTGAAATCGTCCGAAGAGAGATCCTCGTGCACGTAGTACCGGAACAACCTGAAACCATTTGAACCATATAACACCGTATCACAACATCAAATAATCAATCCATCAAAATATCATGGCCGACACCAAAAAGAAACTTTACGCCCTCCTCGTAGGCATTGACCAATACCAACCCAATGTACCCATAATGCCGGGTTGCAAATTCGGCCCCTTAGCCGGCTGTGTCAATGATGCGAATACTATGCTCAATTACCTGAAAGCTGAAGATGGTTTTGACCTTCATTTCCTTTTTTTGAAAAATGAAGAAGCGACCAAAGAGGCAGTGTGCGGAGCCATGAGGTCGCACCTCGGCCAGGCCGGTGAAAATGATGTAGCACTTTTTTATTATTCCGGTCACGGCATCCAGGAATATGCAGACCCTGAAGTGTGGCGGGAGGAAACTGACGGGCGACTGGAATGCCTGGTTTGTTATAACGAAACAGCAGACAAACCCTGCCTGCTCGCCGATAAAGAATTGCGTTACCTCATCCATGAAATAGCCCAGGGCACCCAGGCGGCTCCCAAAGAAAAACCACCCCATATCCTTACCATGTTCGACTGCTGCCATTCCGGCGACAATACCCGAAACGGGTTTATGAGCAATAACGATACCCGCGAACGCCGCATCAAGTGTGTCGCGCCCCAACGCAACTGGTCGGATTATGTTTTTAAGGACGATCTGAATATTTCCGAACTCAAAACAAAACCGCTTTCCCAAATCCTTCCAGAAGGGATACACCTGCATCTTTCAGCCTGCGAATCCGATGAATCGGCCCTGGAAGTCAACGGTAAAGGAGTGTTCACCTCCTATCTGATCAATATTCTCAAGCGGGCCCGCGGCAACATCACCTATTACGACCTGATGAGCCAGGTGAGGCATTATTTGAAAAATACTTTTGTGCAAAAACCACAACTGAGGCTTCCCGGTGAAGATTCCAGCGGCAATTTCGCCATATTTCTCAATAAATCAGTCGCGGAACAACCCCTTTACGGGAACGTCATTTACAACTTTAAAAACGGATGGGTACTCGACATGGGCAGCCTTATGGGTATTTCCCAACAAACGAGAAGTGTGGAGGTAACCGGCTCCAATGGGGAATCTTTTACCGCAAAGATCCAACGCATCCTACCCGACGAAACCTGGCTCAAATTCCGTCCTGCGGATACGCCCGACCCGAAACAGGTGTACCAGGCCACCGTAGAAGGCATCATGGCGCATCCGGTAAAATTATTTGTCAACAATTACGATGGGAAAGCCGAAGCCATTAGGGAAATACTGGAAAAATTCCAGGAAAACACCCAAAACATCGTGCTGGAGGAAGCGGAAGAAAAAGCCGATTACAGCCTGCAAATCCGTGGTTTTAGTTATTACATTACCAAACCTTTAGATTCCTTCAGGCCTTTGATAAAACCCGTCGCCTTTGATGCTCCGGATGCCATCGGCACGCTCGTCAATTATTTACGCCACATTTCACAGTGGGAATATGTACGTAGACTGAAAAATGCGCATACCTACCTTTTTCGGGGAAATCCGATTGCTGTGGAAGCCTTTCTCGGTGGGCAAAACGGCTCCCCAATAGAGATAGAATCCGGCACCATCAACCTTCACCCACTGCAGCAGACCGGCGGAAATTGGGGGGGGAAAGTAGCCCTGAAACTGACCAATACTTTTACCAAAAAATTATACGTCAGTGCACTTTATCTGCCCATCGAATTCAGGGTTTACCTCAAAGGCATCGAGCCACAGGTTTATGGCCTGGAAGCCGGGGAATCGATTTGGTTGTTCAATTACCGGCAAGGGGAGATAACATTTTCCATTGATGAAATCGCCAGGAATTACAACTGGGCATCGACCGTGGACTTTTTTAAAATCATTGTGAGCACCGCTCCCTTTGATGTTGCCCGACTGGAGAAAAAAGCATTGCCTAAACCTGCTTTACTGAGTGACGATCACCGTGGGACAACCAAAGGACTGGATATTGATGAACCACAGCCAGCATTGGAAGGCGATGACTGGACCACCCAGGACATTACGTTAAAATTCCACAATCCTTTGTTTAATAAAGCGGAAAAAGATACCCTTCTCGAAATGCTAACAGTGGGCTCCATGAGTGGTTTTGCCACCCAACTCTTTTTTGAAGAAAATGAAGGATTTGAATTAAAACTCAGGAAGGAGATTCAAATAGACGAAGGCGCCGCAGCTATCGGATCTATTGAAAAATTCGCTGCTGAAAAATCCTCAGAATTTCAGGCACAGATGTTCAAAAAGCAAAAAGGCCTTTATAAAAATGTCAAAACGATGGTCACCCTGGGCGACAGCTGGCTTCACGATGATTCGGTCAGGAACTTATCGGCCAGGTTTAGCGGATATTACAATGTTTTGCCAATTAAAGGTACCTTTGAGAGGGCCGATGAACTCGAAAAACAACTGGTCAACAACAAGGGGCAAACAGTCGTCATTAGCATAGGACTGAAAAATATCCTTGCCGGAAAAACGGAGCCCGTTTTGGAACGAATAGAAAAGTGGGTAAAACTGTTGGAGGACAGTCCGGTTATGGTTCACGGGTATGATTATTTCAATGAACAGCAAGCTACCCGTTCCGCCATTGACCAGTTTAATGAGTCCTTGAAGGCCTTGTCCGGGAATTATCCGAACTTTAAATATATTGACCTTCGCGGCAGCCTCAAACCAGAACAATGGGCATCCGAAACTCTACCCAATGAAGATGGTTTTGAAAAACTGGCAGGTCAATTTTTGGCGCTCTTAAAATAAATAATTCAAACACTATGATGGCCTCTATAAATAAATTGAACAACCTCCGTCCAACAAAAAAACTACTTTATATTATTCCTCTTTTGGGACTATTGTTCATGCTTTTTCCCAAACCGATTTCAGGGCAGGACCTCTTTCCCGATTCCGGGGAAGTTTTCCGCGATGATGTGGTGCCCAGGATTGACATTATCATCCCCCAAACTTCACTGAATACGATGTTGGCGGCCGGCAATGAACAAAGCGATTATCTTTGGCAGGCTACTTTTATCTTCGATAATGGAACCATCCGGGACACCCTGGAAAATGTGGGTTTCAGATTGCGGGGAAATACCTCAAGATATGCCGCCAAAAAGTCTTATAAAGTTTCTTTCAATACTTATGAACCCGGAAGAAAATTTTACGGACTGGAGAAGATGAATCTCAATGGGGAACACAACGACCCCACCATCATGAGGTCAAAAGTCTGCTGGGACCTGGTCAGGGCAATGGAAGTACCGGGATCCCGTTCCAATCATGTCAATCTTTACGTCAATGGTAATTATTTTGGCGTTTACATCAATGTAGAACACATCGATGAAGAATTTGTCGATCTGAGATACGGCACCCAAAGCGGCAACCTGTACAAATGTCTCTGGCCTGCCGATATGAATTACCTGGGCAATGACCCCAATGCTTACAAACTGGAATCGGGAGGAAGAAGAACCTATGATCTCATAACGAATACGGAACAGGATGACTATTCAGATCTTGCCAACCTCATTGATGTCCTCAATAATACCCCGGCACAAGACCTGCGCTGTGCCCTGGATCCTATTTTTAATGTGCCTTCCTTCCTGCGGGCGATGGCTTTTGATATCCTGAGTGGCAATTGGGACGGTCCCCTTTTTAACAAAAATAATTTCTACCTGTATCACGACCCGGTTTCCGGAAAATTTCAATACATTCCTTATGACCTCGACAATACACTGGGCATCGACTGGTTCAATATCGACTGGGGCACCCGGAATATTTACACATGGGCGAATGAAGGAGAACCGCGCCCTTTGTATTGGAAGATCCTGGCCGTTGAATCCTACAGGGAGTTATTTTCCTTTTACATGAAAGGTTTCCTGGAAAATCAGTTCAGTTCGGCCGTTTTATTCCCGCGCATTGATGCCCTCAAATCCCAGATCACCCCCTTTGTTCCTTCCGACCCCTATTACCCGCTTGATTATGGTTTTTCTTTCGATGATTTTAATGATGGCTTCACCAGTGAACTCCCCTGGTATCATACCAGTTACGGATTAAAACCGTTTCTGACCAATCGCAATTATTGGGCAGACCTTCAGTTGGACGAAGATATACATCCCATCATTTTCAATGCTACAAACAACTATCCCGGTTTTGGGGAAAACATTTTGGTTACCGCCAGGGTCACGGATACCAATCCGGTGGCCAGTGTTGAAGTTTGTTATTCCGTCAATGGGGCGGGATTCAGTTGCCTTGCATTATTGGATGACGGACAAAACAATGACGGTCCTGCCGGTGACGGCATTTATGGTGGGAACTTATCTCCCGTAAACGAAATGTCCTTGATTGAATATTACATCAAGGCCACCGACGTTGCCGGCTGGCAAAGTCAGTATCCCCTTTGTGAAAATAAAAAGATATACATGGGTTACCCGTCGGCCCCGATTTACATCAATGAAGTGATGGCTGCCAATGAAACCACCCATACCGATGAAGCCGGCGAATTCGAAGATTGGGTTGAATTGTATTACACGGGAAGTGAGCCGTTGTACCTTGGAGACAAATATTTGTCTGACAATGAAGATAATCCCACGAAATGGAAATTCAACAACACCTGGATCTATCCCGGTCAATTCAAGATCGTCTGGCTGGATGATGATGTGGACCAGGGGCTGTTTCATGCCAATTTCAAACTTTCCGCCTCCGGGGAGTTTATCGGTATTTTCAATAATGAAAATTACGGCTACAGCCTGATCGACGGGTTCTCCTTTGACCAGCAGACACCCGACATCTCCTATGGCCGGATTCCCAATGGAACCGGGCCGCTCGTTTTTATGGAGCCCACGCCCGGGGCTTCAAATGCTCCTGATGCGACGGAGAACCCCGGGTTTCCTGACCCAATGGTGATTTATCCCAATCCTTTCAACAAAGATTTTTATTTTTTAATAAATGAATCGGAAGGAAAGCCCCTCCGATGGCAATTAACGGATACTTCGGGAAAGGTTCTTTTTGAGCAAAATCAATGGATAACATCAGAAAAGGTAACCGTTGAAACAGGCCATTTAAGTAATGGCGTTTACCTTTTAATGGTGGAAACTGCCGATGGAAGGCGCCAAACCGCTAAAGTGGTGAAGGTGAAGTAGAACTTGATGTACAAAAATTAAGCACTATAGGACACGGATTGAGGCGGATTAAACGGGTAGGAACGGATTTTTAGCCGTCATTATTCGTTCAATCCGTCTCAATCTGTGCTCCAGCGCCGGCGCGGCTTCTATTGCTCCAGCGCCAGATCCAGCACTTCCGTCATTTTGGTGACGTAGTGGAAAGTCATCCCCTTGATGTAATCCGGATTGATCTCCTGCACATGTTTTTCATTTTCTTTACAGAGGATAATCTCCTTCATGCCGGCTCTTTTGGCCGCCAGCATTTTCTCTTTTATCCCTCCAACCGGTAAAACCTTACCGCGAAGGGTGATCTCACCCGTCATCGCAATAAACGGCCTTACGCGTTTGCCGGTAAAAACGGAGGTCAGGGCTGTCAGCATAGTGATACCTGCTGACGGGCCATCCTTTGGAATGGCTCCTTCCGGTACGTGTAAGTGAATATCGTTGGCCTCAAAAAGATCAGAATTTATGCCTAACTGGTCACTATGGGCCCTGATAAAACTCAAAGCGGTCGTGACGGATTCTTTCATGACATCTCCGAGGTTTCCAGTAAGGGTCAGTTTACCTTTTCCTTTATTGCGGCTTGCCTCGATAAAGAGAATGTCTCCCCCAACGCTTGTCCAGGCCAGGCCTACTGCTACACCCGGCACGTAAACTTCCTGGTACATGTCTTTTGAAAAGCGGGTAGGTCCGAGCATTTCGGGCAGATCCGCAACGGTTATATTCACATTATAAGGTTCATCCATGGCCACTTTCTTGGCCACATGACGCATTACTCCTGCCAGCTGCCTGTCCAGGGCCCTCACGCCTGATTCACGGGTGTACAACTGGATGATCTTGGCGATCACATTGTCTTTAATTTTTACATGTTTGCCATCGAGTCCATGTTCGGCCCGTTGTTTCGGGATGAGGTGCCTTTTCGCGATCTGGACTTTTTCCTCCTGTGAATACCCGCTAATCTCGATGATCTCCATTCGGTCGAGCAGCGCCGGCTGGATGGTATTCAGCGTATTGGCCGTAGCTACAAAAAGAACCTTAGAGAGGTCGTATTCCAATTCCAGGTAGTTGTCGTGGAAGGTGGTATTTTGCTCCGGGTCGAGTACTTCCAGCAGGGCAGAAGAAGGGTCGCCCCGAAAATCTTTTCCCACCTTATCTATCTCATCCAATATAAACACCGGGTTGGCGGATTCCGCCTTTTTCATAGACTGGATGATCCTGCCCGGCATGGCCCCGATATAAGTTTTTCTGTGTCCCCTGATCTCTGACTCATCGTGCAGTCCTCCCAAAGACATCCTGATAAATTTGCGGTTGAGCGCCCTGGCAATGGATCGGCCTAAGGATGTTTTTCCAACTCCCGGAGGGCCTACCAGGCAAAGGATTGGAGCCTTCATATCCCCTTTGAGTTTGAGTACCGCCAAATGCTCAATAATACGATCCTTGACCTTTTCCAGGCCGAAGTGATCCTTATCCAATACCTCCCGGACTTTATTGAGATTGAAATTATCCTTGGTATACTTTTCCCACGGAAGGTCGAGCATCAGTTCGAGGTAACTCAGCTGGATAGAGTATTCGGCTACCTGTGGATTCATGCGCCTCAGCCTGCCTATTTCTTTTTCAAAGGTTTTGGCTACATAAGCGGGCCACTTGGTCTTTTCAGCACGTGCTTCCAGTTTTTGAATATCTTCTTCGTGTGGATTTTGTCCTAACTCATCCTGGATGGTCTTCAACTGCTGATTGAGGAAATAATCCCGCTGTTGCTTTTCGATATCCCCACGAACCTTTGACTCGATCTTATCCTTCAATTCCAGTAGCTGAAGTTCCGTTTTGAGCTGCAGCAATACGGTGTTGGCTTTTTGATGCAGACTGTCCGTTTCGAGTATCTGCTGTTTGATGGCAGGTTTTGCAGTAGAATTGGAAGCGATGAAGTTGAGTAAAAAGCTGGGGTTGTTGATGTTTTTCAACATTACTACCGCTTCCGAAGGAATATTGGGCGACAACTCGATAATTTGTTTTGCCTGATCCATGATAGTAGAAATCAGTGCTTCAAATTCAAGTTTATTGGAAGGCTGGATGTAATCCAACATCGTGATCTTGCCTTTCATGTAAGGCGTTTCGCTCACCAATTCATCTAATGCAAATCGTTTGCGCCCCTGGAGAATGGCGGTAATGGTACCGTCGGGCATGCGCAGCAGTTTTACAATCCGGGCAATGGTCCCCACATTATAAAGGTCCTCAATATCTGGTTCCTCTATGTGGGTATCCCTTTGGGAAAGTACTGCAATGACCCTTCCTTCCTCATAAGCTTTATTGATGGCCTGGATGGACCGGTCCCTGCCTACGGTAATGGGAATGACAATCCCCGGAAAAAGTACCGTATTCTTCAGCGCGAGAATAGGTAATACAGGAGGAATATCTTCATCCTTATCAACATCATCTTCTTCCAGCGTGATCAATGGCAAAAAATCTACTTCCTCATCGAATCCTTGCATATCTAATATATCTTCAAACATATTTTTTTCTTTAGGCTTCTTATGCCGGAACTATAGTTTACTGTCCGGCTGTTGTATTGTCATATTGACAGTTTTCATTAAATAGGTTTTGAACAGAAAGAGGGCAACTTCCATGCCATCGACAAATAACCCCAAAATTTAAATTAAATTGGGTTTTATTGACACAAAGTTTTTGACAACATCAGACAAAAAGGCAGAAAAAAACATAAGTCATCCCAAATTTGGGTTAACACCAAAATTTGGGATTTTTGTGTGACTTGAGTTTATCAAACGAAGTAAAATTCTAGATGGAGCCTTAGTCAAAAAGCCGGAAGTGTGCTTTTTTGGGGGTCGAATTTCTCACAAATGCTGATCAACGAATGAAAACATTGGAAAATCAATTGTTCCGCTATTGCGCCAGAAGGATTGACCCTGCCAGGCCTCAAAAAATATCCCTAATTTTGTCAAAAGACAAAATTAGGGATAACTCATGTTTGTCTGTTTGTTTTCAGAAAACTACGCTTCCGTTATTTCCGATACCTCAGGCTCCTTTATGTCCGCTTCATTTTCTATCAGGGCATTATCTACTATCTCGTCCAGCTCAAACCTCAGGTTTTCAATAATAAATTCTTGTCGTGCAGGCGTATTTTTGCCCATATAATAACTCAGAATGGCATCAATATCCGTTTCTTCATTCATCACCACCGGTTCCAGCCGAATGTTTTCTCCAATAAAATCTCCAAATTCATTTGGCGATATTTCCCCCAACCCCTTAAATCGGGTAATCTCCGCCTTGCCCCGAAGTTTTTCAACGGCATCCAGCCTTTCCTGTTCAGAATAACAATAAAAGGTTTCCTTTTTGTCGCGCACCCGGAACAAAGGAGTTTCCAGGATATACAAATGACCGTTCCTGACGAGTTCCGGGAAAAACTGCAGGAAAAAGGTAAGTAACAACAATCGAATATGCATACCATCCACATCGGCATCCGTGGCGATAACCACCCGGTTGTAGCGAAGGTCATCGATACTGTCTTCAATATCCAGGGCGTGCTGCAACAAATTGAACTCCTCATTTTCGTAAACGACCTTTTTGGTCAGGCTGTAACAATTCAAAGGCTTTCCCCGAAGGCTGAATACTGCCTGGGTCTGCACATCGCGGGCCTTGGTAATCGAACCGCTGGCAGAATCCCCTTCTGTTATAAAAATGGTGGACCCCAATCTTTTTTCTTCATCGGTTTTTTTCGTTCCATCATTAAAATGGATGCGACAATCACGCAATTTTTTGTTGTGAAGATTGGCTTTTTTGGCCCTTGTATTCGCCAGTTTTTTAATGCCGGCAATTTCCTGGCGCTCGCGTTGTGATTGCACGATACGTTTTTCAACGGCGGCCCTCACTTCCGCATTGCGGTGGAGAAAATTATCGAGCTTTTCTTTGATGAAATGCCCGATGAAAGTCCTGATCGTAGGCCCGTCGGGTCCTACATCTGCTGATCCCAATTTTGTTTTGGTCTGGGATTCAAAAACCGGTTCCTCCACCCGGATACTGATGGCCGCCATGATGGAAGAAAGAATATCTTTTCGGTGATAATTTTTATTGTAATGTTTTTGGATGGTTTCCACCACCGCTTCCCTGAAGGCATTGAGGTGGGTGCCGCCCTGTGTGGTATTCTGACCATTCACAAAAGAATAATATTGCTCCCCGTAATGATTGCCATGGGTCATCGCCACTTCGATATCCTCTCCTATCAGGTGGATAATGGGGTAGCGCAGGTGTTCACTGGTCGTTTTGCGGTCGAGCAAATCCAGGAGCCCATTCTTGGAAACCAAAATTTTGCCGTTCAGGTTGATCTTCAGCCCGGCATTGAGGTAGGCATAGTTCCACAACTGATTTTCTACATAGTCGAGGCGGAATTTGTATTTTTTAAAAATACCCAGGTCGGGTCTGAAAGAAATCAGGGTTCCGTTGCCTTCCTCCATCTTGACCACCTTGTGATCCTTTTTCAGTTCGCCCTGTTCAAACTCAGCGACTTTCCCTTTCCCCTCGCGCACTGCCTGCACCCTAAAGTAATCCGACAATGCATTCACCGCCTTGGTGCCCACGCCGTTCAACCCCACAGATTTTTTGAACGCCTTACTGTCGTATTTCCCCCCGGTATTGATCTTGGACACACAATCGATCACCTTGCCCAGCGGGATACCCCGACCGTAATCGCGAATCTCCACTGAGCCGTCCTGGATGGTCACATCAATGGTTTTCCCGTATCCCATGACGTATTCGTCAATGGAGTTGTCGATCACCTCTTTCAGCAATACGTAAATCCCGTCATCGGGCGCTGATCCGTCACCGAGTTTCCCGATGTACATGCCCGGACGCATCCGGATGTGTTCCTTCCAGTCCAGTGAGCGGATATTATCCTCGTTATAAGTTACATTAGACATATTTTGATGCTGTGATTTTTTGATGCTACAATGCTGCGAGGTTAAAATGCTTTGAGGTGCCTTCTCTCATTATTTCATTCAAACCCACCATAAAGCATACGCAATCTGCAATTAAACATTTCTTACCGACAAAGCTACAAAAAAAGTGAAAAATTTATTAAACATTTTGTGTTTTTTATTGCTTTGATAAATTTTTTGTGTTCGATCTTTATTTTTGATAATTAACAGGCATATCAAATTTTTATTCATCTCCGTTTTCTAAAACCATTCAACCACTTAACCCTGAATAGTGCACACTGCGTAAAACCCTGTGGATTTTGGTTTTTAAGGTGGTTATATTTGAAACTTAAGTTTTCTCATAGTATGTTTAATTTCCTCCTACATCTCTATCCCTTCTTGAGGTGTAGGATTTTTTTTTCCTTTCTAATACTTTTTTCCCCTTGGGGGAACACCTAAATCCATATTAAAAAACAGCAGCCTGAATTTCAATTGAAGTTCAGGCTGCTGTTTTTTTAGCCTAACGGTTAAGCAATGTTTAAAAAAGTAATAACCTTTACAGTTTTTGTTTAATCCGGGTGTACTCCGTTTGGTAGGTATTGGTTCCTTTACAACCCATTTCCTTAGCTTTGGCTTCAATGTTTTCTACCCGGTTGGCCGGATTAGGGTGGGTACTCAAAAATTCCGGAGGGGTTTTCTCTCCTTCTATTTTTTTAAAAAATCCTGCCGCTCCGTCAGCCCGGTATCCGGTTCCACATAAGTATTTTACGGAATTAAGGTCTGCTTCCGTTTCATGGGCACGGCTGAATTTCAGGGAAACCAGTCCCAGGGCAATTTGCTCGATCAGGCCGGGGTCTGATTGTCCGGTAACAATAGAGACGAGAGCGGTAATGCCGTAAGTCTGCGTCATTTGTCTTGTGGAATGGCGCAAGTCTGCGTGGGCGATCTCATGAGCCAACACCCCTGCCAACTGGTCCTCGGAATCCAGGTATTTGATCAGTCCGGTGTAAACGTAAATGTATCCACCGGGGGTACAAAATGCATTGAGCGTGGCGTCATCCTTGATGATCTTTACCTCCCATACGAATTTATCCTTGTATTGCACCTGCCCTGAATTGAGGATGTTACTGGTTATTTTGCGAACGTAACGATACACCTCTTCATTCCCCTGCTCCGCCAGGATGGGAAATTGTTTCGGATCACTCGCGATCTGCTTGGACACTTCGCTGCCTAACTCCATATCCTGGTCCGGGGTAAACAAATTGAGGCCGCCACCACCGCCTTTTTGCAGGGTGCTACAACCTGAAAGGGATAAGCCAACAGCCAAAAGGCTCCACATAAATGATTTTCTGATTTTCATAGTTCTTGTTTTTTTTGTTTATTTTATCAGGTGTCCTGAATCATCCGGTCAACCATTATTCATTTAAAGTAGAGATAACGTACGAAGATACTCAATTGTTATTTGGATATCCTTGCTAAGTATCCGGTCTTTTTCCAACTTAGGCACCACCTGTCTGAATTCTGAAGCAATTTTCTCGATCAACTCCGATGAACTCAATGGCCTGTACTCCAGTGCCTGCATGGCCACCAAAAATTCTATGGACAGCAACCGTTCCAGGTTTTCTATCACCCGGTACAGTTTTGTACCGGCATTGGCAGCCATGCTCACGTGATCTTCCTGACCATTACAGGAAACGATGGAATCAACCGAAGCAGGGGTACACAATTGTTTATTTTGGCTGACAATAGAAGCTGCCGTGTACTGAAGGATCATCATGCCTGAATTCAGGCCGGGTTTTTGGGTCAAAAAAGGAGGGAGCCCGCGTTGCCCGGAAATCAGTTGATACACCCGCCGCTCGGAAATACTGCCCAGTTCAGCCATGGCTATGGCGAGGTAATCCAACACCAGCGCAATAGGCTGTGCATGAAAATTACCGCCTGACAGGATCACATCATCATCCGGAAAAATATTCGGATTATCCGTCACAGAATTAATTTCCGTTTCCACCACAGAAAGGGTATGGAGGATGGCGTCCCAGCTTGCCCCGTGTACCTGGGGCACACAGCGGAAAGCATAAGGATCCTGGACATTTGTTTTTTCATTTTGTGCGATTTCGCTTCCTTCCAGTAATTCAAGGATTCTTTGGGCAACATTGACCTGGCCTTTGTGGGGTCTGATTTTATGGAGCCGCTCGTCAAACGGACTGAGCCCACAATCAAAACCATCAATGGAGACAGCAGCGGTCAAATTGGCCAGTCGCAGCAAGTCTTCTGCCTGCATCAGGCACCAGCAGGCGTAACTCGTGGAAAACTGGGTGCCGTTGAGCAGCGCCAATCCTTCTTTGGCCTCCAGGACCAGCGGTTCAATGCCCAGTTCCGCAAGCACTTCGCCGGCGGGGCGCCGCTGTCCTTTGTAGCGAACCTCTCCCTCGCCGATCAATGGCAAACTCAAATGCGCCAATGGAGCCAGGTCTCCCGAAGCACCAAGGGATCCCAACTGGTAAACCACCGGAAGAATACCCTCATTAAAAAAGGTGACCAGCCTTTCCACCAGTTCGAGCCTGACGCCCGAATACCCGAGGGAAAGATTTTTAATTTTTAACAATAACATGATCCGAACCACTTCTTCCGGTACTTCGTCCCCCGTACCACAGGCATGGGAACGAACGAGATTTTCCTGAAGGTGCAACCGCTCATCATTGGAAATGCGAATGTTACACAAAGAACCAAAACCGGTATTGATCCCGTAAAAAAGTTCTGCTGAGGTAGCTAGTTTCTGTTCGAGATAAGTACGACAATGGTGGATTTGCTTTTTAATATCGTCCGAAATGCCTAATTGAAGGTCTTTTTTCAGGATTTCGCGAATGTTATCAAGTTCCAGATAATCTGAATGGATAATATGCGTTTTTTTCATACGTGATTTAATTTAGCAAGAGCATGGGCGAAATTAAAAATTAATGCCATGAATTAGTCTTGTTTGGGTCGCAAATAGAAAAGATGCCCTAACGAAAAAATAATAAAAAACAGGATACCGCCACGCTGACACCCCAAACTCGGGGTTAAAAGCTTTAAGAAAGCCGTTAAACATTAGTTAAAAAACAACCCCGATTGCCGCACACAAATATATGTATAAAACTCATTTTCAACATTTTACATCCTAAAGGCTTTTCCTTACACCAAAAACGAACCGTAACTTTGCCCATATTAGGCAAGTCTAAAAAATGAAAGCAACGAAAAAGTTGTAATTTTGGAACCAAAAGATGCCGAACCTTAAGACCGGAACCGGCCATCTGATCTTTAATAAAAACAAATAAAGTTATGAATTTACCAGCCATCAAAAATTTTGGGATAAAAAGCATCTTCTCCATGGCCCTTGTTGCCTTTTTTTCTTTTACCGCATCGGCCCAAAGAATCTGTTACGTCGATGTTAATAAAGTCCTGGAAAGCATCCAGGAATATCAGGATGCCCAGACGGAGCTCGATCGGCAGGCCAAACAATGGCGCCAGGAAATCGCCCAGGAATACGATGTGATCAAAGGGATGTACAACCGTTACCAGGCTGAGCAGGTGCTCATGAGCGATGAAGCCCGTAAGGTGAAGGAAGACGAGATCATGAACAAGGAAAAAGAGGTTCGCGACATGCAAAAGGAAAAATTCGGTCCGGAAGGGGAATTGTTCAAAAGAAGACAAAGCCTCGTTCGTCCTATCCAGGATAAAGTTTATGCCGCCATTGAAGCTTATGCCCAGGAACGCGGGTATGATTTCATTTTTGACCGTTCCGGGTCTTCAGGAATGATTTTTACCAATCCGGAATTTGACAAAACAGAAGATATTTTAAAAAGACTTAAATAATTATTTCCCCGGTGCGAGTTGAATAATAAACAAAAATGTATTTTTGCGCACTGTTTTTAAGGCATTAGCAGAAAATAACGACCGGAAGTGGTTTTTTGAAACAGCTAAAGCTAACCAGATTTTAACGAATAAATTAAATATTACAATGAAGAGAATTTTGAAAGCAACTTTGATCGTTGCCCTTTTATTTACCGTTTCTTTTAGTGCTCAGGCACAAAAATTCGGTTTTGTTAACTCAGCAGAAATTCTTGCTGAAATGCCGGAAGTAAAACAGGCTGATGCCAACCTGGAAGCCCTGCAAAAGCAGCTCCAGAAAAAAGGCCAGGGAATGGTGGAAAAACTGCAGCAGGACTACCTTGCCATTCAACAAAAAGTAGAGCAGGGATTACTCTCTCCTCAACAACAGCAGGAGGAAGGCAAAAAACTGGAAGCAAGACAGCAGGATATCGCCAAGTTCGAGCAGGATATGGTGTCCCAGCTTGAAACCAAACGTAATGATTTATTGAAACCGATTTACGATAAAGTAAACGATGCCATTTCTGCTGTAGCTAAGGAAAACGGTTACCAGATGATCTTTGAACAAGGCGTATTGCTTTATTCTGAGCCTGCTCAGGATATCACTGCAAAGGTGAAAGCCAAGCTGTAAATCGA
The DNA here is from genome assembly GCA_020636105.1 of Lewinellaceae bacterium. NCBI lineage: Bacteria > Pseudomonadati > Bacteroidota > Saprospiria > Saprospirales > Lewinellaceae > Lewinellaceae bacterium. The sequence goes on from JACJYL010000001.1 coordinate 3,518,867, forward strand.
TTAGGATTACCACATTCAAAGATTACCACTATGCAAAGTGACCATTCTCTTCCCATTGAAAGAAGAGCCATTGGTGTCTTTGATTCCGGCATTGGGGGCCTTACGGTCGCCAATGCCGTTTTTAATTTACTGCCTTTCGAAAAAGTGATCTATTACGGGGATTCCGCCAATATTCCCTATGGCAGCAAAACCCAGGCGGAAGTACAGGAGCTGAGTTTCAAGATCACAGCCTTCCTCCTGGCAAAAGGCTGCAAGATCATTGTCGTCGCTTGTAATACTGCTTCGGCTGCCGCATTGGATGCTTTACGCCAGCAATGGCCGGACATCTCCTTCATTGGTATGGAACCGGCCGTTAAACCCGCTGCCCAGCTCACCAAAACCGGAAAAGTGGGGGTGCTCGCCACCGCCGGAACCTTTAAAAGTCAGCGTTATGCCAAACTGATGCAGGCTTATGCCCAGGAGGTCCAAATGATCGAAAATCCCTGCATCGGGCTGGTCAAACTCATTGAACAACGCAAGGTAGCCGCCCCTGAAACCAGGGCTTTATTGGAATCCATTCTCAAACCCATGGAAGCAGAAGGCGCCGACACCTTCGTCCTGGGCTGCACTCATTATCCTTTCGTGGAGCCTCTGATACGCGAGATCATCAATGAGGCAGAACACATTATCAACCCGGCTCCTGCCGTGGCCCGTCAGCTAAAACGCATGCTCGAAAAAATAAATTTGCTCAACCCGGGAAGGGACAAACCCGTTCATGAATTTTATGCCTCGGGCGACCAGGCAACCATGGCCTGGGCCGTGGAATACCTGACAGGATGGGAAGGGGTGAAGGTTTTGACGCCTTAGCTGCTTTGTTTTGCTTTTGAGTTTATTTGACCGCTTATTTCGTGACTTTTAGCAAAGTAACAGGACAATTTTAAAAGAATAAAAACAAAAGATTCAGCTACGCCGACCTTTAGGTCGGTGTAATTTCAAACCAAATAAATCCAGGCCTTTAGGCCTTTGTTGGTTGTAAATTCAGTAATAAAAGGCCTGAAGGCCTGGGTTTTACTGGTTACTTCTTATGCACCGACCTGAAAGCCCGTCCCGCACCATCGGTCGGGGGTCGGGGTAGCTGAACATAATTCAATATTCGTTTAATTTTGTCCAAGCACTAATATGCAGGAAGGTGGTTTTTTCTGCCGGGAAATTTAGTTTCTTTTCAGAAAAGCACCTTCAGCCAAAAATAAAATCTCCTAAATTTCAATCTCGAATTTCGGTCATACCCTATAAAAAATGCCCTCCAACCGGAAGGCATTCCTCTTTTTTAGTTAAGTAATGGAAAAACAATAACTTCCTCGTTTTATGCTGCTTCTTTTTCGCCTGTACTTCCTCAAAAATGCTCGCCGCCCGGTGATACAAGGGCGTCTGCGCTTTTTTCATCGTCCAGACAAAAAATAAGCTACCCTAAAATCGGGAACTTATCATTTCACCATTACTAAGGCTAAAAAAGTTTTTTCATAATAGTCCAATTTTGTTGCCGTGCTTTAAAAAGCTTATTCGACTCACAAATGTTAATCAAATGTAAACAATAAGTCCGAAAAAATCAAAAAAATCCCGCTTTAGGAAAAGCGGGATCCGTCCGGACTAAACACTGCATCCTCGAAAGAGCACGCGTTTTCGGGTTTCTTTAACTTTAGGATGCTCCGGCCAAAAGCCGGAACATCCTGTATCTAAATACTTTCGTGAATTACATTGATTGAAAAAATCTGAGCCACAGAGCAGATAAACCTTTAAAATCGCTCAGAAATATGCTTAAAATATGGCTACGGGAACAAAATTCCGTCCACCGTAAACCGTCTTCTACCTCAAAAGCACTACTTCTCCCGACTGCCTGATTTTTTCCATTTTACCACAAATATTTACCGTAGCCTTCAATTGCCAGATATAAACTCCGGGTTTCATGGCAGCATTCTGGGTCTTACCGTTCCAACCGTCATTTTGGTTTTCCGATTGGAAGATATTGTTGCCCCAGCGATCGAAAACGGCGAAATTATAATCCTGGAATTGAATCTCCGGCCCTGGATAAACCATAAACAAATCATTCGGTCCGTCATTATTCGGAGAGAAGGCGTTGGGCACGTAAATACCCGTTGCGGAGGGCTCAACTTCCCTTTGTACCGCCGCGTTGGCGGAAACCACTTCGCAACTGTTGGCGACCTGTACAGAATAGGTTCCGGTTTCATGAACCAAAAGATTCGGGTCAGTAGCGCCATTGTTCCAAAGGAAGGTCAGATTCCCGTCATCGCCTGAAAGAATATTCAATTTCAATTCCGTTTCCAGCGTTTCACAGGGCAATAATTCATCGTCCACCTGGACAACCAGGTAATCCATGGCATCCACCGAGAAATCGAGGGTGGCCACACAACCGTTATTGTCCCGAACATAGGCGGTGTAATCATCGGCCTGCAATCCCGCAAAAGCCGGGCTGGCCTGGAAGGTCGCGCCGTCCAAAGAATATTCAAAAGGTCCAACCCCGTTATCGACCGCCACATTCACCACTCCGGTCGAAATATTCGGACAACTTTCATCCACCTGGGCATCGACTTCTGTTTCCGGCAAAGAAACCACCGCCACGGTTACCGTAGAATCACATCCTGCTGCATTGGTATAAACAAAGTCCATTTGTTCCCCTATTTGCAGTTCCATTCCAGCGAAGGTCCTGCTCTCGCCGGGACAAGCCTCAAGCATCATATTGGTGGTGGTCGGGAAAATTTCCGACACCGTCAGGTTGATCGTAGAGTCGCACCCTGTTACACTCATCAACTGAACCACATCCTGATCCCCGGGATCGTAGGTTTGTCCTTCATAACTCACCGTCGTTCCACTACAGGCATATAATTCCACATTTTCTACAATTTCATCCATAAACTGTATGGATACCGCTTCGGTTGAATCACAAGTAGCGGAAATGGCATATACTACCGTAAAAGTCGTATCGTTTGTAAAAATGGTTCCGTTGTAATCCACCAATCCGCCGGCACATTCTGTAAATTGTACCTCAACAAAAGGACTCTCCTCACAGTATTCCTCCAACAACCAGTTGATCTCCAGGATCACATCACAACCTACCATCATCGTATCCACGCTCAAAACAGTGGCCTGCAAGCCGGCAGGAATGCTTTGTGTATCGATCTCCAGGGTATAAGCTGTTGATAAAATATTCTCAAAAGCATAAAACCCGTTGGCATCACTCCCGTCGCTGCCGATCTGAGTTCCGGCAAGGATCAGGTTGATGTTGACCCCGCTGACCAGGGTATCCCCGGCATCGATAATGCCATTGAGATTCACATCAGAATAGATCTCCCCCTGGAGGGTTCCAAAACCATCATAAAGATCTACCGTCAGCGGATCAGAAGCCAACACGCAACCGAGGGTGCTCACCATTTCCACATAATATTCCCCGCTTTCATCGATGATGAGATCAGAAATATTTCCGTCCGGAGCAGGGATGGCACTTCCGTTAAAATACCATTGGTAACTGGTAATACCAGCGATAGGCGGAATGCATATAGTATCCGGGCTACAACGGGTATGACAACCTGAAGGTATTTTACTCACGTCCGGCCCTTCCACAATGGTCAGGGTATTGCTTTCACTTTCACAACCGAATTCGGTAATGGCCCGGACAGAATAATCTCCCGCCTCACCGGTGGTGATACTCGTTCCCACCTCCCCGGTATTCCATACATAAGTCAGGCTTAAATCCGGATTGACAACGCTAAAGGTGGTTTCCGTGTCCTCGCAGATTAAACCAGCCACAGATGCCGTAATGGTTACATTTTGAGGTACGGGATGGATGACGACCTCAAAAGGTCCCATAATATTGGTGCATGAGGTGGTATTGTCGGTTACCGTTACAAAAATATCGTAATTGCCTGCAGGCAATAAATTACCCCGGTCTTCAGAGTATTCCGTTTCTGATCCAAAATCCCCGGTAGACCATTGGTAAGAATAATTGGCTCCTTCGATGACCTCGAGGAAGACATCTTCTCCTTCACAAGTGGAATAACCGTCATTGAAGAAGGCTGTTGGCTGGCCGTAATCATTGTATTCTACCGCTCTTATCGGAGCATCCGGAGCCGGCACGACCTCAACGACTACAACGGCAGGGGTATAACTACAACCATTTACATCTGTCAGGGTTACTTCGTACACCCCTTCTTCTCCGACCGTAATGGATTCCGTAATTTCATCCGTTGACCACACCCAGCTTACTCCTCCTGCAGGTGCCGTAAGGGTAATAGAATCCCCTTCACACAATGGCAAAGAACCTGACAGCGCAATTTCCCCAATAAGGGTATTCGGCTCTATCGTAATATCACGGCTGAATGTATTAGAACAGCCATAAATACTTTGCACAAACAAGGTTACTGTATAAACGCCCGGATTGTCATACAAATGATAAGCATCAAAAATCTCCGAGGTATTTTTATTGCCGCTGGCCGGATCGCCAAAATCCCATTGCACGTAAGTTACTGTATTAGAGACTTCTGCAATAAATCCTGAAGCCGTAGCCGCACAACCTATTGCCGGTTCTTCAAAGTTAACGGGTGGGGCGGGGTAAACATTGAGTACTCGGGTGATGGTGGACAAACATCCGTTGTCAGCCATTGCCGTAAGGGTCACGTTATAGGAACCTTCCGATGCGAAAATATGAGTCGGATTCTGGTCCGTTGAAGTATTGTTGGCTCCACTGGCCGGATCGCCGAAATCCCATTGCCAGGAGACGATATTCACAAAAGGCAGGAATGTCGATAAGTCGAAAAATTCAATCACCTCTCCCGGACAAGCGTTGTCCACTTCAAAATCAGCCGCCATCAGCGAGGTGTCGACTCGTAATGCCGGGCAGGAGATCAGATCTCCCGTTGCATTGATATAGTCGGCCCACATAATCACTTTAAAAAAGCCGGCCTGTGAAAAGGCGTGGGTCGGATTCGGTCCGGTAGCGTAATTGGAAGCGCCGCTTTCAGGATCACTAAAATTCCATGTTTCGGATCCTGCCACCGGTGTCACGCCCGATGCTTGCTGATAAGCTCTTTCATTGCAGGTAATGCCTCCCAGCAGGTCAAAATTGCCGCCGGAAAAAACGCAATCCGGGCCACCACCGATACCGCCGCCACTGCCGCAATCGCCAATCTCAATGACATTGGAACCGGCCGTACAACCGTATGAATCAGTAATCTCCACGGAGTAATTCCCGTATGCTATTGCCTGGTAAACCGGATCATCTGTTCCTACCGGGGAACCGTTTAGATACCATTGGTAGGAATACCCGGCGCTTGAATTGATAGCATACAAGGTAGCATCTGGCGGTACGCCGCAGAATACCGTAGGGTCGGGCGTGGAAATATTGATCACTGACGCCGGCTTGGCATCGATATAAAAAGTGGTGTCGCCCACGCAGCCGTACTGATTGGTCACACTTACCCGGTAATAACCAGGGCCGATATCCGGCGTGGCCAAAGTGGAAACGAGGGTTCCAAATTCATCTTTCCATTCGTAACTGTCGAAAGCCTGTGTGGTCTGCACCATTGCCAGGCCTGCCGGGCAAAGTTCTGCGGGATGGGTCACCACCGGTTGAGGTAATGGATATACATTTACGTTCATAGAGGTCGATTCACTACAAGCTGACAACTCTACCACTGCAGCACCGTCTTCAAACCAGATGATCTCAATAGTACTCAAAGACGGATCGCCAATAATGGTTCCGGCAGAAGCCGGATTGATCGACCAGCCGTAATCGATCCCTGCATAATATTCAGTGGTAAATACGCTGATCTGGTCACGACATACATCACTCGTACCGGTTATGGTGAATCCTGCTATGGCTTGTACGGAAAGATCTAAAGCCTCAGATTCACAGGGGATTCCTGTTGAATTGATCTGTACCACGCTCAACTCATAAGGTCCGGCATTACCCCAGGTAACGGTGATCGGGTTACCGTATCTTTCTGTAATGGTTCCACCATTGTTGACCTGCCACCTGAAATTATTTTCAGGAGTGCCGGAATCCGCTTCATAACTATAGGGAGTGCCGGGACAAATATTCGTTTCTCCGTTAATGGCATTTACCTGTGGCGGGGTGGGCACGACGTTTACATTCATTTCAAAAACATCGGTACAATAATCATCCGGCACCACAGGAACAGCAGTCAGCTTAAAATAACCGGTTCCAAAATTCCAGTCGATCACCGGATCAGTGGCGGCATTGATGGTTTGTACTACCGTTCCGTTTTGGGAAATAGTCCAATTACAGCCGAAACTCATATTATTCTGAGTATTGATCGCCGCATAGGTTTCGCTGTCGTTTTCACAAACTTCAATAGTTCCTGTGAGATAATATTCAGGTTCAACTTCTACGGTTAATGTTGCTTCCCCTCCACATTCGAGGTAACAATTTTCATAGCTTACACTTATGGTCTGAGCGGCGGAGGGATAAAACTGGTTGTTCCATTCCACGGTGATTTCATGGGTACCCTGTCCGGCGATAATGGTTCCGAAATTGGTAACGGCCCAAATGTATTCAGTAGCTTCATAAGCCGGGAGGCTGTAAACTTCCACGGCTCCTTTACAAACATTAACTTTTCCCTGTATCGGTGCATTATCCGTGATGATGGGCACTTCGACAAATGTGGGCGCCAGGCAGAAATTCGCTCCGCCACAATCATCGACCTGCAATTCAATCGTCCCAATCGGGCCGCTGACCCAATCGATGGTAATAAAGTTATCTCCGGGGCCACCGCCATTGATCACATTACCGTTGCTGCTGACATTCCAAAAATAGGTGCCGCAGGAAGCATCGGAAGTGTAGGTGATCGTTTCTCCTTCACAGACAGTCGCCACACAATCCACATTGGGGTTTTCGGCGTTGATGACCTGGACCAGAACACTGGTGGTGTCGGAACAAAGGCATTCGTTGTAGGCAATGAGTTGAACCGTATAGGAACCCGGTGATTGATAAGTAAATTCGGGGTTGGTTTCTTCCGAACTGCCGATTCCGAAATTCCATTCATAGGTGGAAGCGCCGGTACTCAGGTTCTCAAAATAAATGGTTTGTCCTTCGCAAACCGTAATCACTCCGCTTTCAGCGGCAGGATTGCTGCCTATAGCTGCAGTGGGATCATCGAGAATATCCACGCAGGAAGTGGCCTGTCCTCCACAATACTGATCCCAAAAGAAAGCGGAAACTGACCCCGTCCCGGGAGTCCCCCAGTTAACAGTAACTGTTCCCGCACTATCGTTGACGATATAACTGTCAGCACCGAGTACCGTCCAGGTGGCTAATCCCGTAGTGCCTCCCCAAGTGTTTTCCGCCCAGTAGGTGACGGTGGAATTAGCACATACTTTTTGACATATATTGGTATTGGGGCCGCCGGCAATGCTATCATTGGCAGGACATACATCCTGGGCATTGGAGTATAGAAAATATTGCTGGTAAGGCTGCCAAAAAATATCGATACAACCCGTAGCAGAGATTCCGGTAGCATCGGTCACCACGACACAATAGGTGAAGGTACCCGGAATTTCATCACAAATGAGGAAATACTCGTCGGTGGAGGTCATCCCATTATTCCAGTTATAAACATAGGGTGCCTGACCACCTGTCACCGTGACGTAAACTTCTACACATTCTCCGGTACAAGGCGGCTGCAGATATTCAATAAATACCTGCATTTGAGCAAAGAGGCCCGAAAAAGAAATAGAAAGTAAAAAGGTAAAAAGAGCGCGTTTTAGTTTTAGGAATTTCATACTTTAGAAAAATTAAAGGGTTTCCGTAATTGAGAGAAGTTGTCGAAGTAGACACTTGAATAAAATAATTCGCTGCCTAAGTGGGAACAACAATTTATGGATAGTTAAAAGAAAGGCCAAATAGGCAGCATCCTTCAACTTTTTGTGTCAAATTGTCCTAAACCAGTAAATGGCAGGTAATTTGATGGTTATTTCCTGAAATAAGTAGCTGTTCCTCGAAAAAATGAAAGGGTTAAGCGAAAGGAAAATAAAAATTAAACAGCTTTCCTTTTTTTAGCTCTCTATATATACTATTTTTCCAAAAAAATAGAGTTTCGAGCCACAGGAAACCAAAAACAAGCAACAATTATGACATACGATAATTTCACGACAAAATCACAAGAAGCCATCATGAAGGCCCAGCAGATCGCCGGAGGGCTTGATCAGCAACAAGTGGATACGCCCCATTTGCTTTCAGGAATTTTGCAAACCGATGAAGATGTTTCAAAATTCCTCCTGCAAAAAATGGATGTAAATATTCTTGTCCTCAAGAAACAGCTTGATGAGGAAGTCAGAAAATATCCCAAAGTAGAGGGCTCAGATAAACAATTTTTGAGCAATGATGCCAATAAAGCATTGGCTGCCGCTAAAAAATTTCTCACAGAGTTTGAAGATGAATTCATTTCTCTTGAACTTATTATGTTGGGAATCCTCAGTGGAAAAGACAAGGGCGCAAGTATCCTGAAAGATTTAGGAGCCACCATTGACGGTCTGAAAGCGGCCATCAAGGAATTGCGGAAAGGCAGAAAGGTGACCGATCAAAGTGCGGACAATACCTACAATTCATTAAAGAAATTTGCCATCAACCTCAATGAAAGAGCTGAAAACGGCAAACTGGATCCTATCATAGGCCGCGACGAGGAGATCCGGCGCGTGCTACACATTCTTTCTCGCAGAAAGAAAAATAACCCTTTGCTCATCGGTGAGGCCGGGGTGGGTAAAACAGCTATCGTTGAAGGCATTGCCTGGCGTATCGTCAAACAGGATGTTCCGGAAAATCTAAAGTCTAAAAAAATATTTGCCCTGGATGTTGCTTCGCTGATCGCAGGAGCAAAATACAAAGGAGAATTTGAAGAACGCCTGAAAAGCGTCATCAAAGAAGTCACGGAATCGGATGGAGAATACATCTTGTTTATCGATGAGATCCATACCCTCATTGGTGCCGGTGGCGGACAAGGAGCCATGGATGCAGCCAATATACTGAAACCCGCCCTCGCACGTGGAGAACTGCGTACCATCGGGGCAACCACCCTGGATGAATACCAAAAATACTTTGAAAAAGACAAGGCTTTGGTAAGGCGTTTTCAGACCATTCTCATCGAGGAACCGAGTATTGAAGATACCATTTCCATCCTCCGTGGATTACAGGAACGTTACGAGGTGTATCATAAAATTGAGATCCTGGACGAGGCCCTCATTGCGGCCGCTGAATTGTCAGCAAGGTATATTTCTGACCGTGCATTGCCCGACAAGGCCATTGACCTGATTGATGAGGCTGCTGCCAAATTGAGGCTGGAGCTGGATTCTCTGCCGGAGGAAGTGGACGAATGGGACAGGAAAGTGCGTCAGCTTGAGATCGAGCGGGAAGCGATAAAGAGAGAGAAGAAAAACGAAGCGAAACTTCAGAGCATCAATGAGCAAATCGCCAATTCAAAGGAAAAACGCGATTCCATACGCGCTTCCTGGAAAAACGAAAAGGAAATCGTCGATACCATCCAGGAGATCAAAAAGCATATCGAACAGCTCGAAATGGAAGCTGACCGGGCAGAACGCAACAGCGACTTTGAAACGGTAGCCAAGATTCGTTACGGCGAACTGCAAAAGCAGCAGGCTATGCTGATGGCCGGGGAAGAAAAACTCGATAAACTTCCCGAGGGAAGCCGCTTTACGAATGATGAAGTGAATGCCAATGATATCGCAGATATTATTGCCAAGTGGACCGGCATCCCGGTTACAAAAATGCTGCAAAGCGAGAAAGATAAATTGTTGCACCTCGAAGATGAGATTGGCAAACGACTGATCGGTCAACAGGAAGCCGTACGGGCCGTTTCCGATGCCGTAAGACGGAGCCGGGCTGGATTGCAGGACCCAAACAGGCCTATTGGCTCTTTTATTTTCCTCGGCCCTACCGGAGTCGGAAAAACCGAGTTGGCAAAGACCCTTGCAGAAGTCCTCTTCGATGACGAAAGAGCTATCACAAGGATCGATATGAGTGAATTCCAGGAACGCCACGCCGTATCGCGGCTCGTAGGGGCGCCTCCGGGATATGTAGGCTATGATGAAGGCGGACAATTGACGGAGGCGGTTCGCAGAAGACCTTACTCCATCATCTTGCTGGACGAGATCGAAAAGGCTCACCCGGACACCTTTAACATCCTGCTACAGGTGCTTGATGACGGACGTTTGACCGACAACAAAGGTCGTGTAGCCGATTTCAAAAACACCATCATCATCATGACTTCCAATATGGGTGCCGAGATCATCCTGGAGAATTTCGAGGACCTGGATGCCCTGGGAGAGGATCATCGGAGGGATATCATGGAAACGACAAAAGAAGAAGTTTTTGAAAAACTGAAGGAAGAGTTGCGCCCTGAATTTCTGAACCGGATCGACGAGCAGATCATGTTTACGCCGCTTTCCCTCGCAGAGATCAAGCAAATTTTACTGCTTTTGCTCAAGAAAGTGGACAAAATGCTCGCCCGCCAGGGCATCGTCAGTAAGATCAGTGATAATGCATTGAACTGGCTCGCAAAGAGAGGATACAATCCTCAGTTTGGTGCCCGCCCAATGAAACGTGTCCTGCAAAAAGACGTCATCAATGAACTTTCAAAAGTGGTGCTCAGCGGAGAATACGTTACCGGAGATACTATTTATATTGATACAGATAAAAATGGGCTCGTTTTCGGTAAAACACCTTTTAAAGAAGCGGAAAAACCCGCGGAAGTAAAGGCTGCTCCAAAAAAGGATAAAGGCAAAGAAAATGAGCTGGATGCTTTGAAAAAGGCAACCAAAGATGTGGAAGATGCCGTGAAGGATATTGAGGAATAGAATATTCCTAAAAGTGCCTAAAAGTGTGGCCGGATCCTGTAGAGGGTCCGGCCATTTTTTTCATAACTAAAAATTTGCCCCCTTAACCTGGCCAGAGCAGGAACTCACATTTCAAATCATTAATTTTGATGCTATCAGTCATAGAAATTCTACTATTTTTCTTTCCTTTTCCCAATAGGGGCAATGATAAAATACCAGATCCCTCCGGTTAACAAGCTTAAAGCTGCCGAATAGATAATAATTCTTTTAACAGAATAATCCGTAGTAAGAAATTCCAGCGCAATCGTGGATAGGAACATGCCTGTTATAAACACTAATGTCTGTTTTTGAGCAGTGTTTTTCAATTTCATAAGCAATAATATTATCAAGAAAGTAAGAGGACCCAAAAGGCAAAATAGGTTATTATAATTCTTGAAAAACCAATTTTATATTTCATGTTATTTAATTTAATTCTCAAACATTTATGCCTATCCAGGCAGAATACTGATCTTTTCTGCACAATACCTAAACAAGTGATACCCCTTTCCCCCGCTGCCGACAACATCGAACAACAATTCCGGATGGGTAATCCGCGTGGCACCGATGGCCGTGACTTTATGGTCAAATAAAACATCGGGGATGAGACTGCTGGAAGGTCCGGTGATGACCACCTGGGTACCTGGTGAAATGGCCGCCAGCAAATCGTCGATGGTATTATTGACCAGGGTGAGTCCCGTAATGATAACCACATCAGAAACCGGTACAACGATTTCGTATTGACTGGCCGGCACGAAAAATTTTTTCTGGTGATCCAGCAGGGCGGATTCATTCAATTCCAGTACATGCAGCGTATTTTCGGTGGCCGACAGTTTTTCAATGTATGACTGGAATGCCCCCACTATGGTAATAACCTTTGGGGGTTGTAAATCGATCAGGTCAACCGGGTCTGCATTTTGGATGATCCTGTAATGGCCTTCTTCAAGTATTTTGGCAGAAATGGCATTGAGCACCGCCGTTTTCAGGGTGTCTATCAAGCCTGATTTTTTTTCGGTCTCAAACAAATCCGTCACTTTTTGCCCTTTGATGTTTCCCGGTGTAAAAGCCGAAAAATCACGGTTCTTTTTTCCGCAATAAGTATCCTCATCGAAAAGGGTACTGGCCAGCCCGTAGCTTTGGTCACTCAATTTTACCGCAGACATGAATGTCCCAATCCGAATATCTTCAATCAACAAATCTTTTATACGGGATCCGTATTTTAAATGAAGCAGTTCGTAGGTTTTTGCGATAATCATTTTTATTTTTTTATTCAATATTTTTCATAAAAATCGAATCTTTTGCCAGAAAGCCCGTAAGCAAGATATTTACTCTTTTGATAAATCTACCCCTTCCTGTGCCTCCAGAAGTTCTTCCTGCTCAATTTCCCGCGCCTGGGACAGGGCCGTGGCCACAAGACCCGCCGGTACAGTCACGATCCCCACACCGATGATCAGTACGAAAAAAGTGAACATCTTACCGCCCAGGGTAATGGGATACACATCTCCATATCCTACTGTAGTCAGGGTAACAATAGCCCACCACAGGCTGTGGAAAATGGAGGCGAAATGATCCGGCTGAGCTTCGTGCTCGAAAAAATAAATGCCCGAAGCGGTGAGAAAAATAAGAATTCCCGTCACGATAAAAAAAAGAACAATTTCTTCCTTTACAATGCCGGCGGCAATATGAAACCTGTTTAGGGCTTTATTGTATCGGATCAGTTTCAGCGCCCTGAATATCCTGAAAACACGAAAGGCACGAAGATATCTCAGGTCAATGCTTCCCGGCAGGTAAAAGGGAAGAATGGCCAAAAGATCAATGATACCGTAGAAACTGAAAATATACTTAAAAGGCTTTTTTGCTATGAAAATCCGCGTCAGGTATTCCAAAGAAAAAAAGGCCACACAGATTAACTCGATCAGATTGAGCAAGGCAATCAGCTGTTCTGAATTATCGGGCAGGGTTTCTATCGAAAAAGAGATTAAGGAAATGAGTATAAGGAACTGAATGCCGTAATCAAACCATTTACCGGCTCTGGTCGTGTTATCTTCAACAATAGTTCTTAGATAGCTTCTCATATTATCCTTAATTTATTAGAAGAACAATAGGCTTTTTGATGTATTTACACCCTTGATTCAACAATGATAAAGTACCCGATTCCTATGCATTTGAACCTTTGCCGGGGCATTTCAACATGGAAAAGGCAAAATACTCCAGCATATTCCTCACTTCATCATAATTGTCGTTCTTGACTGAAACGTCCGTAAGCGCCGTAAGGTGCAAGGCAAAGTATATGTGATTGTTAGCCATTTCAAAAAGAGTGGAGGCCAGGGCATGGGGGTATGAAAAATTCGGATCTATCTCTAAAATCACATTCGCCACTTTCTGAGATAATTTTTTATAATTGGCAAAAAAACCGTCCCTGTTTTCTTTGTCAATCTGTTTGGTATGATATGCCTTGGTTCCTTCTGAAATGATGAGTCGGTGCAAAATACTTTCATTGACATAATCGATGGAAGGATTGTCTTTTGAAGCAAAAACAAAGGTTTCGATGATTTTTTCAAGCTTTCGCTCCGGATCATCAATATTCATGGTATTGATGTCGATCAGGTAACTCACCCATTCCCAGTACCAGGAAACCAAATAGATCAACAACAGATGCTTATTTTCAAAATACCGATAAACAGAGGCTTCCGTTGAACTCATCTGTTGTGAAAGCTTTTTGAAATTAAAATCTTCAAATCCAATCTCATCAATCAAAATGATACTGTGCCTGATGATTTTTTGTCCTAGGGAAGTCTCCTGCGGATCCCTAAGATAAAGCTTACTATTCAGGCTTATTTTTATTCCAACCGACATTTTTACTGATCTTTTTTACAAAAGTAAATATTTATTTAAACAATGGCGACCTTATGTTGTTATAGCGTTGTAATTATTTTTAATAGTATAGCTATCATTATTCAAAGTTTTTATATACATTTGTACTGCGCAATTCCTGAATGATCTTCAGGATGGTTTACAGCAAATATTAATTCACTAAAAATTACTACAAAATTTGTCATGCCACCCGGAATGACCCGGGATTGTCATGCCTGAATTCAAAATCAAAATGTCATGAGTCCAACTAAGAACGATGGAATTTTAAAGAACCTTAAACACGACATGCCGGCTTCTTTGGTCGTATTTTTGGTTGCGGTACCTTTATGCTTAGGAATTGCCCTGGCATCGGGAGCCCCCCTGTTTTCAGGAATTATTGCAGGAATTATCGGGGGAATTGTTGTAGGTGCCCTGAGTGGCTCGCAGCTGGGGGTTAGCGGACCGGCTGCAGGATTGGCCGTAATCGTTTTAACGGCTATCCAGGAATTGGGAGCTTTTGAAATTTTCCTCATGGCCGTGGTTATAGGGGGTATATTCCAATTGATACTGGGGTATGCCAAAGCGGGAATCATCGGATACTATTTCCCTTCCTCGGTGATCAAAGGGATGCTCTCGGGCATCGGTATCATCATTATCCTCAAACAAATTCCCCATGCCTTTGGCTACGATAAGGATTATGAAGGGAGTGTAGCCTTTGCCCAACCTGATGGGCACAATACCTTTTCCGAATTGTTTTTCATGTTTGAAGCCATCAGTCCGGGCGCGGTAATCATCACGGTGCTTTCCATGGCCATCCTGCTCCTTTGGGAACGCCCTTTTATGAAAAAAATCAAATTGTTCCAGATCGTACAAGGGCCCTTAATTGTCGTCGCGCTGGGCATATTCTTAAACCTGATCTTTCAGCAGATTCCTTCTTTTGCTCTAAGGGCGGAGCAGGTAGTAACCCTTCCGGTTGCTGAAAGTCTATCCGGATTTTTCAGCCAGTTTACCTTTCCGGATTTCAGCCAGATCACCAATCCGGCCGTATGGATCACAGGGGTCACCCTGGCCATTGTGGCCAGCCTGGAAACCCTGCTAAGCCTGGAAGCGACAGATAAACTTGATCCTTACAAAAGGGTTTCACCGGCCAACCGTGAATTAAAGGCCCAGGGAATAGGAAACATCCTTTCCGGGCTGGTGGGCGGATTGCCCATCACCCAGGTGATCGTCAGAAGCTCTACAAATATCCAGTCAGGCGGCCGGACCAAAATGTCGGCCATCCTTCACGGATTCATCTTGTTTCTTTCTGCTATTGCCATCCCTGCTGTATTGAATTTAATCCCGCTGGCAAGTCTGGCTGCCATTTTGTTTATGGTGGGATACAAACTGGCTAAACCTGCTTTATTCAAAGAAATGTACGGGCTAGGTAAAAAGCACTTCATCCCTTTTATGGTAACCATTTTAGGTATTGTATTCACTGACTTACTTACAGGGATCGGAATCGGCCTTGTAGTAGCGATCATGAACATATTGTACAACAACTACAAAAAACCATTTCTTTTTGAGTCAGAAAAACATTTGAAAGACGGTATCATCAGGCTGGAACTGGCGGAAGATGTAACCTTCATCAACAAAGCGAGCATCCAGCGCACCCTCTCCCAAATACAGGACGGATCAAAAGTGATCATCGATGCCACAAAATCCGTGTATATCGATCAGGATGTCATCGAGATCATCCGGGAATTTGAAACAAATGCCGAATACCGGGATATTCAACTGAAAATCATCAATTTAGAATCTAATGGAGTGAGCAACCAGGCCCGAAAAATGAAACGTGCCCTGGAGGATAATATTCTTGAAAAGAAAAGTGAACCAATACTCAATTAAACCATAATTTTTTAATAATTTTAAAAATTAATTGTCATGAAAAATACCATATTTCCAGAAGTCCCTGTAGTCACTCAAACACCTGATACACAAGCTAAAATTACTCCTGCCGAGGCCATAAAAATGCTCAAACAAGGGAATGCCCGATTCAAAGAAGGCAATCCAATCCCGCGTGATTTACACGCTCAGATCGAACAAACGGCCACAGGCCAGTTTCCCTTTGCCGCTATCGTAAGTTGCATTGATTCACGTATTCCTACCGAAATGATCTTCGACCAGGGGATCGGTGATATCTTCAACGCCCGGATAGCGGGTAATTTCGTCAACCCTGACATTTTGGGAAGTCTTGAATTTGCCTGCAAACTGGCCGGCTCTAAAGTCGTGGTAGTTATGGGACATACTTCCTGCGGAGCCGTAAAAGGGGCTTGCGATGAAGCTAAATTAGGCAATCTGACTCAAATGTTAGATAAAATAATGCCGGCAGTAAACGCCATAAAAACGCCCGAAGGAGTAGACAGAAGTTCCGCAAATACCCCATTCGTTGATAAGGTGGCTGCCAAAAACGTGGAGTTAGCCATTAAAAATATAAAAGTTCAAAGCCCGGTTTTAAATAAAATGTACCAAAACGGGGAAATAGACATCATCGGCGCCATGTATGACGTCAACACAGGAAGGGTAAAATTTCTCTAACATACTTGCAGTTCAATGGTTTATCCGTTATTCCCTCTCTCCTGAGAGGGAATACGGATAACTATAAGTTTCCTGGAATAAATTCATATAGGAAAATGCTTTTTTAACCTCTCCAGGAATTCATCCTTTCTCCGTCGGGCAATAGGCACCTTCGAGCCGTCCGTCATCAGTACATACCCCCCATCCTCCCGGAGAATCTTCCTGACCTGAGCAAGATTTACAATATGCGACTGGTGGAGCTTGAAGAAGCTTTCTTCCGGCATCAGGTCTTCAAAATCCTTCATCGGCCGGGCGATGAGGTGGCGTTCATGATTCACCAGGAAAAAGGTGGTATAACCGGCGTCTGATTCCAATCGAATGATCTGGTCAAGGGCCAGGAACACCATGCCCTCGTTGCTGGTAAGGGTGATTTTGTCGATCTGCCCGGTGCGGGCGCTTTCCAGCAAATGGTCGATTTTAGTGGAAACAAATTCCGGCATGTCTGTTTTGATCCGGTCAACAGCCTGTGCAAGTTCGACCGGATTGATGGGTTTTAACAAATAATCCATAGCATGATACCGAAAAGCTTTTAAGGCAAATTCATCATGAGCTGTGGTGAAAATAACGTGAAAAGTAGCTTTGGGGAATTTATTCAGCAGATCAAACCCGGTTCCGTCTTCCATGGAAATATCGAGTAAAATACCGTGAGGTTTGGTTTGCCGGATGAGCACAAATGCACTCTCCACCCCATCTGCCTCTCCACAAATTTCCACATCCGGGCACAGTGTATCCAACAATATTCTGAGGGATTGCCTGGCGTCCGGTTCGTCGTCTATGATGGCTATACGCTTCATTTTATAAATTATTTGATCTAAATGTCTTCGGATATTCCTATGCGAATAATGACTTCTGTACCGCTTATTTTCCCATTTTCGTCAACCCTGTTTTTGGTACTTACAGCATCATTTTTTTCTCCGCTAAAGAGCAGATCCAACCGGCGGCTGGTGATGGACATCCCAAAAGATTTGTGTCCTTTGGACGATTCCATGTTGCCAGCTTCAGGCTTGATTCCTGCCCCGTTATCTGAAATGACTACCTCAATATAACCTTGGTTTTTTTGAAAATGCACCTTAACCAAACCGCCTCCTTTTTTTCCTGCAATACCGTGTTTAACGGCATTCTCCACATAAGGCTGAACGAGTAAGGGAGGCAATTCTATTTCATAAATATCTATCCCATTTTCCGTTTTTACCTCATAATCAAACCGATTCTTGAACCGAAGTTTTTCAAGTTCGAGGTAATTGTTCAACAATTTAATTTCTTCCACCAGCAAAATTTTTCCCGCCACCGAGGCATTCAGCATGCTGCGGACCAGACCGGCGAAGTTACCAAGATACATCATGGCCGCCTCTTTTTCATTTTGGAGAATATAATTTTGAATGGAATTGAGACAATTGAAAATAAAATGAGGGTTCATCTGGGCCTGTAATGCTGAGCGTTCGAGTTCCGTTATTTGCATCTGTATCCGGTGGGTTTCTTTCAATTGGCGGGTACGGATAAAATAAATGACAGGGCCGATGGTCAAAAACAAGACCAGAAAAATTGTTTTTGCCCACCATGTTTTCCACCACGGGGGATGGATGACAAAGGGAAACAGGGTGGATTCACTCCACACGCCATCCTCATTTTGTGCCTGAACTTCAAACAGACGTTTACCAGGAGGCAGCTCCGGAAAATTCAACGATCGGCTCATGGTTTCTACCCAATCTCCTTCATCCAGCCTGTAGCGATAGGGGATTTTTCCGTTCATCCGGAAATTCACCGCGAAATAGCTTATCGTCAGGTTATTTTGCCGGGCCGTCAGGTCAACCGGACCCTCCGGATCAATGACCTGATTATTCGCCAACACGCCGCTTATTCGGGGTTTCGAAGAGAAGGGGCTTTTGTCTCTGTTATAGAAATGAACCAGCCCCCGGTTGGTGGCCACCCAAACTTCCTTCCCGTATGCCCTGACCCGGCTGATTTCATTGGAAGGCAGGCCGTGCTTCATGGTGATCTGCTCTACCTTCCGGTGGCCGGGAGGCCCTGAAATTCGGTTCAGCCCGTTGAGCGTTCCGGCCCAGACCACACCATTTTCATCGGCATAAAGACATTCCAGCATATCGGCAGTAAGACCGTTTTCCATGGTGATCTGTTCAAATTGATCTCCTTTCCAAAAAACTACTCCGCCCCCTTTGGTGGCGACCACCAGGGTGGAATCGGGCATTACGGCGATATCCTCCACGCGCAGGAAAAAAGCGGGGTGTAAGTGCCGGCGGTCCTGCAACTGATTACCTTTCCATTCAAAAAGCCCTGCAGATTGCCCCACCCAAACGTTACCGGAAAAATCTTCCCTTGTGACATAGGTGCGGAGCCCCCTGTAACCCTTTGGATTGGCTGCTTTTAAAGGGGTACCCATGGCCGCAAAACCTATATGGTTACTGACCCACAAGCGATCTCCGTCAGGACTTGTCGTAATCCTGTTTCCATAATAAAACACATCCAATCCATTGCCCAAAATATCTGCTGCCGCTATCCATTGCCCTTTTTTATAAAAACATAATGATTCCTTACCTGCCCAGAGTATTTCATGAACGGGATCATAATAAAGGTCTTTGATATTCCCATTACCGGGCAAACCGGGTAGTTTCGACCAGGTTTCGGTAGATTGATCGTGGTGCCACACTTCCCCGTTGCCGAGTCCTGCAAAAAGTTCATGGTCATTTTTGATGGCAAGTGCAGTAATCTTTTTATCGGACAGACCCGTTTCCATGTCGTGAACCCTAATTGTTTCCGCCGGGGTGTAATAAACGCCATTTTCATTGGTGGCAATCCATTTGCCCCCTTCCGCGTCTTCCATAAAAAAATTCACACTCTCCCCTGGCAGCAAGGTATATCCTTTATCAACGCCAAGATCATTTGTAGATTGATAAACGCGTAAACCGGCATTCCAGGGTAAACCGCCAAAAATCTGACCGTTTTTCATCCGGGCAACATAAGCAAAACAATTAGAAAAATAATGCTGCCATTGAACCAATCCATTCTCAATGTAAACGCCATTATTAGCATATTGGAAAAAAAAATTTCCGGGTTTTCCCAGACCAAAAACTCCAGATAAATTTTTCCCTATTTGTTGATAACGCAAGTCAGGAAATGACCAGGATTTATGTTCCGTTTCAATATAAAAGGGAGCAATCCGGTGTTGTTTCAACAAACTTTCGCCGTATGCCTTGGCTTTTTCAAGATCCGGATCTCCATAAAGGCCGCTGATCACTTGGCCATGCTTTTCAAGGATTTGGCGATATACAGGTTCAGAGTAAGGGTAAGTTCGTGCTTTACCGTTTTCATCAATCGATATTATTCCATAATTGGAAGTTGACAGATGAACTTTTTTCCCGGCACCTTCAATAATAAATCCTTTACTGACACCATACCTATCCTGATAATTTAGCAAAACGCCATTATACCAATAGGGTTTGATAGAATCCCCTTCACAATAATAGAGGTTGCCGCCCATTGCCTGCATCCATACCCTTTCCAGGGAATCGAGTTTCATTTCAAAAATGACGTTTTCCAGCAATCCGTCTTTCACCCCATAGTTGCGAAAGTCGTACCCGTCAAAACGACTGACGCCATTGTCCGTGGAGATCCAGATATAACCATCCCTGTCCTGTAAAATGTAATATACCTCCGAACTGGGCAGACCGTCATCCGTAGTATAATGCCTGAAAGAGGGGTGGGGCACATTTTGAGCCGAAAGAGAGCCACACCAAGGGGAAAAGCACGACAGTACAACCAGGATGTATACTGCCCTTTTGAGCCTTACCGAAAAAGTTTGGCCGGATAAATTATCCCCTTTATAGCTGGTATTTTTTCTCAAAGTGTCCGATTTCATATAGTAAGATACGAAATGTTCTCAAATGTTACCCTCTTCCTTTTACCGAATAAAGGAAAATCCTGACCGAATCACGGGGGAATCCTGACCGAATAAACAAATGATAAGCAGAGAAATTCATAATAACTGAGTTTTGTACCATTCTTAAACCAAAACTCGACTATGATGAAAGTATCCCATATTTCCACCATGCTGCATTCCACAACTACCTTTTTCTTCTTTATACTGATTCTTGCCATACTTTCCCCCCTCACTGGTATGGGTCAGCCTTTCCAGAGAAATTTTGGCAACACCCTGGACAATGGTTTTACCAAAGTGATCCAGGATGGTTCAAATTATTATATACTGGGATCCAACGAACCTTCGAGTGGTGCCACTCGCCAGGCAACCGTCACCCGACTGGATGCCAGCGGAATACACCAATGGACATTGAGTCTGACCATTCCTTCCGTGTGGAATGATGCCGTTATTACCCCCGATGGCAAATTGATTATGGTCGGTTCTACCCTTCCTTTTGACCCTACAGCGCAGGGAATTATGGGAAAAGTAAACTCATCAGGGGCTTTTGAGTGGCTTAAGCAACAAAACATTACTGGCAGGGATGCTCTTAATCGTATCGTATATAACCCCGTTCCCGAAAACCCGATGTTCCCCTATTATGTATTGGGAACACAGTTTGAACCCGGCGGAACGCCCACCACTGAGGATGTAATATTGCATACCATGAACGATAACGGAACCTGGGGTTGGAAAAAAATATTTCCCGGCGCAGGAGACAATGAATTTTCCCGAGATCTGGAAGTCCTGCCCGGCAGCGGCGACCTGATCCTTGCCGGCAATAATGCAGCCGGATTGATCTATAGAGCCGATAATTCCGGAAATGTTTTCACCGGGGTTCAGATCGGTGGAATATATTTCAATGATGTCGCTCAAAGAAGTGCCGGAGGATTTTATGCTACGGCCAATTCGCTTTCAGGTTCAGATGCTTATGTTTTGAAACTTGACCAGGATCTATTGATCCAGTGGGATATCCAAATCCCCCAGCTCACCTTTGTCAGGCAGGTTTGGGAAGGTCCGGCCGGAAGCCTGTATGTTACCGGCGATGGCATCTTTGGTGGAAATTTCAGGACGGTCATCATAAAATTATCAGACAACGGTCCTACCGTCAGTTGGGTGAAATACCTCAACTCCGGGAGTAATTTCGCCAATGGATCCCTATGGTATTTGCCTTCAGGAACCATGGCATACACCGACGAAAGGATACTTCCGGTTACTTTTGGAGGCACTTGTGCCTATGTCTCGGTCAGCGACCTTGACCTTAATACCTGCAAGGTATCCAGTGATATGATCAGCCTGATTTTTTTCGATCCCTTTCCTGACGGACCGCCTTTGCCCTCCATTGAATTCCAGGACGTTCCTATGGAGATAAATTTAATAGATACCGCATCCTTAAACTGGCTGGAAGCTGAAGTGTGCAGTAATGCGCCCTGTGAAGCTTCTTTTGACATTACCTTACTTGATGAATGCGGCCTGGCCCAGATCACCGGTACGAGCACCGGCCCGGGAAATTTGGATTATTTGTGGTGCGACGCCAGCACTTCCGCTTCTTTCACCACCCAACTGGAATGTGGAGAAAACACCTTCTGCGTATCCGTTACCTGTGAAGATGGTACGGTTTCCACGGCCACCCAGACCATTAATTTTTCTGAAAATATTCCCCCGGTCGCCCTTTGCGTACCAGGCTTTGGGGTAGAACTCGATCCCGACTGTACCTATACCCTTACGCCGCAACAAATTGATGCCGGATCCACCGATAATTGCTTCATCAAAAAACTTGAAATAAGCCCTTCCGTACTGACCGGTTGCGGGGACCATGTGATCACCCTTACGGTCACCGACTGGTGTGACAATACGAGCACCTGTACGACCGGCGTACAGACCATAGAAGCAGTACCTCCAACCATTATGTGTCCGCCTAACCTCACCATAAATTGCAACGAAAGTACTGATCCCGCACAGACTGGTTTTGCGACTGCCACGGACAACTGTACGGCATCCCCAACCATTACTTATACCGATATTACTTTTGGTTCATTCCCATGTGACGGAGTCATCCAGCGCACCTGGACCGCCACCGATGAATGCGGCAATGAATCCAGCTGCATCCAGAATATCATGGTGATGGACAATGTGCCGCCCACTGCGAATTGTAACAGCGGCGTAACCGTGGCCCTCGATGCCAATTGTATGGCCAGTATCAGCGCCGCAGATATAGACGAAAATTCATTTGACAATTGCCAGATCGCCTCCATGAGCGTCAGTCCGAACACTTTTACCCATTGTGGTGAATTCCAGGTGACGCTGACGGTAACGGATATCTGTGGCCTGCAGGGTACGTGTACCAGTGTGGTGACGGTGATCGACGGTATTGCTCCAATGGTAACCTGTCCACAGGACGTAACGGTTACGGCTTTTCTTCCTGATTGTGAAGCGGTGGTAAATAATATCTATATCCTTAGCGCTTCAGATAATTGTAGTATAGCTTCGATTATGTATGTCATTTCCGGTGCAACAACTCTTTCGGGAACCGGAGACGCCAGCGGACAAACCTTCCAGCAAGGAACGTCAACGGTGACTTATACGGTTACTGACGATTGTGGGAATACGGCTTCCTGCTCCTTTGATGTCATCGTGGAATGTGTTCAATGCACCTGCAACGGTTTTGCCAACCTCTCATTTTATAACCTTGGAGTGCCTGACGTTGCCGTGAGCTGTAACCAGCCAACAGTAGAATTGCCTTGTATTCCCAATGATGGATTATATTGGTTCAAGGGTGATTTACTCTGTTCTGCTGACTGCCCATCAAGCATTGACTACCAAATTTCTGCCAATGGAGGGCCAGCCATCTTGAGCGGTTCGGTCTTTGGAGGTATTCAGATCCCCATCCTCTCCTTTGGAGCTGCCCAAATCGGAGGTCCCGGAAATTATCAGTTAATTTTGACAGGTAATTGTGGAGGAGACATTTGCACTTGTGTCATTAATTTCACCGTGCCCGAATGTTGTGACTGCGGCGAATTTTCAGAAATGACCTTCCGGCCGGCTCAGGGAGCCATGAACCTCCCGATCTCCTGTGGAGATACTATGGGTATTCTCTGCAACCAGGCCTTTAGTCCCCAGGTCAGTGGATTGTTCCAGTGTCAGGGGCCGCAATGTCCCGCAGTTAATAATATTAACTGGACGCTCAGCGAACCGGGCGGTCCGATCACCCAAAGTGGTCTCATTAACGGTCCTAATTTTAATTTTAGCTTAACCCCGGCATGGTTTAATACCCCGGGCATTTATACGCTGACCTTCACAGGAAGCTGTGGGGGCCAGTATTGCCCTCCCTGTGTGCTGTATTTTGAATCAGAGGGATGTAACTGCTGCACCGACCAGGAGGCTTTTCTCCAGGCCGTGGCAAATTTCCAGGCCAATGCCCAATTTGGCAATTGTTCCATAAATGTAAATGGCACAGGACTGAACGATTGCCTACAGGTCACCTGGGATTGGGGAGATGGCTCTCCTCTTGAAGGACCTTATTCCAATAATACACCAGTATCCCATTCATACACCGGCACTCCTGCACCTCCCTACACCGTCTGTTACACCATTCAGGAGTTTAACGCCGGTGAAGTTTGCTGGGAGATTACAGTGTGCCTCGACGAACAGGTTTTTTGCGACACCTGCTCCTGCGGTGAGCTCAGCGACCTGACCTGGCGCCCGTCACAGGGAGCGCCAAACATTCCGATTGAATGTGGTGACTCACTGGTCCTTGGCTGCCTAAATCCCGGTGCCAATGTGATGTTTGAAGGTCACTTTGACTGCATAGGGGAGGACTGCCCGCCGCCTTTGGTGAATTGGGTTTTGCGGGAAAAAGGAACCCAGCTATTTGTCGGCGCCGGCACCGTCAGCGGTTCGAACTTCCAGATTCCGTTACCGGCATCCTATTTTACTTTCCCAAAAGTTTACGAGTTATTCATCATTGGGGAGTGTAACGGGGTCCTTTGCCAGGAATGTATGTTCATGATCATGACGACGGAATGTCCGTGTGAATGTGGCGAATTTACTGAAATGTCCTTCCGCCCAACACAGGGATCCATGAATATTCCTATAAACTGCGGGGATACCATGGGCATCCTTTGCAACCAGGCCTTCCCCCCGGAGATCAGTGGATTTTTCCAATGCCAGGGCACCGATTGCCCTCCGGATAACACCCTGACCTGGACGCTTAATGAACCAACAGGTCCAATAACCCAAAGCGGAACGACAAACGGAGGAAATTTTACCATTAGCCTAACCCCGGCCTGGTTTAACCACCCCGGCATTTATTCGCTGACGATCACAGGAAACTGCGGTGGTCAGGCATGCCCGCCATGCATACTGTATTTTGAATCTGCGGGATGTGACTGCTGCGCCGACTACGAAGCCTTCATCGCAAACGTACAAAATGCCGTCGCCGTTAGTGTGGACAATGCAATGTGCAAAGCCACCGTAAACATCGGGGACCTCGGCGATTGCAACGATTATCTTGATTTTATCGACTGGGGCGACAACCAGGTATATCTCGGGCCATTTACCTCCGGAGACATGCCGATGCATGTCTATTCCGGCAGCGGCGTGTACCAGGTTTGCTATAAGGCGATAGAAAAGGATGCAAACGGGGTCATCTGCTTTGACTCCACCTTCTGTAAAGCCATTGATATTGCCTGTTCCATTCAGCAGGATACCTGCGTCATGGCACCGGACGGATTGGTAGGATGGTGGCCTATGGATGACCAATGGGGTGACCCGGATGTGATAGATATTTCCGGAGGCCTTCACCATGGCATACCAGAACCCAATGGTTTTGTAGGACTTCCTAATGGTCCTGAACCGGTAGCCGGAAAAGTAGACGGTGCGTTGGATTTTGTCAGTGTGCCGGGCACCAGTTGGGTGACCGTCAATAATCATAATGATTTCCAATTCGGCGGCGGCAGCTTCTCCATTGATGCCTGGATCAACACCGATATGGGCACACAAACAGAGCCCATCGTCAGTAAAATAAATTACCTGACGAATACCGGTTATGCGCTCTCCATCCAGGGTACATCGCCTTATTACCTGACCCTGGAACTCGGCACAGGTACCATGGTGGAATATTTACAGGGACCTGCCATAACTCCAGGTGTATGGAACTTCGTTGCCGTGTCTGTCCTTCCGCAAAACTGGGTTACTTTCTACGTGGGCAATGCCAGCAGTAGTGGAGTCCTTAGCCAAATCAGCCTTCCGATTGGAGTAACCGACGCAGCCAATACGCTTCCATTGCTCATTGGTAAAAATCCGTCCAACCCCCACTGGGATATCACCATTGATGAGTTGGAAATTTTCAGCCTTGCACTATATCCATGGGAGTTCAATACCATCTGGCAAGCAGGCGCCCTGGGCAAATGCAAGCCCGCCTGCCTTTGCGGTAATCTTGGTGCAGATGTCGATGCCGGATACACTGTATTTAGGCTTAATGATACTAGCACTATTTACCAGTTTCACCCCATAGGATTGCTGGATGATTGCGACCTGGTTGTCTGGGATTGGGGGCATGATGGTGCTGTTAGTGAATCTACAGGCAGGGCAGTTGTATCACATACCTTCCCTAATAGTGCTGATTATACTGTTACAATGACAGTCAACCGGTTGGAAGATAATGGGAACACCTGTAGTGCCTCAACAAATTCTATTGTAAACTCATTGAGGGATTTTGCGGATGATGCCAACCTTTTCCACCTCTTCCCCAACCCGACCAACGGCCACCTGACACTCCGCTTTGACGGTCCTGCGCCGAGGAAAGGCCAATGGCAGGTCATCGACTTGTGGGGCCGGGTAGTTCGGACGGAAACCCTCGAACCCAATAAGCCACAACATCAGTTAAATATTGAATCATTGCCGGCCGGCCTCTATTTCGTAAAAGTACTGGACGACGGGATCCCCGTCTGGATAGAGAAAGTTATTAAGCAATAACCCCATGTCCCCCTGGTCAATTTATTTTGGCCGGGGGGCAACCCCAAAAAACCATTTTTAAACCATACCTCCCTTTAAATTAAAGGGAAAATAACAAACGTCAATCATGTACCCATCATTATCCAATGCAAAAACAAGTGACCGATCCGGTTTTTTCAACTCCTGCCTATCTTTGGGATGGCACCAACCGGCTTCCCGGAATACTCGAATTATGGAATACAGAGGTTGTTTTCAGATTTTCAGGTTTTAAATCAAGCCACCTCAACCTGGTCATTCCTGTCTCGTCTATTGAAAAGGTAGAAGAATACCTGATTTTTGATTTGGCCAAAAACGGTCTTAAAATACAGAGCCGGGAAGATAAATTTGATCTTTTTGTAATGGAGGAGGTCTGGAAATTCAAAAATTCCCTGACCAAAGCACTGGATAGACTTTAGAAAAGAAGGTCATCTGCCACCAGTTTATCGATCGTGGCAATCAAAGCCATCAACACTTTATTGTGATTCATATTGTAATCAGCTTCCGTGGTGGATCCCAGTTTGTGTTCTGCTTCATTTTTGCTGTATCGCGCAAAGTTCAGGATGAACTCTTCGTATATCCCTGCACTGTTATCCACACGGGCATTTACACTATTCTGAAGTTCGACTATATGATTATTCCCTATAAGTTTTTTCCAGGTATGCTTTAGTTCAGCCGTTGCATCTGCTGCAAAGACTATCCCCGGTTTATTCAGAAAAGACTGGTTGTCTATTTTATTGATGATATTCAGCAGCATCCCTTTTTCCTTTTCCAGGTTTGAGATCCGAACCTTCATGAATTCAAATTCGGCAGCTTCCAAGGGCGTTAGGTTGACCGGGTTATGGAATTCCTCCTCAAAAAGTTTAATGGCAGGATCAATGTATTTTATCCGGTCGGAAAAAGATTGTTTCAGGAAGTCCTTGTTGATCAAATCCCCGCTATTTACATTGAGCATTTCCCCGCTGGAGAATTGAATGGATACGAAATCATCCTGGTCGTTGTAATCCAATTGGTCAAAATTGATGTTTTGCTTTAATTCCATTTCCCATTTTTAAGTTAAATTAATGGAAATTGATATCAAAGTCAAGATAGCTGTGGCTATCTACGGACATTTTTATGTTTTAAAAATTATCCTCAGCTGATTAACCGAAAGCCAATAAAACCAGGACTTAATCCCACTTATGCCCGAAAGACAAAGCATATTTTCCCGATCCGGTGAAGAAAAGTGTCAGCGCACCAAAGAGGTATAAGCCTAAAAGTTCAACGCCCCATCCTCCGCTTTTTCCGAGTGCAAAAATCGAGGAAGCATGAACCAACAGCATAGCTGTAAGGCAATTGGCTACATAAATCAGGGCAGCCACCCGGGTTCTGTAACCGATAATAAGCATTAAGGGCGCAAGCAATTCCCCGATATAAACGCCGTTGGCGAAAAAGGCCGGCAACCCGATATCGGTCAGATCCGCCTGTATGCCACTGATTCCTTTGCGGATTTTCTGTATCCCATGTAAGAACATCAAAATTCCAAGGGCCAGCCTGAGAATCAGTAACCCTGTATCTGCATTTTTAGCCATTTGTGGAAATGTTTTATTTAAAGATGTGAAATTATTCGTTTTTGGGTAAAAACACAAAAGGTGATGCATTGTTTACATCACCTTTTGTCGAAAAAATGAAATCCTGGATAACCAGGATATAAAATCAGCACCTGGTTGAAAGCATCAGCCTGCTCCTAATTCTTTTTTCGTTTGGTCGTGGTGGTGGTTTTCGTCTTTTTCACCCCCGCAGTATTTCCTTTTTTTCCGGCTTTTGTTGTAGTGGTTGTTTTTCGGGTTCCCTGTTTATTTTGACCCTGAACCTTTGTTTCTGTGGTCGTGCGCTTTCCGGCTTTTACCGTACCATCGCCTTTTTTGACGGCAGTTTTGGTGGTCGTGGTTTTTTTGCCGGCTTTAACGTTGCCATCGGGATTTTTTACTGCACCCCGGGTAGTGGTTTTTTTGGTGACCACCGCGCCGTTTTTGGTCTTTTTCACCCCAACGGTAGTGGTCCGTTGTTTTACGGTAACAGAAGTTCTACGGTGAGGGGCGTAAACACGGTGCGCATTAACGACACGATGCGTATGGACCACCCGGTAGTGTGCATGGTAACGGGTGCATCTGTTATAATGCCACCTCCATGGATGAGGTCTCCAAGGACGCCACCATGTTGGGTAAACCCTCCACCCGTATGGAGATACCCAAACGACATAATTGGGGGCATAAATGTATCTTACTGATGGCCACACCCAGACATTTACCACGATCCTGTAAACAGCAATATCTGCAGACGGGCCTCCTTTGCCATCCATTTCAGCTTCCGCTTCGAAAGGTTCGGCATAAACTTCGGGCCCGTAAAGGTCTTCGTCTCCCTCGATCTGTAAAATAGCGGTTTCTTCTCCTGTTTTTTCGATTTCTATGACGGCGATGTCCTGTACTTCATTCTCATTGACGGGCACCTGAAGGATCAGTACGTGTACGTTTCCTTCCATTTTGTCTTCAACGCGGATGTAATCGATCTCTCCGTCTTCATTGAGGTCGAGATTGTTTACATCATTGTCTTCTTCGTTTAACCGTTTTTCAAAGTCTTCCGGGGAAGAAGAGATCTTAAACATTTCCAATGCTCCCTCAAGGCTGAAATTATCCCCGGGGAGCCCTGTGCTGTCGACAGGTTCGGATTGGGCAAAAACTGATGTTTGCAACAAAATCAGTGCAAAAATCAGCATAAAATTGATGTTTTTCATGGTGTAAATTTTTAGAAATGAATTCAATGGTCAATTTACTATTGACTGTTGAAAAAAGCAATGGTTTAATATTGCTTTATCATTTTTTTAACCATGAAAGAGGGGGCGCAGTTCCAAAATGTGCCTTTATAGAAAAAAGAGGAAAAATTGAATAGATTTCAACTTCATTCTTGCATGTAATCCGGATTGGAATTTTCTCCAATAAGACCTTGGATTCAATCCCATTTTTGAATCACCAACTTCTCCGAATACCGCCCATTAACCAAAACCACATAAATTCCTTCGGGTAAATTTTTAGTATCGATTTTATGCAGTAAAGATTCGGGTTCATTTTGATAAACAAGCCTGCCCATTCCATCAAAAATGCGGACATCATTGATGGGTAACTGACTTTCCTGCCCCAGAGTGATCTCAAAAAATGACTCCGCCGGATTAGGGGATACCTTGAGCAAAGGTGAATCAAAGACTACTTCGTCAACCCCGATGATCCCGCATGCTGCCTCTACTTCTACCCTTGAATTGCAGCCGGGAGCATTGTTCACTATTTCCACCTCATTTTCTTCTTCTGAAAAATTTAGTAGAAAATTACAGATACTCACCGCCTCACAGACTGGGAGGTTTAGGTTGTCTTTGATGAAAACGGAAGTAAAATGGGCGGTATCAACGGCAAAACCAAGCAATGAAACAAGTGATGGATTGCCTTGTATTAGCAGACTTCCTACTGTATCTAATTGAGAGAGGGAAGTAATATCATTCAAATTCTGATTTTCCTTTAAAACAAGCCACGATTCAACCTGTTTCAGATGGTGAAGTCCAGACAAATTCTCCAAAGAAGGGCTGCTGAATATCCCCAGGGAATGAAGGTTTTCAATGTCTTGCAAGGGGGTTAATGTTGATAAAATTTCGTTGCCATAAAAGGAAATAGAACGGACATCTTCACCCGTAATCTCGTCAAAAGCACTTAACCCGGTTAGGTCATCATTTTCATAAATACTGATTCCTTCTGAAAAACCAGGTAAGCTCGTTATATCAGTCAGGTTTTCATTGGAGATAATAGCTAACCTCTCTACAGAGGCAAGGCTGTCCAGCCCGTTTAAGGTGACAAGACCATTATTATTCTCAATATAAACCTGCGTTATTATGCCCCCCGGTTTCAAACCGTCCACACTTTCCAGCGCATCATTCTCCACCACATGAAGTTCATCGATGTATGCCTGATTTTGCAATCCATCCAGATCAGGCAAAGCATTATTGTTTTCTATCCTAAGATCGTACAGGTTTGTGATAGCTCCCAGCCCTTCCAGACTTTGCAAGGCATCATTACCTTCAATAACTACATCCCATAGATCATCATACATTTGACCAGGGTCTTCAGGAATGGCTTCTGCATAGGTAATTCCTTCCAGGCCATGCAAGTCCAGCAGGTTATCATTATCTACAATAATCAAGGGGCTTGCCCATAAAGAAAATACACCCTCGATATTTTGGAGACCTGTTAAATGAAGCAGGGCATCGTTATTTTCGATAATGAAATAATCCAGCATGCCTGAAATTCCGGACAATTGGCTTATATCTGTCAGGGAAGGATTGTCCAGAATCCAAAGCTCACTAACCGTTGTATTAATATTTTCCAACCCGGACAGGCTGGTAAGCGAATTAAGGCTCGATAAATGCAACATGGTAATACTTGTCAGAAAGTGGAGACTTTCCAGAGAAGAAACAGAAGCCCCGGTTATCGTCAACCTGTGAATTTCCGAACAATTCGGATACATCGTTGCAAAAGCTTCTACCTCTATCTGACCGGATAAATAAATATTCAGGTTATCCGGGCATTGCGCCTTTCCGGCTAAAATGGCCAGGAATAATATCCATACTGAAAGTAAGATTTTTCTTTTCATGATTTTTGGATTTTGTAATGAAGTCCTTTGTACAGGATAAAAATCGGTAATAATTTCCCGAGAAAAAGCCTCCGAGGTTTCCCTCCCCGGAAAAGGCTAAATTACCGGAAGTTATTCTCAAAACCGTAATAGAAACCTCGAAGGTTTAACCGCACTTATTGCCTGACAACTTTCCCAACCCACCGATCATTCACCACCACCACATAAATTCCTGGTTGCCAGTTGTCCGCTGTCAGGGAAACGGATGACTGTGGAGGAAATTCCTTTTCAAAAACAACCCGACCGGCAAGGTCATAAACTTGTACATGTTTAATACCCGACGAGGCGCCATTTTCGAAAGCTGTTTTATACAACCTGACTGTAAAGAAACTGCTTACAGGGTTCGGGCTAATGGAAAGTCCAATATTTTCCTCTGGCGGGATCAAAATCGTCGTTGTGCTATCACAAAAAGCAGGATCAAGGCAGCCCCATTCATCTAATTTCAGGAGCCAGCCCCGCTGAGGGTAGTCTTCGTATGAAGAGAATGACTGTGAAAGGCCACAGGCCACAATACCATGA
This sequence comes from Lewinellaceae bacterium, assembly GCA_020636105.1. Taxonomy (NCBI): domain Bacteria; kingdom Pseudomonadati; phylum Bacteroidota; class Saprospiria; order Saprospirales; family Lewinellaceae; species Lewinellaceae bacterium. The sequence continues at coordinate 3,550,380 of JACJYL010000001.1, forward strand.
TCTTCTGTTTCCGCGGCATCCGATAACTCGCTATACCGATTAGAGGTGGAAATGATCTTTCGTTCCCAGTCAATGACACCATTTTGATCAAATTTCACCAACCAGCCTTTTTGTCGCCAGACGTCATCTGTCTGGAAGGTGTCCCACACAGCTCCTAATGCAATAAATTTACCATCATAAGTTTGGATAAGACTGTTGAACCGTGTTAAAGAAGACTGCTGGCCTAAAATCATATCCCATTCCTTGTTTAAAGTACTATCCAATTTACATATATAGCCTTGATAACGTGCATAACCGGCTTCGCTGGTTTCTTTGAAATATTTGGATACAAACACAAATCCTCCATCTGGAGTTTTTAGTATTTTTTGAGGTTCAAGTGTCTTTGGGGTATCATTATTCCATTCGAAAAGAATATCTCCGTCCTGGTTTGTTTTTAATATGGTAGAGTGACTCCCGTCCTGATTTGTAATGCGTAGCCCTATTAAATATGTACTATCTGTCTCAATCGTGAAACAACCGGGAATATAATAGGCTAATGAACTTTCGTACTCCCTTTCCCAAAGCACATTTCCCTCATTATCTGAATAAATAAGCACTGAAGATATAGGATATCCTGCCGGGTACCCGGATTCTTGTCTGTTTGCCAAAAATAATAAATCATTATTAGCGAGAATTATTCCACTAATAAAACGGTAGGCATAGCTGTTTTCTGAAGGAGGGTATATCTTTATCCAATCAACAGAGGAATGTTGATCTATCATTGCTGCAAAGCCGAAATCATCAGCAAAATAATCTCCTGCGCCACCAACTACAAGTGTTTTATTTTCTTTTTGATAAATTGATCTACCTGCATAAGGAATAAATTCCATAGGGGTATCTGGCCCATATTCATTAAACCAGGAGAAGACCTCCCCGGATAAATCAAACTTTGAAATCATCAATTTACCGGGATAATACGGAGGAATCAAAACCGCCCCTCGGCCAATAGTAATGATCGTATCGCCCTTCACCAAAATATTTGAAAAATCCATGGCCGGAATTTCTTCCTGGAAAATAATCCTTTCATTGAAAGTCTGACACTGCACTTCCTGAAGAATAGACAAAAGTAAAAAACAGACAATGAGCATTCGCAATAAGTTCATTGGCATAATTTTTTTTATTCGTGCAAACCCGGAACAATATCAAGAAGATGGAAAGCAAAAAAGACGAGATGTGTTTCCATTTGTTTCCGGGTTGATTCCTCCAAATATAGTTCTTTTTTTTGACGAATCCCAAACTTTAGCGCTTAATGGGGCTTATGGTCAAATATCTTAGGGAAATGTAAAACCTGAAATGGCAATTTTAAATTTAAAGTACTGACTTTAAGTGATTTACAAGATCAGGCATGTCAATTTGTTTTTTATCGTTCTTTAGTGAGGCGAAGTTAGCGTTTTGCAAAATATGAAATCTTTATTCTAGAAGAAGGTTGAGACAGGTTTCCTATCAACACGCATTATCCCGACGGCAGCACCTTCATTCGATCATTTAAACGCTGGACAGGCATAACGCCACGGGTTTACCGTGAAAATTTGCTTTCCCTGTCCTAAACCTGACAAACAATATTTTCAATAGGAATAAAAATTATTGCCAGACATAAATTGTCCTCCCAAAAAATTATCTTTGGGCAAGCCCCCAAAGGAAAAACTTATCCCCCATTTTCAATATAAAAAAATTGTGTCCGGGTTGAAAGCTGTTTTGAGCTATTGAGTGAATAGCCCATAAAATTTTCGATTAACATCAAAACATACAAAGAGAATGCGGTTTCCTTTACTTGCCACTTTAGCCTTTATTGTTTTCCCTTTTTTCCTTTATGCACAAAATGAAGACTGCATCACCGCAGAAGTCATTTGCTCTGACGGCCCCGTTGTTTTCAACCCTAGCGGATCCGGAATAGATGATTTTGCAGATCCGGATAATGACAATGACTGCCTGCTTTCCTTTGAAAACCAAAGCGGATGGTATTATTTTGAATTCCGCGCGGATATGCCTCCAAACAGCCAGATCGAGTTCACCGTTAATCCGGATGGAGGTTTTGGGGAAGATTATGATTTCGCCATTTTCGGGCCGGACGTCAATTGTGGAAATCTGGGCTCTCCTATCAGATGTTCTTATGCTGCTTCAAATTGTGCTTTTTGTCCGCAAACTGGATTGGGAAACGGCGCTACAGACCTTTCAGAAAGTGCATTTGGCGACGGTTTCGTAGCGCCTCTGATTGTACAACCCGGCCAGGGATTTTACCTGCTGCTCGACAACTGGCTGGGAAGCTCCACCGGGTTTAGCATGACCTGGGGCGGCTCAGCAGCGCCTTTTTTGAATTGTAATGTCGATCCTACCTGTGACCTCGAACTTACCCCCGGTGCACCCGTTGCACTTTGTGGAGGCGACCCTGCTTTTTCCATGCCGGTTTCCGTATCAGACAATATGGGTGGCGAGGTTTATAGCTGGACGGCTACCGGTGCGGGGCTGAGCTACTTATCCGCCACCAATGTCCTCAACCCCACCGTAACCATTCCTCAAAATTTTTCAGGAACCCTCACCTATACCCTCACTGCAACAGAAGGAAATTGTGAAGCCATGGCCGATGTAGTCATCAACGTTTCACCCCTGCCGACCGTGTCTGTAACCGGGCCGGCAAGCGCTTGCGGAGATGCAACGGTGACATTGAGCGCTACGCCCGGTTTGACCAGTTACGTATGGTCAAACGGAGGCAACACCCCTGATATTTCGGTCACTCAATCCGGAACTTATTCCGTCACGGCGACCGACAGCAACGGGTGTCAGAATGAAGATTCGTTTACGGTGGAAATACTGCCTGGCCCGGAACTGACCAGTGATGGTCCGGTGGCGCTATGCGGCGGTGACCCTCCTTTTTCCATGCCCGTTTCTGTCACGGGTGTTATGGGGGCAGAAACTTACAGCTGGACCGGGACGGCCCTGGCGCTTTCCTACTTATCCGCCACCAATATATTAAATCCAACGGTAACCATTCCTCAAAATTTCTCCGGTAGCCTCACTTATTCTCTGACCGTCACGGAAGGAGATTGTGATGACATGATCGATATTACGATAATGATTTCCCCTTTACCAGATGTTTTCATCAGCGGACCGGAGGGCGTTTGTGAAGGCAGTTCGGCCAACCTGAGTGCCACCCCGGGGTATCCTGGTTATCAATGGTCTAATGGCGGCAATTCCGCAAACATCAACGTAACTGAAGCAGGAACCTACACCGTCACGGTCACCGACAGCAATGGCTGTCAGAATGAAACCTCTTTTGACCTGGCCGTTTATCCCTTGCCCGCTCCTCAAATTAGCGGAAATGCTTTCGTCTGCCTGGGACACCCTACGGTCTTAACGGTTACTCCCGGGTTCGAAACCTATTTATGGTCCAATGGAGCCACCAGTCAAACGGCCACGTATTCCGAACCCGGCATAGCTATGCTACTGGTGACCGATGCGAACGGGTGTGAAGGTTATGCAGAATTTGATATAACCGATGTTAATATCCCGCCCCCTGTAATCATCGGGGATCCAGTGTTCTGCCCCGGTGAAACCTCGACATTGTACACCGAGGATTTATACGCGGGATATTTCTGGAGTAACGGTTCTACCGATGCACAGATAGTGGTGTCCGAGGGCGACAACTATTTTGTAACCGTAACAGATGCAAACGGATGCGAGGCCGTATCGGCTTTTGTAGTCCTGGAAGCACCCGAATTATTCCCCCAGATCCTAGGCGTGCCAGGTGTTTGCGAAGGCGAAGTGGCCACCCTGGTTGTCCAGGGGAATTACCCGGTATATGATTGGAGTACCGGTGCCACCAACCAGTCGGTGATCGTAAATCCGGGCACCTACTCCGTAACCATAACAGATAATTACAATTGCTCCTTTTCCACTGATTTTACGCTGACCGAAAATCCACTCCCTGATCCGGAGATCACAGGATTACCCAGTTTTTGTCTGGACGCTTCCACCACACTTTCGGTGTCGCAGAATTTCGACCAGTATTATTGGTCCAATGGAGCCACCACCCAAAGTGTGGAAATCAACGAAGAAGGCAACCACTCCGTTACCGTTGTCGACATTAATGGCTGCATAGGTGAAACTTCCATAATGGTATCGGAACTTGAAATGCTCGAACCAGGCATCTCAGGCACCCCGGAATTTTGCACCGGAAGTTCCACCATTCTGACCGGAGAAAGTGGGTATGTTTCCTATTTGTGGTCGAATGGGGAAGAGACTCAGTCTGTCACGATAGATTCCGCCGGAGTTATAAGTCTTTATGTAACGGATAACAACGGTTGTTCCGGTTCCACAACCATAACAACACTTGAAAATCCACTTCCCGAACCTCAAATCAATACAGCGGGTTATTTTTGTGAAGGAGATTCTGTATTGCTTGAAGTCAATACTATTTACCCCCAATATTCCTGGTCCAATGCAGCAACAACCTCACAGATTTTCGCCTCCCAGGCAGGCAATTATTTTGTGAACGTAACCGATGCCAATGGCTGTGAAGCGACTGCCATGACAACCATTGAATCTATAACGCTACCGGTTCCCGGAATTGAAGGTTCCCTGCAATTTTGTCCGGGCACCACTACCAGCCTATTGGGAGAGGAAGGTTTTGTCACCTACCAATGGAGCGGAGGGCAAAACAGCCAGGATATTTCCATTACCCTTCCCGGCGATTACTCCCTGACCGTCACCGACAGCCTGGGTTGCCCGGGAACGAATACGGTGTCTGTTTCAGAGTTTATCATTTCAGCCCCGCTTATCACAGGGCCTTTACAGTTTTGTCCGGGTACTGAGACAACCTTGGCCGGCGAAGACGGATTTATCAGTTATACATGGTCCAACGGAATTTCAGGGCAGACCGCCCTTTTTGACGAGACGGGTGGGGCATCACTGACCGTGACTGATCCCAATGGATGCATTACTTCATCCACCGTAAACCTAAGTGAATTCGAAGTTGTGCCTCCTCAAATTTTGGGAGAAATCACCTTTTGCTCTGGACAAACGACGTTACTGACCGGTGAAGATGGATACGTTTCCTACGAATGGTCTGATGGTTCCATTGAACAATCTCTTAGCCTTTCAACAGGAGGCTCTTACCAGCTGACTGCCTTGGATACGAATTCCTGTTATTCCAATACGACCGTCGAAGTCATTGAAAATGCGCTGCCTGAACCCCAGATAGTAGGCCCTCTCACTTTTTGTATCGGCAACTATACGGTCATTTCAGCGGATCAGGATTACCAGACTTACAGCTGGTCCACCGGCAGCGGTCTTTCATCCATTCAAGTCAATGCCGAAGGAATTTACAGCCTGGCCGTTTCGAATGAATTTGGCTGCATGGACAGTACCAGTGTTTTTATTAACCAGGAAACTGAGTTGGAGCCTGTAATCAACGGCCCTTTACAATATTGCGAAAACGAAAATACCCTTTTGGATGCCGGTCCGGGGTATGCCGCGTACCTTTGGTCCAACGGCCAAAATGCTCAGACGATAACGGTCACCGAACCCGGAACTTACAGCCTTACCGTGACCGATGCAGGGGGCTGCTCCGGTGATGGCGAGGTAGTTGTGCAGGAAAATCCACTGCCGGCTCCACAAATTCAAGGGGTTTTACAATTTTGTCAAAATGAATCTACCGAGTTGGATGCCGGAACGGGATATGATATTTACGCCTGGACGGGGGGAGGAGCTTCTCAAACCCTATCGGTCATCAATCCTGGTGATTATGCCGTCACCGTCACCGATTCAAACGGATGTTCCAATACAGATATGGTTAGTGTCATAGAATTGCCGCTTCCGGATATCGAGATCAGCGGGCAATTTTATTTTTGCGAAGATGGCTCAACTTCAATCGATGTTTCGCCGGGTTATGCCCTTTACTCATGGTCAAATGGAAGCAATGGTACCATGCTTAATGTCAATGTGGAAGGAACTTATACCGTGACCGTGACTGATCAAAACGGCTGCCAGTCTGAAACCGGGGAATTCGTAGCAGAAATTCCTACCCCTGTTGCCAATGCAGGTGGGGAGCAGTTTCTTGATTGCGACACTCCTTCTGCTGTATTACAAGCCGGGGCTTCTTCCCAGGGGCCAGGCATGGTCTATAGCTGGACTGGCCCAGGGATCAACGTTTCCAATGAAATGCTTCTGATGCCGGAAGTATCTTTACCGGGAGCCTACCAGTTGATGGTAACCGACGAAACTTATGGATGTTTTTCGGCTCCGTCTTCCGTTTTGGTGACCGATTTAAGTTATGAACCGATGGTTCAGTTAGAAGAGCCTGACGTGTTGGATTGCATCACCGAGACCGTAATGATCGACGGAAGTAATTCCCAAAGCGGATCTCATATTACTTATCAATGGTTTGATGGGCAAAACAACCCGATTCCCGGTGCATCGGGCAATTCCCTGCTGGTTAATAGTGCCCAGACCTACACCCTTTTGGTCATGGATACCCTTACGGCATGCAGTGCCACGGCTGCTGTTCCGGTGGATGAAAATTATGATTATCCTGTGGCAGAAGCCGGCCCGAATCAGCATCTGGACTGTATTGTCCAGGCTGTTGTTCTGGATGGCGGAAATTCACAACAAGGGGCTACAATAACCTACCAGTGGGAAAGTATTCAGGGCCATATTCTTTCCGGGGAAAACGGGCTTCTGGCTAACGTTGATGAACCGGGTTATTATTTCCTGACCGTACTCAACACCGAAAATGGCTGTTCTATTGCTGACAGTGTTCTGGTTACCCAGGATATTACCCCTCCAATCGCCAATGCAGGCATGGATATGCAAATAGATTGTCACACTGCTTCCGTGCAGTTAAATGGAAGTGCTTCGTCAAATGGCGGTCAGTACGCATTAACCTGGACACAGGGAAATAATCCGATGGTCATTGGAACTACGCCCTTGATTACGGTGGAAAATCCCGGGATTTTTCATTTGCAGGTCACCAACCTGACCAATGGCTGTACCAGTGAGGACCAGACTACCGTGCTGCAAGGACCCATTGCCCCCACCGGACTAACTTATGAAGGAGATCCGCCAACCTGCTCCGGAGATTCGGACGGAGCCCTGATCATCCAGGAAGTACTGGGAGGAACAGGCCCCTATTCGTACAGTCTTAACGGAGGAGATTTTCAGCAAAATTCAATATTCAATAATTTGACCGCAGGCCTTTACGAAGTGTTGGTTCAGGATGTAAATGATTGTGAATTTTACATAGAATTGGAGCTCGAAGACGGGAATGACCTCGTACTCGACCTGGGAGATGACCAGATCATTGAACTGGGTGAAGAGGCTGATCTGTATGCTCTTTTCAATATTCCTGAAGATGAAATCATGCAATTTGCCTGGAATCCGGATCAGCATATTATTTGCAACGACTGTTTTGAGCAACATTTATCCCCTTTGGCCACCACCACCTATAGGGCTACGCTAACCGATATAAATGGTTGCTCGACTTCGGATCTGGTCACGGTTTATGTCCAAAAAAACAGGAATATTTTCATCCCCAATGTATTTTCCCCCAACCATGATGGCAACAATGATGTATTTATGATCTTTTCCGGTAAGGATGTTGTTGGGATAAGATCATTCCAGATTTACAATCGCTGGGGGGAAAATGTATTTGAAGTATACGATTTTCTACCCAACAACCCTGCGTATGGCTGGGACGGCAGATTCCGGGGTATCCCGTGCAACTCTGCTGTTTTTGTTTGGTATGCTGAAGTAGAATTTGTGGATGGCGAAATCATTCTTTTCAAGGGAGATGTTACATTGGTGCCTTAATTAATATTAAGATGCTCCAACAATTTATCGAGGTCTCCTGTACGATGCAGGCTGTTGATCACAATTCTCGTGACCAAAGGTGAAGTGGGCGTAGGATAATTAAAGGCGGACAGAAGTATTCCTTTTTCAAACAAGTCATCTGCGAGGTTTTCATCGGCCACGCTAAAAACAGGAAAACCATCAAAGGTCTTAAATCGTTCTTTACTGACTAACCGCGAGGAAAACCAGGCTATATTTTTTTCCAACTGAGCCCGGTTTTTCTCATAGACAGGTTGTCCTTCCACAAAAGCATACAGATAGGCCAAAACCGTTGGGGAAGCTCCGCCAAACAAGGGCGTTTCCCACAGTGATTCAATCAGTGAAACGGAGCCCAGGATCACTCCTGTAGGCAGCCCAAATGCCTTACCCAAAGAACTTAACACAATTAATTCGACATGATCAGGCTTTTCCAAAATAGAATAAGTGCCGCCTCCTGCTTTTCCTCCAATCCCAAGGAAATGAGAATCATCCACAACAAGTGTAAAAGGCTTATCCTCCGGGACTTCTTTTACCCACGAAAAATCGGTTTTTTCAACATTGAGAACATTTACTGCGTTGGAAAAAAGCACCAGTGGGGCTTTTGAGGATGAAATGATTTCGAGGATATTTTCCTTCCAATTGGTTTCCAGTCTTTGAGCCGTATTTCCGGGGGGGAGCATGGCCGGATGCGCATCCGGCGTAGCCAGCATATCTGCCTTTCCGAAAAAATAATGCGCTAATAACTGCCCCGCCATAGTTCCTGAAGAGGCAGAGATCGCAGCTGGTGCTCCCGTCAGGGACAAAAGCGTGGCTTCTGTTTTATCAAAAATATCAAACCGTACATTCGCTAACCGTGACCCTCCGAAATTGGTGCCATAACGTCGAAATCCCTCGATCACCAAGGCCAAAAAATCAGGATCCTTGGGAATGCCCAAATAAGCCGTTCCACTGAAATAGAGATAGTCTTTTTCGTCAATGGTTACTGTTCTTCCCGGACTTGCTTTAATTTTGTACATAAATATGCGCTATTAATCGAACAAAGAAAGCAAGAAAAATAATTATAGCTACTTTGCATGGTGAAAAAGTATTTTCTTTTGACCTGTCCTGATTTTCATTAAAACAAAAAATCGGGGCGGTTTCAGCACTATTAGTCACTGGTAATACCCAGCAAACGATTTTAAAAACCGGCTCATGGATTTACAGGAAAACATTAAACTGGCCTATCGGTCTGTTCGCTCGAACTTGTTACGAGCCATTTTGACCTTACTGATCATCGCCTTTGGCATCATGGCGCTCGTGGGCATCCTCACGGCTATTGACAGTGCTATTTACTCCCTGAGCAGCAATCTTTCTTCTTTAGGAGCAAACACTTTCACCATTGAGCCTACCACCCGCGGATCCCAGGGGCATGGAGGGCAAAGAAGGACGATGAAGGGGGCGCCTATTTCTTACCAGGAAGGTAGGGATTTTGAAGAAAAATTCCAGTTTCCTGCCAATACTTCCCTCTCTATGTGGTGCAGTTCCCAGGCGGCCATTAAATACAAAGATGAAAAGACCAATCCCAATTTTATGATTTTTGGCGTAGGCCAAAACTATCTCGAGGCCAAAGGTTTTGAGCTCGCCGCTGGAAGAAACTTTTCCGTTACCGAAGCCCAAAACGGAGGATATAAAACCATCATTGGAAACGATGTTGTAAAACAACTTTTTGACGGAAAACCGGAAAAAGCACTCAACCAAATCATCGGGGCAGGCAACATTAAACTTAAAGTCATTGGCGTTTTAAAATCAAGGGGCTCGAGTATGAACGAAAGCCAGGATCGCCGGATCATGATTCCATTACAAACGGGAAAAAGATACTACGGGACAGCCAATACGAATTACGACTTGCTTGTTGCGGTCAATGACCCTTTACTGATAGATCAGGCCATTGGCAATGCCACAATGATATTCCGAAAGGTGCGTGGATTAAGAGCCTCTCAAGAGAATGATTTTGAAGTTGAAAAAAGCGATGAACTCATCAATATAATCAAGGAAAACACTACCTATTTTCGTTGGGCTGCCATAGGTATAGGAATGATCACCTTACTCGGGGCCGCCATCGGCCTTATGAATATTATGCTGGTAACGGTTACCGAACGTACCCGTGAAATTGGGGTGAGCAAAGCCCTGGGCGCTACCCGGCGCACCATAGTGGTTCAATTTTTATCCGAAGCTATTATTATTTCTCAAATGGGTGGAGCCGTCGGCATTATTTTTGGCACCGCAATAGGTTTCCTGGTCGCTTATAAAATGGGAGGCCCATTCATCATCCCCTGGTTATGGATTTTTATCGCTATTGTCACCTGTACTATCGTCGGATTGTTATCAGGTTTGTACCCGGCCCTAAAGGCGGCAAGGCTGGATCCGATTGAGTCTTTGAGATACGAGTAGAATTAATTGGGAATCTGTAAATCATAAACATGAGTCATCCCGGATTTTCAAAAACTGTCTGAACTGGAAATTATATGATTATTTGAAGTATTTTTTAAATGTAAAATGTAAAACAAGGAATTTAAAATGTAAAAGTGAGTGGGCAAAACGTGTGGGTTTTGGAGAAAAAGTCAAAATTTGTCTTAAAACACCTAACCCAAGGCCCAAGCACTTCCAAATTCCCGACACTCCGTGGTCGAGGATGTCACTTTGTTCCATTTGCGGTTACTTGTTTTACATTTTGCGGTTTATTTCTTTTTGTGAAATAAAAAATCCCGAATTTCAGCTAATCAGATAAAATTCGGGATTATTCATGTTTATTACTCTGAAGGGTAAGCTTCCGTCTCCGTTTCATACACCTTGTACGAAATGGCCCACAACCCCAGGAAAGTCAGCAAACCATTAAGGGCTATGATCAAAAATCCGAGTTGGAAACCATAAAAAAATGTTTCCGAATTTTTATTGAGCCAAAAAGAAATGGCAGGAGCCAGCAAACAAATAATAATCACCAGGTTGATGCGTTGAAGCCATTTCGGCAGTTTCTTGCCCACCTTTGTATTGGAAATATCCAGGACTTCCCTAACATGTAGTTTGGTAAATAAGCTAAATACAAACAACCCTAAGATGGGGCCATAGGTAAAGCCTGCGGCCTTGAAGAGTTCATTGATGACCGCATCGTTACTTACTGCGTTGAATACAATTATTACCAGGAAGAGCAAAAATGAAAACCCTATATGCACCCTGATCCTCGTTTGTTTTTTTTCTTCTTCCGTTTTAGTAGAAGTTTTAAAATTGAGAAAGTCTATACAAAAAGACGTCGTCAAAGCTGTAAGTGCCGAATCCGCACTGGAATAAGCCGCAGCAATTAATCCCAGTACAAAAAATATACCGACTACCGGTGACAGATTGCTTTGCAAGGCAATGATTGGGTACAGTTGATCCGATTTTTCCGCTACAATGCCAACGCTTGTCGCATAGATATATAGCAGGGCTCCAAGGAAGAGGAACAACAAATTGGCGATGACGAGCACAACGATAAAAAGGCCCATATTTTTTTGAGCATCGTGGATGTTAGGACAACTCAGGTTTTTTTGCATCATATCCTGATCCATCCCCGTCATGACGATAGCAATCAAAGCTCCCCCCAAAAATTGCTTAAAGAAGTTATTGGGATCGCTCCATCCTCCTTCAAAAAAGAACATTTTAGAATAATCACTTTGGTCAACGATGGCCATCAACCCGGAAAAATCGGTTTCAAAAAACCGTGCTATGGTAAAAATGGTAATCACCACCGCAAGCAGCATACATACCGTCTGCACCGTATCAGTCCAGATAATGGTTTTGATCCCTCCTTTGAAAGTGTAGACCCAAATGAGTCCGATGGTAATGGCTACAGTGAGGGAAAAAGGAACCCCAAATGCATTCATTACGAATGCCTGTAAAACCATAGCGACAAGGTACAACCTGAATGATGCCCCGATGATTCTGGATAATAAAAAGAAAGCAGCGCCCACCTTATAGGAATAAAAACCCAGTCGTTCTTTTAAATATTCATAAATGGAGGTCAGCCCTAGACGATAGTACAATGGCAATAGAACAAACATTATAAAAATGTATCCAACGACATATCCCATCACCATTTGCATATAGGAAAAGGACTGGTTTAAGCCTCCGGCACCGACGGCTCCGGGAATGGAAATAAAAGTAACCCCTGAAAGCGAAGCTCCTACCATACCAATCGCCACAAAAACCCAATTTGAATTTCGGTCTGCCAGGAAAAAGCTCTCATTTCCCGCCTTTCTTGAGGTGTACCAGGAAATTAAGATGAGTAATAAAAAATAGGCTGCGATGATTCCTAATATGGTAAATGGTGTCAGTTGCTGCATAATTAAATCGGAATTTTATAGTGTTTCTTACCTGTGTTATAATTAAGCGGGGGATGTAAATATATGATAAATATAAGTTTTTCCTTCGGCACTAAGTTTTTACCTTTTTTGTCTCCTAAGAAACTTCTATCATTTTTATTGAGCAGCCTCAGTGGCTTCACTGTTTTCTTCTGTTGTATTTTCAGTAGGGGTTGTTTTTTTCTTTGTGCTGAAAATAAGCAAAAACAGCCCCGTCATAATAGAAACATCCGCAATGTTGAAAACACCCGTTTTTAATTGCTGAAAACCCATGATCATAAAATCAACCACCTTGCCAAAGAGCAACCGATCATAAATATTACTAATGCCACCGGCCAACACCAGGCTAAGAGCAATAATCTGGGTTTTAGTCAGCGATTTAGCATTGAGCAGGTACCATAACAACCCGATGAGTAATATAACGGGAAAAGCATACAAACCAATATATTTTAACCAACCGGTGGTTTCGGAGCCCAGGCTGAGAAAGGCTCCTTCATTCTCGGCGTAGATCAGCCTGAAAAAACCGTTAAAAAAGGAGTAACCTCCGAGTCTTGCCTCCAGGTGTTGAGTTGCCAGATACTTTGAATACTGATCCAGCCCTACGCTAATAATAGCTGTTGAGCAAATCATTATCAGTTTCGATTTTATCGTCATCATTTTTTATGGTTAGTAAACAATTTTATCTTCTTTGAGCTGCCATTCGTGAAAAACCTGTTGACCTTCTTCTCTAAGTGCCTGAATGGCAGGAATTTTTCGCTCTTCCGGAGCTATTTTTATTTCATCGTAAATGAAACTATCATCAAATCCGGCGATGGTATCCGCATCAATATGATTGGCTGCATAAACAATACGCTCGGGCCGTGACCAATAAATGGCCCCCAGGCACATAGGGCAAGGCTCACAAGAGGTATAAAGGGTACACCCGTCCAGTTGAAAAGAAGACAAATTTTGGCAGGCATCCCTGATTGCCGTTATTTCGGCATGAGCAGTCGGATCATTTGAGGAAGCTACATTATTGCTGCCCTTTCCAATAATTTTTCCATCCTTAACGACAACCGCTCCAAAAGGCCCTCCAAGATTGGTATTCATGCCCTTGCGGGCCAGTTTTATTGCCTCACGCAGAAAGGCTTTATCTTCATCACTAATATGCATTCGTATTTTTTTGTCAAAAATAGGGAAAAAGTTAGAACCAAAGGAAGGAGGTTTTAAAAACATCTCAACGGATTGAATTCGGGTCTCCATTTGAAAAATTATCGAAATGCTGTTCAAATTTTTATCTTTAAGCCAAAAGAACACAACCATGAGTATTAAAACCCTTAGATTTTTCCTTCTATTGACGGCTTTTTTGGCCTTTTCCAACTGGTCTTTTGCCAGGAAAAATGTACAACCGGTTTCGGTAGAGGTCGCAACTGCCGGTATTATAGAGCAAACTGCAGACCGGGTCCAACGGCTTTCCCTGCTGACCAAACCCGGCAAATATTTTTTGGATGAAACCCCTGATTTTATCATTGAACTTCCTTTGAGTCTTGTGCCTGCAGGCGCTCGAACTATGAAGGTAACCGTAGGAGGCGAAATGTTCACCCTCGATGCGGTAGCCCCAATTTATATCAAAGGGCTTTCCGCCGGGGAACCCGAAATAAAGATCGAACTATTGGACGAAGCGGGTCAGTCCCTTAAATTCAAAAAAGGAGCCCGAAGCAATCTTACTTTAAAAACGATGGCCCGCGCTCCTTTATTCAAAAACGATGCCATCGTACTGGGCATTTTGCTCGCCCTGCTCGCATTGGTTTTCTGGACCGAAAAACTTCCTCAATTCAAAAAATTTTACAAGTTCGTTCCCGCCCTGCTTTTGTGCTACTTCCTCCCTTCTTTTTTAAATTCCGGAGGGTTGATCTCGGGAGATTATTCGAACCTTTATTTTGTCGCCTCAAGATATCTTCTGCCCGCAAGTTTGATCCTGCTCTGTATCAGTATTGACTTCAAAGGTATCCTCAACCTGGGACCTAAAGCGCTGATCATGTTTTTAACGGCTACCCTGGGTATCGTTTTAGGCGGGCCGCTGGCTTTACTGGTTATCCTCAAGTTAGCCCCGGGGCTCATCGTGGGAGAACCCGTGGATCTGGCCAACGGACTTTCGACCATTGCCGGAAGCTGGATCGGAGGAGGTGCCAATCAAACGGCCATGAAAGAAATTTTCGAAGTAAAAGACAAAATTTTTTCTTCCATGATCGTCGTGGATGTGGTAGTGGCCAATATCTGGATGGGATTCCTGCTTTATGGTGCCAATATATCCGACAGACTGGACGTGTGGCTTAAGGCCGATAATTCCGCTATTAAAGAATTGAGGGACAAGGTCGAAAATTACCGTTCCTCCATTGAACAAATTCCCACGACCACTAGTATATTCATTATGATGGCTTTTGCCTTTGGAGGTGTTGCTTTTTCCCATTGGGCGGCGGATGCGATCGTTCCTTTAATGGAAAACCATGAAGAAGCATTAACAAACATGGGACTACAATCGTTGCTTTCTTCATTTTTTTGGCTCATCGTAATTTCCACTACCGTCGGGTTGTTGTTATCTTTTACCCGTGCCCGAAAACTCGAAGGCGTGGGAGCCTCCCGATGGGGCAGTATTTTTATTTACATACTGGTGGCCACCATCGGGATGAAAATGAATATTCTGGAAATTTTTAACAACCTGGGATTGTTTGCCATCGGCTTAATCTGGATGCTGGTGCACGTCACCATTTTAATCATAGTGGCTAAAATAATCAAAGCCCCCTTCTTTTTCGTCGCGGTAGGCAGTCAGGCCAATGTGGGCGGTGCAGCCTCCGCTCCTGTTGTCGCAGCAGCTTTTAGCCCGGCACTGGCTCCTGTAGGGGTATTGATGGCCGTTTTGGGTTATGCCCTTGGAACTTACGGTGCGCTGCTCTGCCAATACCTGATGGCCTGGGTAGCCGGAGGGTGATACATCGTGACACACCAATTGGGCCCACCAATCCTATTTTTCCGGAAGAATAGGATTGGTGGGCAACCCACGGTTTTTTCAATTTCGAAATTTCAAACCAAGCCGTATATTTAAAAGAATACATTATTAATTTTTCAACGTTTTAATACATTCGTTAAACGAATGATAAAAATTTATTTTTTTATTTATAAAATTTGCATCAAAGAGGCTAAAGTGTTTAAATTTGCATCATCACTTGAAAGAAAGTGATTTTTTATTTTAAACTGTGGGGTGATAAAACAGGTAGCATACTCCTGCCTCCACAGCTACTCAATTTGAAAGCAAATTGAGCAATTTTCAACTTACAAGATTCAATCTTCAATTTTGAAAAACTGCAGCGAAATATCTTTTGTCAGTTGTTTTTTGAAAATTGATTCTTGTGTACCACACTGTGGGGTGATGAAACAGGCAGCCATACCCTCTTGTCTCGGGGGTGAGGATTACGGGATAAACGAAGCATAAGGTGTTGATTGCAACATTGGGATTGACCACCAGACATTGTGCTTTGGCTAACCGCCTCGTGCAGGTTCGACTCCTGCCTCCACAGCTACTCAATTTGAAAGCAAATTGAGCAATTTTCAAATCGCAAGATTCAATCTTCAATTTTGAAAAACTGTAGCAAAATATCTTTTGTCAGTTGTTTTTTGAAAATTGATTCTTGTGTACCACACTGTGGGGTGATGAAACAGGCAGCCATACCCTCTTGTCTCGGGGGTGAGGATTACGGGATAAACGAAGCATAAGGTGTTGATTGCAACATTGGGATTGACCACCAGACATTGTGCTTTGGCTAACCGCCTCGTGCAGGTTCGACTCCTGCCTCCACAGCTACTCAATTTGAAAGCAAATTGAGCAATTTTCAAATCGCAAGATTCAATCTTCAATTTTGAAAAACTGTAGCAAAATATCTTTTGTCAGTTGTTTTTTGAAAATTGATTCTTGTGTACCACACTGTGGGGTGATGAAACAGGCAGCCATACCCTCTTGTCTCGGGGGTGAGGATTACGGGATAAACGAAGCATAAGGTGTTGATTGCAACATTGGGATTGACCACCAGACATTGTGCTTTGGCTAACCGCCTCGTGCAGGTTCGACTCCTGCCTCCACAGCTACTCAATTTGAAAGCAAATTGAGCAATTTTCAACTTACAAGATTCAATCTTCAACAGCCAAAAGTTCGTTAAGCCTATCTCACTTTATTACCCAGCGACTCCATCACATACTCCCACAATTCTTCGTAGGGGATGATCTCCAGCTCTGCCGTTTGTTTGGCCACATCCAGAGGGATCGATTCCAGTTTCTTAAGGTAGGGTGCCGCCTTGCGCTTAACCGCTTCTTTGTGAAAACGGCCGGCGGGCAATTGCATGAGCATTTTGATAAAACAGTTTCCTCTGAAAGTATCATCTTTCCTAAGGTAGCGACTGGTGTACATCCTGAGCGGCTCTATGCGCTCAAAAATGTCTTCGTAGCGCTCCTGCTCCAAAAGAAATAAGATTTGCAGGACCAGGATGGTAATATTGGTGCCTCGTTTATCTTTTGAATGCCGCGGCACTTCATTCAGAAATTTATTGATCCTGAATTTATGTTTATCATCTTCCTGCGTTGGTTCAATTTTTCCTTTAAGGATCAAGAAATGGACAAAGGCTTCGTTTATTTTCCAGCGTTCAGTTATTTGCTGATATTGAGCACTAAAATTAGGCTGATTGGTGACTTTTAAATAAACATCATAAGCTTTTTTATAATCATGAATCTTCAAAGACACTAAAAAATACTGCTCTAAGGCCACATACCAATTAAAATCCCCTTCAGAAACCAATCCCAAACAGTTCAAAATACTTTCCTGTGCTTTGTCATATTGATGTAATTGGGAGTGACAAAAAATCATCTTGGAGTAGAAGCTGAACAATACACTTTTAACCCCAAAATATTTTTTGCTTAAAAAATATTCCAGGGCGCTTTCACAGAATTTAAGCGTACTTCCATAATCATTTTCAATCTCACATCTCAGAATATTCACGAGGTAGTACATAAACCTGAATCTATAGGAATCCACTATTACTGATAAGGCATCAAGGTCTTTACAAAAAGCCCTTGCTTTATCAATCAACTCCGGTTTATTTGCTTTTGAAAAAACATAGTTTACCATAAGTTCGGAATAATACTCATCGGCCTTAAGCTCCGCAGTATATATCTCCAAATATTTTTTTGCGTACCCACTAAACAATTCCGCCTTCTCTTTTTCTCCCGTAATAGTGCTGTAATAAAGCCTAAGTTCTTTCGACAAAAGCAAAACAACTTCCGTAAAATCAAAATATATAGCTTTTTTAAACGTTTTTTTTGCAATCATCACCCCCAAATGACGCTGACCATAGGAGTATAATAATTTAACAATTAACAAATTTCTATAACAAACCTGGTTAGCCTTTTGATATTCCGTAAATTGAGGTTTATCTACATCAATAAAAAATAAGGTATTTAATAATCTTTCCTGTAACTTACGTTTTAATTTACTGAAATATTTTTCGCTATAAGCCCCGTCAGGAAAAAACAATTGAGCGCCCTCTTCATCGCTTTCGACTTTTCCTGCAAGAATCTCATCGTATAATTGCTGAACCCTCGTTGCTGACTCACCCTCTGAGCCAATGATATTTATGTTACTGACCTTAACCCCGGACAGTAATTGCACCAGTAATTTTAAATCCCTCATACACCAAGATTCAATTATTTACGAATTTAAAATTGCAACTTATTGAAAAACAACATAAAACAAAAATTTTTCGATGGGAAAATTAAAAACTAAGCTGCTCTTTCAAAACGTAATTGTTCACTTTGGGCCCGAACTTCTGCCATAACTTTGATTATCAATTAAAATTTAATAATTAAATTAATATCAAAGTTATGGCAGCATTTATCGAATTATTAATTACACTAGGAATCATCGCCTCTGCAAAAGAGGCTACTAAGGAGGTTGTTGATCAACAAAAAGACATCATGGGAATCGACATTATTTTTTAATTCGCTTTTGAATTTAATCTTTTTGTATTTTTCAGAACATAAAACTCTAGGCCTAAAGAATAAAGTGAATCCCCAATAAAACAAAAAACAAACACCCTATATGACAAAACATATAGAGGGGGTATTATGTACACATTCAATATACGTGTATCAAAACACTCGAAAACAGACAGCCTAAACTGTCTTAATACATAATGGTATTAAGTATAATGCTGGGATTTAGATTTGTTCACCAGTGAACAATCTAGATTTGAGTGTATGTTTAAATTCCGTCACAAAAATAAGGTTTATTCTTGTGACAATCAATCTGTTGACCCAATTTATACAAATTTACACCAATCAAATAGCTGATTATCAATTATTTGAAACTTAATATTATTATATAAACCCAAAAACACCCCTGATTCAAAAACATTAAACTGTTACAACTTCCCATATAAAACGGCAATATATTTGTATCGTAGTTTTAAACATACTAAAAGATTTATTGAAATCTCGATAGTCATCAGGCTTTTGGACCCCCTTTCAGTCTGATGCATTCTTTTTTAAGCCAATAGTATTTTATATACGGAAAGGGTTTAAAAGAATTCGGATTCAATTTAAGTTTTTAGTTTCTCAAATTGAGTAAACAACAAGGGAACTACTGCCCGCACTACATTTTTTTGGGTGGGCAGGTAAGATTTAAAAGTCTTATGCACGATCCCCCCTTTTTTTTCGTCCCCTTTCGAATTGTGTAGGTTCCCTTGTTTTGTTTTAAAATGTTTGCCATAGTACAAAGAATAAAAAAAGTTAAACACCTTAAACCCATTCCCTAATAATTTCAAAAAATCCTCCCAGAAACGACACGCTTTGCGTGTTTTGACCGTAAAATGGCGGCCTTTTAAAGGTTCGCCATTTTTATTTTAAATCCCCTTCCTCTCTTTTTTTCTGCTATGGTGAACTTATTTTCAAATTTTGGGGTTAAAAAACCAATACTCAATCGAATTGAGGATTGTAAAGTAACCGTTGAAAATCCCTGATTCCCGTTGCTTAATTATAACCAAAAAACTTAATTAAAATGATCCCCAAACAATGGAAGCTCATCGAAACAGACGAACAATTAGTGCACAAGCTGCAAAAAGAACTGCCCATTCATCCCGCTTTTTGCCGTTTATTAGTGCAGCAGGGCATAAATTCTGTCGCGGAAGCCCGGCAATTTTTCTATCCCACTCTCGACAATCTCCACGATCCTTTCCTCATGAAAGATATGGACAAAGCCGTACAAAGATTGCACAAAGCGATCGGGGAGAATCAAAACATCTTATTATACGGTGATTACGATGTTGACGGCACCACTTCCGTGGCCTTAATGCACCGTTTTCTCGAAAAACTGGGTGCCCATCCGGATTACTATATTCCTGACCGATATAAAGAAGGGTACGGCATTTCCTTCGAAAGCCTCGATTATGCAAAAGCCAACCGCATCGACCTCTTCATTGCCATGGACTGTGGTATTCGGGCCGAAAAACAAGCAATCGCTGCCCAACACTTCGGCATTGACCTGATCATCTGTGATCATCACCAGCCAGGCGAACAGCTCCCAAGCGCTCATGCAGTCCTCGACCCCAAACGAACAGATTGCAATTACCCGTTCAAAGAACTCAGTGGCTGCGGGGTCGCTTTCAAACTTACCCAGGCTTATTCCATAAGATATGAACTGCCGTCCCATTATTGGGAATCTCAACTGGATCTCCTGGCTATCAGTATCGCAGCTGACATTGTCCCCATGACGGGGGAAAACCGCATACTCGCCTGCCACGGCCTTGAAAAATTGAATCACACCCAAAGACCAGGCCTGAAGGCCCTTATTGATCACTCCAAAAGAGAACGCCCCCTGAACATCAGCGATGTGGTCTTCGGGCTGGCTCCGGTCATCAATGCAGCAGGCCGTATGGCAGATGCCGCTACGGCCGTCAAACTCATGCTCACTCAATCGCCAGACATCGCGGCGGAACACATCAAAGCCCTGGATTACCGCAATGAACTGCGCCGAAGTTTTGAACAGAGGATTGCAGAAGAAGCCATCGAAGCATTTACCGCATCTGACGGCTGGGAATCGAGAAAAAGCATTGTTCTTTACCAGGAGCACTGGCACAAAGGCGTGATCGGAATAGTCGCTTCGCGAATGGTGGAAAAATTTTACCGCCCCGCCATCATCCTGACCAAATCCGATCACAAAGTCGTCGGCTCTGCCCGTTCCGTCCGGGGCTTTGACATACTGGAAGCCATTTCCCAATGCAGCGATCTGCTGCTCAATTTTGGCGGACACCAATACGCCGCAGGGCTCACCCTGCTCCCTGAAAACGTAAATGCCTTTTGCGATCGCTTTGAAGGGGTCGTACAGGTTTCCTTACCTGAAGCCTTGCAAATTCCTGTGGTGGATATCAATGCCGAATTAAACTTTGAAGAGATTACCCCAAAATTCAGACGCATCCTGGCCCGCTTTGCCCCCTTCGGCCCCGGCAACAGGAACCCTGTTTTCCACACCCAAAACGTTTATGACACCGGTTTTTCAGAAGTGCTGAAAGACGAACACCTCAGCCTGACGGTTCGACAGGAGCATTCCGAACCATTTAAGGGCATCGCTTTCGGATTTGCTCATTTAGCGGAGGGAATTTATTCGAGAAAACCTTTTGAACTTTGTTACAACCTGAGAGAAAGTCAATGGCAGGGGCAACCCCGGCTTCAACTGATGGTGAAGGACATTAAGTTCTGAGAGGCGGATTGGCGGATTAGCGGATTAGCGAATTTTGGAAAAAATACTCTATTTTTGGAAGCCGAAGGAATTGATTTTTTAACAACCCATCACGTTGCTGCACATGAAGGAAATAAATTTTACGGATTCACATCGTAAAAAGCATTTTGAATTTTTTAAAAAATTCAGCCAGCCCCATTTTAATGTTTGCGGCAATGTGGAGATCACTAGCCTGGTGGATTATATCAGGGCCAAGGAACTTTCTTTCACCCCGGTAATGGTTTACCTCATCAGCAAAACAGCTAATGACATCAGGGAATTTCGCTGGCGCCTGAGAGGCGAAAAAATCGTGGAGCATGAATTGGTTCACCCGTCTTTTGCCGTCACCCCGAAAGGGTCGGATGTCTTTAGTTTTTGTCCGGTAGATTTTGAGTATGATTTTGCAGCCTTCTACCAGGCGGCAACGGCTGCCATGGACCATTTTCAAAATAACCCGACCGTTGAGGATGTAGAAGGGCGTGATGATTATCTTTTTCTATCCATTATTCCCTGGATATCATTCACCGGTTTCACACATGCAATGCATTACGCCAATCCTGACAGCGTGCCCCGAATAGTTTGGGGTAAATATTTTAAAGCCGGTGAAAAGGTAATGATGCCACTTTCTGTTCAGGCTCACCATGCGCTGGTGGATGGAAGGCACGTGGGGCTGTATTTTAAAAAATTTGAAGAAGAGGTGGTTCGGTTTATGCTCAAAACCTAAAAAAAACAACACCGGATGCGATCCATTAAAACAATCACGCACCCGGTGCTAAAACATCTACTGTAAATCGTCTTTTCGACCTAATTCCCATTTGATTAAAAAGTGTCACACAAAAAGCTTACTACAAAAGTGCGGGGCAATCGTTTCCATAGGGCTACATTTCTAAAAAAAAATTATACATATCGGGTAAAATCTATCGTGTTATTAGCGAAGTTTCCTGATTTAGAGACAAATAAGCGTGTCCTGCCTTCATGGACATGCGCATGAAGGAAACCTGCTTCCAATAAAACGATCAACCATGGAAAAAGAAAGTCAAAAAATACAGCAGCAACTCTTCTCTTTTTTGGAAAACCTCTCTCCCCAAAAAAAACCGATAGTCAATGAACTGATGACTATTCTGAACCTCAGTAAAAGCGGCGCTTATAAAAAACTGAATGGGGAAAGCAATCTTTCGCTGGATGATACCATCAAACTTTCACGCCATTACGGCTTCTCCATCGACCAGTTTATTGCCGAAAGACACAATGCCATTCCCTTTTATGTGGATGCCATTAGGAGACAACCTTCCAGTTATGATGAATACCTGAGAAATATCAATACCCATTTTGAATTTATCCGGGGGTGTAAAAAGGTTCAGGTTTCCTATATTACCAACGAGGTTCCCGTTTTTCATTACCTCCAGTTTCCTTTACTTTTTTATTTTAAGCTCTTCGTCTGGAACCATACCAGTTGGCAGATGCCACAGCGTCCTCACCGGTTCTCCCTGTCAGAATTCACCAATGACAGCCTTTTGAATTCATTGATGAAGAGCATGTTGAAAGAGTATTTTGGCTATGATGGGATGGAGATGTGGAACATCCGTTTTTTGGACATCACCCTCGACCAGATCAAGTATTACGCCCATTCCGGCATATTTGAACACAAGGAAGATATTTTACGTATTTTTAAAGAAGTGGAAAAAATGAGCCGCCACTTAAAGAAAATGGCAGAGGTTGGGTATAAATTTAATCTGGAAAAACCGGAGGAAAAATTGGGTCACCTGACCGTACACATGAACGAGCTCGTCGCTTCCACCAATATTATTTATGTCAATGCCGACAACTTTAATTACGTCTTCACCACTTTTGATCCGCCCAATTTCATCCGAAGTGCGGATGATCGTTTCTGTAACTATACCGAAAACTGGATTAATATGACCAAAAAACATTCCCTCCTGATCAGCGGCGCCGGAGAACGGGAACGGGAACGCACTTTCCGCCTCATCACCAAAAAGATCGAGCGGGCTAAACAGGAACTGGAAGGGATTTTGAGTTATATTTACTAGGAACTAAAAATATTCATTGCTTACTTTCCAAAAGTTGTTCGTCAATTTTGACCACCTTTGCGTTGTGTCTTAAATACTCGGGCAAATGGTTGTCGTCGATCACAAACACCTTCTCTCCACTGAAAAGCAGCCTGTTGACTTCTTCTTTTGAAGGTATTTTTTCATAAGCCAGATGACGGGTAAAAAACATGCATTCGATGTATCGGGGTGTATTGAAAATAATGCTGCTTTCCTTGTCAACCTGATCTTCCAGTTTCATCAGTGCTGATTGGAGTTTATACCCTTCCTCCTGCTCCTGAAAGGGTTTCACCCGCTCCAGTCCGAACCTGAAAGCCAATAACAAAATGACAGCCATCCCTCCATGGTAAAACCATTTAACCCAAAAATTCCTGTCCTGTTTCGCCAAATACTGCAATTCAAAAATAAACCAGGCCAGTATCAGGAAAAAGGCTGGTCCGGTAAACAAAACATACCCCTGCATTTTAGTGGCAGCTAATGAAAAGACAAGGTAAGGAATGACGATCCAGGCCAGCAAAGTGTAATTTGCAGCATTCCATCCTTTTTTTAATGTCTTCCAAAGAAACCATGGCAAGGCAACATAGATCATCTCATTCCAGATACGCCCCATATTCGCCAGATGATACCACCAGGGTTTTCCGTGGGTTTCAACAGAATGGGTGAGATGTTTAAGATTATAACCGTTTTCCCACCAATATTCCAAAGGAAAATTCCGAGCGGCATAAACCTGCCAGGGAAGAGCTACGACCACCATGGCAACTGTAATGATCAGGACTGCTTTCATTAAAGGTAAAATGCCATTCTCCCTATTAAAATTCAGGATAATAAAAACAGGTATCACAATTAGCCCCGGCAACCATTTACACAAAAGCGCCATCCCGGTAAACACCCCCACCAAAAGAAGATACCTGATCAATGGCTTTTCCCTATATAACACCGCCAGCAGTATGGCCAATTCGATAAAGAAGAAAAAGAAAATATCAACATGGTCCGTAGCCACTCTTCCAGAACCTATTTCAATGACCATCCCGTTTATCGCATGAAAAAATGCCGCCAGCAACCCGATTCTTTGATCGAATAACTTGCTCCCGATTAAAAAGGTAAACCAGATCAACAAAGTTGACATCACCAAAGCAGGCAACCTCAGGGCCAACGGACTTAAGCCAAATATCTTCATGGAACCGCCCATTACCCAAAAAGGCAGAGGTTGCTTGTGGAGCCAGATATGATTGTTGCCCCAATGTTGGTAATCATAATCAAGAGGAACCCGTGAATATAATTTCGGAGCAAATGGATCTTCCATTACATTTTTGGCGACCAGGGCATGAAATCTTTCATCCCATTGATGCAATTGTGGATCCAATGCACAATCAAGTCGCCATAAAAAACCAGCCGCTATAATCCATACCAGTGCAAATCGAAAATTATCTTTTTTATAGCAATAATACGCCGCCCCAAATGCTACAATGCCCGCAATAAATATCAAGGCTGTCATAAAAATGTGTTGTTCCATTTCATTTTCTGTTGAAGAATCGGCTAATTTAGCGCAATAATTGTATTGCCGGAAAAAGACCTGCATCAAAATTCTCTACTGTACACTGTTTGTGTCACGCTGATTTTCGCTGATTTTCGCTGATCATTTTCGGTTATTTTACCTTATTTCCAGCGTTTATTCCGACCAGTGTTACGGAATGTCATTGTATTCCATCGGCGTTTTCTGTGAGAACCAACCATGTATTTTCAGAGCTTTACCCAAAAGTGTACGGAAGTGAACATAAAAATAAAAATTCATGGCATCCCTTAAAATTGAAAGACATCTTAGTGATTTATTTGAAACATGGGCTGGAGAGGCTCCTGACCTGGTGCTTCCATTGGCGCCCTCAGCCTCAGCACGGATTTATTATCGTCTGCAAAGCAAAAATCATACAGCGGTAGGAGCTCATAATGCAGACAAAAAAGAAAACGAAGCCTTTCTTGGTTTTTCGAAACATTTTAAATCGAAGGATCTGCCCGTTCCCAAAATTTATGCCGAAGACCTTGAAAACAATGTTTACCTCCAGGAAGATCTGGGATTTACCACCTTATACAGCTACCTCCTGCAAAAAGGCGATTATTTCCCCGATTACCTGATTAATATCTATAAAAAGGTGGTCAGACAGCTGGCGCATTTTCAGACCAGGGGAGGAGAAGGGCTGGATTATTCCCTCTGTTATCCGAGAGAAGCTTTTGACAAACAGTCCATGCTTTGGGATTTTAATACCTTCAAATATTATTTTCTCAAACTGGCAGAAATCCCTTTCGATGAACAATGCCTTGAAAATGATATTCAAAAATTTTCAGAATATCTGCTGGAAACGGAAACGGACCATTTTATGATCCGGGATTTTCAGACCCGCAACATTATGATCAAAGGAGGAGAGCCTTTTTTTATTGATTACCAGGGCGGGCGCAGGGGAGCGCTACAATACGATCTCGCCTCCCTGCTCTTTCAGGCCAAGGCCAATATCCCTTCGGAGATCAGAACGGAATTGCTGAATCACTATATGGACACCTTAGAGGAGTTGACTCCCCTGAACCGCGAAGATTTTGCGACCCATTATTACGCCTACGTCATCATAAGAAGTATCCAGGTGCTGGGCACTTATGGCTTCAGGGGCCTCTACGAAAGAAAAGAACACTTCATTTCAAGTATTCCCTTCGCCATTCGCAATATCAAATGGGTGTTGGAAAATAAAGGATTACCGATCGAATTGCCCGAACTGGAAAAAGCCCTTTACGGAGTGATCCATTGCCGGCGGTTTGAGCCTTTCGATAAAATAAAAGGAATGTCCAGCTTGCTCACCGTTGAAGTGAACAGCTTTTCCTTTAAAAACAGTGGCATTCCCAAAGACAACAGCGGAAACGGCGGCGGATTCATTTTCGACTGCCGGGCCATCCATAACCCGGGCAGGTACGAACCTTATAAAAAACTAACCGGAAGAGACGAACCCGTGATCAATTTCCTGCAGCATCACAGCAACATGAATGACTTCATGAACAATGTCTGCCGGATCGTGGATGATGCGGTTGAAAACTATATCGACAGGAGTTTTACCAATTTAATGGTCAATTTTGGTTGCACCGGAGGACAGCATCGTTCGGTTTACGCAGCCGATACCATGGCCAGGCACCTAAAAGAAAAGTACGGGGTAAAAATCGAATTGACCCACATAGAGCAGGAAAAGAAAGGTTGGAAAAATGACTAAGGACATATTTGGGGCGACTCCTCATTTAGCAGTAAATAGGTCAATTTATTTTCATCAAATGACTGAGGGCAAGCAGTATCTTCAAGGATGGAGTATCCCTGGTTTGTTCAAATTGTTTCAGGAGTTGAACAATTTATTCAAGGCCGTACTAAACGATAACAATAATAGGCAGCCTCAACAAATTAAACTCCTGGAACAATTTGAACTTTTAAAACCCTTTGGGCCTAAGCTTAAGCTTCTTTTTTTTCTTTCAGCCTAAGTTCTTCTCTTTCCTTTTCTCTTCTCTCTTCGAGTTCTTTTCGATCCGCATCACGCATGCCTTCCTTTAGTTCGCTTTCAATAGCAGACCGGGCATTATTAAACTCTTTAATACCTTTTCCGAGACCACGCATCAATTCAGGAATTTTCTTTCCCCCGAACAACAGCAAAATGGCGAAAAAGACGACAAGCATTTCAGGTCCTAAGAAGTTGAACAACAATAAACTTTTCATATTGAAATTTTTTATTCAGTGACAAAGTTACGTCTTTTTATATATTGACCGAGAAATATTTTGGCTTTCCCCCTAATATTACATTTCATTAACAATTTTGTATCAGGACACCTCGAATTCATCTCGTTGGAACAACGGCATCAAGATCCGGCAGCCAAAGCATGGTCCAAAAGCTGAATATTTTTTCTCCTGTACCTTTCCTGAGAATGTAATTCTTCCAAAAAGTTTAACCTTAGGGTGAAATTTGTTGTACAAACTGAACCGTAAGACTACTTTTGTAGTTCACCAATAGAAAGCATCAATACCATGGGATCAGAAAAAGAATTCACCCATCTTGATACAAGTGGCAACCCGAATATGGTTGACGTGGGAGAGAAAACAGTCACCCAAAGAATCGCCCGAGCCCGCAGTATCGTCGTGCTTGGAGATGAAATCATGGATCACCTGGAAAACGATGAGATCGTGACCAAAAAAGGCCCCGTTTTCCAAACCGCCATCATCGCCGGGATCATGGCTTCTAAAAAAACATCGGAACTCATCCCACTCTGCCATCCGCTGAGTCTTGACAAATGCCATGTAGAGATCACGGTCAATAAAAACAGGGAGGTGGTGATAGACTGTACCGCATCCATCCACTCTAAAACCGGGGTCGAGATGGAAGCCCTCACCGGAGCAACCGTCGCCGCGCTTACCATATATGATATGTGCAAGGCTTTTTCCCACGACATAACCATCAAGGAAACACGCCTGATGGCCAAAAGCGGCGGCAAAAGGGATTTTGAGAGATCGTAAACAGCGCCGGTTTTCAGTTGCAAATGTCCCAAAGTTGTAAAGTGATGGCAAACGGGTCAGAAATGAAGTTTCATGATTTGAACCTTTAAATGAGGGAAGAATCTACTTTTGCAATAAACCAGATATCGAGTAACAAGTAACAAGTAATGAGCATGCAACATCAAAAACATACAAAACTCTCCCGCCCCAACCACGGCACCTTTGCACGCAACGAATGGGCCATTATTGGTACGCCCTGCAGCAATATTAAAAGCCTGGCTTTTGAACTCACACAAAGGCTGTCTGCCAAATACAAAGTAGCCTATGTAGATGCCGACCATAAGGGCGCAGAGGAAGAAAATATTATCGGGAGAGATAAAAACAGTGTCCTGGCCTTTGGGGGCAAAATGGAATATACCGACAAAATTACCTTTCATAGGGTAGATTTTGAGGGAACAATGGATAGTTTTTTATACCGGCAATGGTTCAACGACCAGGACCTGGTATTGGTAAACGGGAACCATTTCACTGCAAAAAATCAGATCGTTGTCATCGATCCTAAAAAAGAAGCCTCCCTGCAAAAGAAACTGGACCGGCTGGAAAATGTATCCCTACTCCTTCTCACCGAGGGACAAAATGAAATTTATCCCTTTTTAAGAGACCACCTAAAAGACCGCCAGGTACCGGTGCTGTCTATTGCCGATACAGATGCCATTGCCGATTTTATCCACCAACAGATGGAATTGGCCCTCCCAAAAGTTTACGGACTAGTCCTGGCCGGGGGAAAAAGTACGCGTATGGGGCAGGACAAAGGGCTGATCGATTACCATGGCAAACCCCAAAGAGAATTTGCCGCTGATTTACTCAAACCATACTGTGAGCAGGTATTCATCTCCTGCAGAGAAGATCAATTGCATGAAATCGATAGTGCTTACGAATTGTTGCCGGACACTTTTACCGGCCTTGGACCCTACGGAGCCATTCTTTCGGCTTTCCGCGCCTATCCCGACCACGCCTGGTTGGTAATCGCTTGTGATTTACCATTACTGAACCAGGAAACGATAGCATTTCTGCTCAAAAACCGGAACGAGTCCAAAACCGCTTCTGCGTTTATTAGCCCGGTAAATCAATTTCCCGAACCGCTTATTGCCATTTGGGAGCCCAAAGCCTATCCCGTTCTCTTTCAGTTTCTGGCCCAGGGATATTCATGCCCAAGGAAAGTACTCATCAATTCGGACGTTAAATTATTGAATGTTCCGGACGAAAAAACGTTAATAAATGTCAATGAAAAAGCTGATTTGGAAAAAATTTCCACTCATCTGTCCAGGACGTAATCCGGTTGTTAAGTTTATTTTGTTGCGAAAATTTAAAATATTAACATTTTTTTAACACTTTTTTTAGGCTTAGAATGCTTTTAGGCTCAAACCAAATATAATTCCGTTCATTTCTTGTTATCTGGTGATTAAATCCCTGATATACATTCCTTCCCATAAGGTCTAAGCCATTTTCAATCATCTAAATATTGCAAAAAACGCTCTTTCCAACGATTATTTGGAAAAGAGGGTAACATCTTTTAAAAACCATTGATTATTCTATGAGAAGCGAATACCTTTGCGCCTGCTTTTAACGGGGAAGTAACTTTTCAAAAATTTATACGTTTAAAGTATAGACATGAAAAGGACCCCTAATTAGTGTGTTGGTTATGGTATTCATTTAAACTACACTAATTAATTAAATTCATTATCCGGACAGTCGTTTAAAGAACCTCCTCCTTTTTTAAATGATATTGGCCTGATGATGAAAAACTAAATCTGAAAGAATGAAACTCCTATGGACATTAGTAATCACGCTATTGGTATTTCCTTTAGCGATGAAAGCTAGTACAATCAAACTAAATCCGCGCGAATCGGAACCTTCAGCTTATGCTGAAAGCTGGGACGCCCACACTGACGAGCTGATCAAACAAAGGCTCGGACAGTTGTCACTACCTTTTACTGTTAGATACAATGATAAGGTAAAAACTTACATCAAACGCTATGTTGAATTAGGTTTTAAAGAATCTGAATCAATGTTAGGCCGTTCAAGTCTCTATTTTCCAATTTTTGAGCATTATCTTAACCTTTACGGTTTGCCAATGGAGCTTAAATACCTCCCAATGGTAGAGTCTACATTGCTTCCTGGAGTTGAATCTAATGCCGGAGCCGCAGGGTTATGGCAGATGATACCTGCTTCGGCAAGATATTTCGGACTCACTATTGATGGCAATATCGATGAAAGGCTTGATCCAAACAAATCAACAGAGGCCGCAGTAAAAATGCTTTCTATGTTGTATGATCAGTTTGGTAACTGGCCCTTAGTCATGGCGGCTTACAACTGTGGCCCGGGTACCGTTAAAAAAGCCATCCGTTATGCCAAATGCGATGACTATTGGGAAATAAGCAAGTACCTGCCTAAAGAAACACAGCGTTACGTTCCTGCTTTTATCGCAGCAGCTTATTTGGTGAATTATTATGACGAACATGATATGGCACCCAAATACCCTGCCTATGATTTACAGGATACCCGTACATTTGTTACTTACACAAGTCTGAGATTTTCTGACATCAACAAAGCAACCAATGTAAGCTGGGATATTTTGAAAAAACTTAACCCGGGATACCTCGGAAATATTATCCCTGCCGGCAAAAATGGCCACTTTATCATATTGCCATCCTATGCTGCAGAATCTTTCCGTACTTTTATTTCCGGAAAAGTTAACGCTTCAGAGGATGCAGGATCATTTCCAATAGGTTCTTTGAGAACGTCCTACACTACCGTTGCAGGAGACAATATCGAGACACTGGCATTGCTCTTCGGATGCACTGTTGAAGATATTATGGCATGGAACCATTTGAGAAGCAAGAACCTCGCGGTGAATCAATCTCTTATTCTTTACCTTAAAAGAAATACGACTATTGTAAAACCTTAACAATTATTAAGGGGTCCAATGTCTGACAAAAAAAAACGGGAATCTTCAGTGTTTACTGATGTTCCCGTTTTTTTTATCTTTGCTATCAAACCAAATACAGGTTTTATTCGTCTTAATATAGTCTGTTGGCTTAATAACAAATATTGATAACAAATGAAAAATAAATTTTTGGTCCTGATCATAGCATTGACCCTTGCCGGAGGAGCTTTATTCGGCCAGGAAAATAGTACTCTGGTACAATTCTCGGGAATGGTCCTTGACGGGACTACCAATCAAATGTTCCCAGTGCCGTACACCAATATCCTGGTCAAAGAAAAAGGCAGGGGAACCTATTCTGACTTCGACGGATTTTTCTCTATTGTAGTGGAAGAAGGGGACATTATCGTTTTTTCGGCCCTGGGATATAAAACCGTAGAATTCCAGATCCCAGAAAATCTTAAAGATGACCGCTATTCACTTGTTCAACTAATGACCAAAGATGCCGTCAACCTGCCGGAAACCGTGGTATTTCCCTGGCCAAGTAAAGAACATTTCAAACTCGAATTCCTGGCGATGGATGTCACCAGCGAACTCCAGGCAAAAGCTTCGGAAAACATAGCCAACGAAACCCTTGAAAGGATGCGTAATGCTGTCGTTTCGGACGGGGTGGAAAATACCGGTTTTTACCTCCGGCAACAAGCGAGAAAAACTTACTATGTCGGCCAGACACCACCTATGAATATTTTCAACCCGGTGGCCTGGAAAGACTTTTTTGATGCCTGGAAAAGAGGTGATTTCAAAAAGAAGAAAACCAATTAATAAAGTTGTTTTTACAGATAGTTTGTTCTGATAGTTGAACCCCAATGACGTATTTTGCCATTGGGGTTCAACCGTTTTATGGGCATTCACTACCACTTAACCTCCCTATTTGTCTTATAATAAATAAAATTCGAAATTATATCTGATAATTTATGTATCTTTACACACGTTTGTTTTTTACCCTTTAAGTAGTTCCCCTTCGTACTAAACCCCCTTAATATCTACCCTTTCCTTTTGGGAGCAATCCAGGAAGGAATTTCCCTTATTTTGAAACAAATTTATCAGTCACCGTATGGAGGCTGGCCTAAATTTTTATTGAATTATTGTTAACTCGATAATAGGTATCCAATGGATGCCGTGATCGCGGTGCTCACCCCACTGTGTTCATCCCTATTTTGAACGTATTATAAGAAACACAATGAACAAATCATTTACACTCAATTTGACGGTCATTCTATTGCTTGGAATGAACGTGGCCAATTTATCAGCCCAAATGGTCTGGCCGGGCGATATTAATAATAGCGGCCGGGTCACCGGAATGGATTTATTGTATATCGGAACCCAATATTGGTCTTCCGGTCCACAAAGACCCAATGCTAATACAGATTGGACGGCCCAACCCATGGGGCAAAGCTGGAATACGAATTTACCGGCAACCTCTATTGACGCCGCTTATGCGGATGCCGACGGGGATGGCTACATTTCGGATACGGATATTACCGGGGGCATTGATGCCAACTTCGGAAAGACCCATGGCACCGTTACTCCTGACGTATTTCCACCGGTGGGCTTGGAAGGCATACATCCGCCTATTTCACTTTCTTCACCGGTCACAGAAGCTGCCCTGGGAGCTCATCTGGAATTTGACTTAACGCTGGGGTCTCAGGCATTTCCGCTCAATCATTTTTTTGGCATTAGCTTCAAGCTGCAATTTGACCCCCAGCTCGTCAATTCCGATATTACTTTTGAAAAAAATCCTGACTGGTGGCTGGCCTCTTCTCCGGGGAAAACCCGTCAACTGGTGAAAACAGATTACGAAAACGGTATTATTGAAATTACCATCGTCAGAATCGTCCCGAACGAAACGATTGGTTTTGGAAATATCGGGACCATTTCCCTAAACCTGTCTGATAACGATAATCTCGTATTACCCTTATCCCTTAATCTCGCAATAACAGATATCGTTGTCATTGACAGCGATATGCAAAAATCATCGCTTTTCCCCACAGGGGTTTCGCTGAATATTGGAGCTCCTCCAACTAACTTCAATTGTCCTGACATCATTGCTCCGGTGTGCGGAGACAATGGCGTAACTTATTTAAACAGTTGTTTTGCGGAAGCGGCGGGTGTTCTCAACTACACCGAGGGCGTCTGTTTTGGAAGCTGTATCAATCCGGAACTTATTGATCCTGACGCGGATTGTGGAGATGAATACAATCCTGTCTGCGGATGTAATGGTGTAACTTATATAAACGAATGTGTAGCCCTGGCTCACGGAATAACCACTTTTTCAAGTGGTTCGTGCAATAGCGATTGTTACGACCCCTATTATATTGTGACGAGTGCAGGCACATACGTTAATGAAGAAACAGGTGTAATTTCACTTGATTGTCCGGCGGGTAATGATCCGGTGTGCGGATGCAACGGCATCACCTACGCCAATGCTTGTATCGCGGAAGCCAGCGGCATTACCTTTTATACACAGGGTGTATGCAACGAAAATTGCGTGGATCCCGGAAGTATGAATCCTAATGCCAGTTGCCCTACCGTTTATGCTCCGGTGTGCGGATGCAATGAGGTGACGTACTCAAATGCGTGTTATGCTGAAGCGGCGGGAGTCACCAACTACACCCCCGGTGTTTGCGGAGTAAGTTCTCCCTGGTGCGAAGAGGCCATTCCCATCCAGTGCGGTGATTTCCTGGCTTATGAAACAACGATAGGAGCGGGGAATCAGATTACCAGCTACCCAGGCTGCAGTAATTACACCTTCCAGGGGCCGGATAAGGTTTACGTTTTGAATAAAACAACAGCAGGCGACCTGCAAATCGGGCTGGAAATTACTACGCCCGGAATGGACCTTGATCTCTTCCTTTTAGCAGACAATTGTAGTCAACTAACTTGTATACGTTCGAGCACCTCCAGCAACTCAGTGACCAATAACGAAGGGATTCTCTACGAAGATGCCCCGCTGGGAACCTATTATATTGTGGTGGATGGTCAATACGCTACCTCAAAAGGGGATTATCATATTGAAGTAAACTGTGGGTACCTTTATTGCGGAGACGCGCAACCTTTGGTGTGTGGAGTTCCTTTCCAGGGGAATAACATGAACGGTAATGACGACGTATCATTATATGGATGCGATGGAAATGTTTTTAATGTTGAAAATAACGGACCGGAAATGGTTCATTATTTTACGACTACTGAAGCCGGTCAGGTTACTATTACCATGACCAATTTATCAGCCAACCTTGAACTTTTCCTTTTGCGTTCCTGTGACCGTGGCGATTGTATGGATTACAGCCAGAATTCAGGCACCACAAATGAATCAATAACCGCCTGGCTTCAGCCTGGCACTTACTACGTGGTGGTTGACGGTTATAACGGTGGGGTGGGGAATTATACCCTTAACGTAGATTGTACCTCCAATTGTGACCTTGCCCTGGTAGATCTTACTTCAACCCCCACATCCTGTGGCCAAAATGATGGAAGCATACACATCGTTTCCAGCGGAGGCACCCCTGGGTTTATCATTCATTATTCTGGGCCATTATCGGGAAGCTTTTATACTAATAGCAATAACTGCACCCTCTATCATCTGCCAGCGGGAATTTATACGGTTACCAAAACGGATGCTTCCGGTTGTTCGGCAACACAAACCGTTACCGTTTATTCCTCAGGCAACCTTAGTGTGACGCTTACCCCTACCAGTACCTCATGTATGGATATGGGGTCTCTTTGGGTAACCATAAATAATGGCGTCGGCCCTTACAATGTGTTAATTTCCGGACCACAAAATTCTAATTTAACATCTAATAATTCCAGTTTCGAAATCCAGAACCTGCCCACCGGTCACTACACTATTTACGTGACCGATCACAATGGTTGTTCTGTATCTAAACCATTTGAAATAGACCAGAATAGCGGGAATTTTTATTACATAGCGACCCCACATCCCGGAGCATGTGGTGAATTAGGATACATCCACGTCGAAACTTACAATGGTATTGCTCCCTACAATATTCTTATTGCAGGACCGATGTCAGGATATACCACAACAAATTATTCATCATTCAACATCATCAATCTTCCGGCGGGAACCTATACCCTTACCATAGAAGACGGAAACTGGTGCAACGATCAACAAGTGGTCGTCATTGGCGAATCCAACCTGGATATTACCGCAGTCGCTATCAACGGAGCCTGTGGTCAGCAAGGTAGCATTTATGTAAATATGTCCTATGGAACAGGTCCATATACTGTCAGTTGGACCGGCCCCGTCAATGGAAGTACCGTCACCAATAACGATTCTTATACCATTCAAAACCTGCCTACCGGAAATTACCAGGTGATCGTTGAAGATGATAACTGGTGTTCTGATTATGCCGTCGTACAGGTAAATAATTCAGGAGGGCAACTCTCCTTTGATGTCATTCCACTGGATGGAACCTGCAGCGCACTGGGCGCTTTATGGGTGGACATCAATAACGGCACCCCTCCCTATATTGTAACATGGTCGGGGCCTTCTTCCGGAACCAATACCATTTACGGAGACGGATTTGACATTCCAAACCTCACAGGAGGTTGTTATACGGTTCAGATTACAGACGCCAGTGGTTGTACAAATACCGAAATGGCATGTATTGTTCTTGCAGGCAACCTGGACGTAGACCTTACCGCCATTAGCGGTACCTGTGGACAAAATGGATCCATAAATGTGCTCATTAATGGTGGTTCTCCTAATTTCCAAATCAACTGGACCGGACCGGTTAATGGTTCCGTAAGTGTTAATTCCAATACTTATACGATCACCAACCTGCCTTCGGGGACTTATTCCGTTTACGTTACAGATGCCAGCGGTTGTACTGATTATGCCGTCGTCCAGTTAAATAATACTACGGGGGGACAACTTACTTTAAATGCTACGCCAATCAACGGAACTTGTAATCAGTTAGGAGGAATCTGGCTGGACATCCTGGGAGGATCAGCACCTTATTCCGTCAGTTGGACGGGACCAGTTTCTGGATCAACCACCATCAATAATAATGGCATGGCCATCAACAACCTGCCTGCCGGAACCTATTGGTTGTATGTAACCGATGCCAACGGATGTTCGGGAAGCACAAACGTCCAGGTGGTTCAAACCAACAATATTGCCATATCATTGTCTTCCACCCCTGCAGGTTGTGGAAGTTACGGAAGCATCTTTGTTAATATTACAAACGGCACCGGGCCTTATTCCATCACATGGAATGGGCCTTCCTCAGGTTCTACCAACACCAACCTGTCCACTTATAACATTTCCAACCTGCCGGCAGGTGCTTATTCTATATGGGTCACAGATGCCAACGGTTGCTCGGTGGACAATAACATATCCATTCTCTACACCAACAATCTGGACATCGTCGCAAATCCTGAAAACGGTAATTGCGGCCAAAACGGAGCTATCTGGGTGAGCATTAATGGAGGAACTCCTGCTTATACAATTCAATGGTCAGGACCGGTTTCAGGATCAGCGACCAGTAACAATGGATACAATATCGCTAACCTGCCAACAGGAATTTACACTATCACAGTAACGGATGCGAATGGATGTTCGGATTCCCAAAACGTTTACCTCAACAACGGGGGCGGTACTATCGATGTAACCGCCATCCCAACAAATGGGGAATGTGGGATCAACGGAAGCATTCATGTGGGCATCAGTGGTGGCTCACCGGTGTTCACCATCACCTGGTCGGGCCCGGTTTCTGGAACAGCGAATACCTCTAACAATTTCTATAACATCAATGGTCTGCCTTCCGGAACTTATTATATAACAGTGATCGATGCCAACGGCTGCTTTGATACCTATACGGTTACCATTAACAATGGTTCGAACAACCTCGATATTCATACTACCCTCGTCGTCAACAACTGCGGACAATATAACTGGGTATGGATCGATATTACCGGAGGATGGCCCACTTACACCATCACCTGGACCGGACCACAAAATGGTTCCGGAACCACAGAAACGAACGGTTTTGAGATCATGGACCTGCCTCCTGGCATTTATACGATTACCGTAACCGACATTCACGGGTGTTCCGATACGGTAACGGTGACCATTTACAACGCACCTGTGGAATTATTGACCCTTACGGGGATCAACGGCGAATGTGGAGGACTTGGCACCATCGTTGCGCATGTGATCGACGGGGTTCCCAATTACCAAATTTCCTGGACAGGACCGGTTTCAGGATCAATAACTACAACGTCCACGACACACACCATAAGCAATCTGCCTTCAGGTACCTATACTTTTACCCTCCTGGATGGCAACTGGTGTACCGATGTGGAGGTCATCACAATAACTAATTCTCCGGGAGATCTGGACATCAACACCACGCTGGTTCCCAATGATTGTGGCCAATACAATTGGGTATGGATCGATATTACCGGAGGATGGCCCACTTACACCATCACCTGGACCGGACCACAAAACGGTTCCGGAACGACCCAGGGCAGCGGTTTTGAGATCATTGATCTTCCTCCGGGTGTTTATACGATTACAGTAACCGATATCCACGGCTGTTCAACCTATGAAGTGGTTACCATTTACAATGCTCCGGTGGAACTGCTGACGCTGACCGGAGTCAACGGGGAGTGCGGCACCTATGGGTCTATCATTGCTACGGTAATCGGTGGAGCCCCCAATTACCAGATCAGCTGGACGGGGCCAGTTTCGGGATCCGTTACCACCAGCAATTCAACCTACATCATCCAGAATTTACCTTCCGGAACCTATACCGTAACACTTCTGGACGGCAATTGGTGCACCGATGTAGAAGTCATCACAATTACCAATACTCCGAACGACCTAGACATTGCCACCACCCTTGTTGTAAATGATTGCGGTCAATACAACTGGGTTTGGATCGATATTAATGGCGGATGGCCAACCTACACCATCACCTGGACAGGACCGCAAAACGGTTCCGGAACCACAGAAACCAGCGGTTTTGAAATTATGGATTTGCCACCAGGGGTTTATACGATTACCGTAACCGACATCCACGGATGTTCAGTTACCGTCACGGTAACCATTTATAATGCTCCTGTTGAATTGTTAACCTTAACGGCCAATAATGGAGATTGTAATGCTTACGGTTCCATTACGGCCAACGTGATTGGTGGATTACCCGTTTATGAAATCAGCTGGACGGGGCCGGTTTCCGGGTCTGTATCAACAAATGATGTGACTTATGTGATCGACAATCTGCCTTCCGGAACTTATACTGTTTCATTACTCGATGGGAACTGGTGCACAGACGTAGAAGTCATTACCATCAACAACGCCGGTGGAAACCTGACAGTAGTTGCCGTTGCGGTAAATGGCACCTGTGAACAAAATGGTTCCATATGGCTGGATATCTATAACGGAACAGCACCCTACACCATTACCTGGTCAGGACCTGTCTCGGGATCGGTAACGACGGTTGCATCGGGTTACAATATTCCTAACCTGCCACAAGGCACTTACACGGTAACGGTAATCGATGCCAATGGATGTTCCGATACAACAGTAGTGTATGTATCGGTCAGTGAAAATGACCTGAGCGTAATTGCCGTTCCTTTTGACGGCGACTGTGAACAGGCGGGATACATCCACATAGGCATTACCGGAGGAGAGGCCAATTATATTGTCAACTGGTCAGGGCCTGTCTCAGGCAGCAACGTCATACAAGATCCTGGTTATAATATAACGGATCTTCCGGCAGGCACTTACACGATAACCATAACAGATTCGAATGGTTGTTCAGCTGTTGTAATGGCTACGATAAATTCTCTCAATACGGGCCTCAACGTTTCTGCCATGGCATCCAATGGCTACTGTAATGGTCTGGGCAATATCTGGATGGATTTTTACAATGGATCGGCACCGTTTACGATCACCTGGACCGGACCGGTTTCAGGATCCACTGTAACCAATTATTTTTATTACGATATTGTCAACCTGCCTTCGGGCACCTATATCGTGACGGTTACAGATACCAACGGTTGTGCTTATACGGAGACTTTTACCATTGTAAATGTCATAGATGACCTTACTGCTTCGCTTTCTGCGATCCAGGGAGGTTGCGGTGTTCCCGGATCAATACAGGTGAATGTTACGGGCGGAACCCCTGGATACACCATCACCTGGGTGAGCAGCAACGCATCCGGAAGTTTTACCACAAATAACAATACCTATTATATTCAAAACCTGCCTTCGGGCATTTATACGGTTTCTATTGAAGACGCCAATGGTTGTGGGGAGATCACCAGCATTCAACTGCTCAACTATCCGAACAACCTCCAGGTGTACACTACTCCTGTCCACCCAACCTGTACCCAACAAGGGGCTATTGGATTGATTTTCAATGGCGGCAGCCCGGATTACAATATCAGTTGGACGGGTCCGGTTTCTGGGTCTGCTACAGTGAGTTCAGGTAATTATGCTATTGGCAACCTGCCCGGTGGGGATTACACCATCAATATCAATGATGCCAATGGTTGTTATGCTATCGTAAATGTGAGTCTGGATTCAACTCCGGAAACGCCAATCGTCGACTTTAACTTCCAAATTTCCGGTTTGACGGCTACTTTCACGAATCTCTCTGCTGCAGGAAGTTACCTTTGGACTTTTGGCGATGGAACATCTTCAACGCAAACCGCTCCGACGCATCAATATTTATCAAGCGGCAGTTACCAGGTATGTCTTACTGTAACCAACTCCTGTGGCTCCGCAACGTATTGTGAAACGATAGGGGTTGCCAGTGGATTCGATGCGGTTATTTTAGATATAGGGCAAGGTTTTGGCGGGCCTGGCACAACCATCCAGGTACCTGTGACCATCCAGAACTGCAACCTGCTTGTATCCCTGGCGGGTACGATACAGGTAGATGTAAACGCCGTAGCTTCCGTAACAGGAATCAGCCACGGACTGATCGCTCCGCAATACAATGCCATCAACCATACCTTTAATTTCTACGACAACACAGGGGAAGGCATTCCTTTGACCGATGGGGATATTCTTTTCTATTTCAATATCGAATTGACCGGAAGTGCCGGTAGCCAAAGTGGCCTGCATTTAATCAACAATCCACTCTCTATCGAAGTGGGGGGTATTGTGAATGATCTGCCAACCGTATTGCCACACATCACCGTTCCGGGAAGTGTTCAAATTATGGATACCGGCATCGTTGAAGGTCTTGTTTCCACCTACTGGGGTGCAGGAATCAAAGACGTAGAACTGCTGATCAGTGCAGCCAATATATCGGATACGGAAATGACTAATGATAATGGCGTCTATTCGATAGGTAATTTACCGGTTGGACAGCTGTATAACATTCGTCCGGAAAAGGATAACCTGCCCGCCAACGGTTTGTCAACTTATGCTCTTTTCATCGGACAGCGATTTATTTTGGGAATGGATCCACCACAGATCACCTCTCCTTACCAGGTTATTGCCGGGGATGCGAATTGCAACGGTTCATTCACTACCCTGGATCTTTTTATCATCCAGCAACTGATCATCGGGGCAACTCAATCTTTCGAGGAATGTCCTTCCTGGGTATTTGTCGGGGAAGGAAATGCCATGCCTGAAGATTTCAATGCTCAGAATGTATTTCCTTACCTTTCAGAAACCTCCATGATGGTGATGCATGATACGATCGCCAATTTCATCGGGGTGAAAGTAGGGGATATTCTGGGGCATGCCAACCCGAACAATTTGCAGGATGATCCGGATGTGCGCAATGATAACGAGCTTTTATTCACTACCGATAACC
This sequence comes from Lewinellaceae bacterium, assembly GCA_020636105.1. Classification (NCBI taxonomy): domain Bacteria; kingdom Pseudomonadati; phylum Bacteroidota; class Saprospiria; order Saprospirales; family Lewinellaceae; species Lewinellaceae bacterium. The sequence goes on from JACJYL010000001.1 coordinate 3,590,781, forward strand.
ATCAGTTAACTGCCGGGGAATTCATCGATATTCCTGTAAGCAGCAGTAACTTTGAGGATATCGTCAGCTTCCAGATGGGGCTGGCCATTGAAGCAGGGAAACTTGGGTTCGTGGAATTCCTCCCGGGCGACAATCCAAACTTCTCGGCCACTGCCGCTGCATTTAGCGAAAACGAATTAAGAATTAGCTGGTTCAACAACCAGGGGACTTCCTCCACCGTGTCACCGGAGGAGGTACTGTTCACGATCCGGCTTCAGGCTTTACAAAACATTGATGATCTGAATGGATTGGTTGCCGTCAGTAACCATGCCATAACTTCCGTGGCTCATACAGTAGCCGGGGAGGCTTGGGATGTTTCTTTCCAGTTTAACGGAGTGACAGCAACCAGCGATCCGACAATCGATTCGTTCAAACTTTTCCAAAATGAACCGAATCCTTTCAGCGATAAAACGACGATCCGTTTCACCCTTCCGGCTTCGATGGAGGCAGAATTGATTATCCACGATAGTTATGGCCGTACGCTCCGTCAATTCAACGGACAGTTTACCAGGGGAGAAAACAGTGTGCACCTTTCAGATCTGAACCTGGAAAGTGGTGTATATTTCTACAGTCTTAGGGCGGGAAATTACGCGGATACCCGGAGCATGGTTATTTTGAAATAATTAAGGCTAATAACCGAGGTCGGAATTTTTCCGGCTTCGGTTATTATTAGTCTTTTCTAAATCCAAACAGCCACAATACAATAAAATAGAATAGTGTGTTCATGAGAAGAACAAGGAATGGTCCTCCAGGGAAAATTACTTTTAAATGGTAATTTACCGGGTATCATTTAATTTTTGCGAAGACACCCAAGCCCTTCGATTTCCCAAAACCGTCATTATTCCTATGAGAAAAAAAACATTAATTCTATCGCTATTGGCGATTTTGTTTCCACTTTTTACTTCGGGTCAAACCATCCATTTTCAGCTTCCCGATCTCGAGGCGCAAAACGGGGATGCCCTCCAAATCCAAATTACGACTACGGGGTTTGACGAAATGGTGAGCATGCAGTTCTCCATCAACTGGGACCCTACTGTGATCACTTATGTTTCCCACCAACCGGCTGATCTCCAAAACGTAGCGATAGGCAACCCTGAAGCCGAGTTGGGAAAACTAAGGCTTTCCTGGTTTGATGTGGAAGGAAATGGGTTTTCCTTACCGGACAATGCTTCCATTATTGCTTTGAACTTTTTGGTTATCGGAACTGCAGGAGACTATACCGACCTCAATATAACGGATGATCCTCTCGCCATTCAAATTTTCCAGACTACGGATACCCCCGGAATTTTCACCCCCGTGAGCGTGGATCAAACTGCCGGATCGGTAACCGTAATTGCCCCCGGAACCATTTCTACCAATAGCCAGGCAGTAAGTTGCTTTGGTAATAATGACGGAAGCATCAACCTTTCTGTACCCGCTGGAGAGAATTATTCTTTTAACTGGACCGGACCGGACAATTTTTTTGCAGATACTGAAGACCTTCAAAACCTTTCTGCCGGCGATTATCAGGTTACGGTGACCAACGATTCAGGGGCCATAATTTATGAAAATACCGTTACTGTTATCCAGCCCTCACCCATGCTGCTTCAAAATATTGAATTAACTCCTGCCACCTGCAATCAGCAGGTTGGCACGGCCGATATTTTGATCACCGGTGGTGTTCCCCCGTTTTCATTTGACATTGGGAGTCAGAATAACAATACAGGTATTTTTACCAACCTTTCCGCCGGCAATTATGCCCTCACTGCCACGGACAATAACCAATGCACCCTGGTCGATACTTTCTTTATTCAGGCAGCGGATGCCCCCCAGGTTGACCTGGGGGAAGACGTGGCAATTTGTGAAGGAGAATCTGTGGTACTGGATGCCGGCCAATATCTTAATTATCAATGGTCAGACGGAACGGCTCTAAATACTTTGACCGTCAACCAATCGGGGACCTACAGCGTGACGGTCAGTAATGACCCTTCCTGCCCGGGGACAGCCGAGATTGAAATCACCGTGATGAACATCCCGAACCTGTCCATTGAAAACGACAACCTGAATATTTGTCCGGGCGATTCCCTGCAGCTTGAAATATCGGGAGGAACCACCTACTATTGGAGTGGACCGGTAAATTACCTCAGCGCGGTAAATGTTGCTGACCCGATTGCCTATCCTGACAGCACAGTGTCTTTCCAGGTGATGAGCGAAAACGAATGTGGTTCGGATGAAATGGAAGTTGAAGTAGTGGTCGTAGCGGTCACGGCAGCAGCGGGCCCGGACACCTGCATCATCCTGGACACAGAAGCAAGGCTCATGGCTTTCGGTGGGGTTAGTTACTTCTGGCATCCCAATGAATATCCGGTGAGCGATGACGAAATTTACGATCCTGTGGCCCACCCACTAGACAGCACCACCTATTTTGTCACCATCATCGATGCCAATCACTGTGAAGTAACCGACTCGATGATCGTTTTGGTCGCCACTGACCCACTTTCAACTATAAAGGCCGTCAATATGATCACCCCGAACGGGGATGGAAAAAATGATTTTTTGATGTTTAAAGGCCTGCAAAAATTCGGTCCCAATTCACTCAAAATTTACAACCGGTGGGGGGCACTGATCTACCAGAAAGTAAACTACCACCACGATAATGAAGTATTCGACGGCACCTATAAAAACAAACCTCTTCCCTCTGGTAATTATTATTACATTTTATCCTTCCAGTCGGGAGAGATCAAGCAAAAACTTACCATCGTCCGGGACTAATAAACATCCCTGACAGCCTGTATGAACTCCTTTGTTTTAAAAATCAATAAGATCGTCATGTCAAAAAAAATACTTACCATTCTCATAGTTCTCCTTCCATTACTTAGTTTTAGCCAACAACTACCGGAACGTAGCGTATTTGACGAGACCAACTTCCTGTGGAACCCGGCTATGACTGCCCCCTGGGAGTATTGGGAGATGGGAGCCACCTACCGGCAGTCGTGGGTAGGATTTGAAGATGCTCCCCGAACAGCAACGCTCAATATGCAATATCCGATGATCAAGGAAAATATGGCTATGGGTGGTTTTTTCCTACATGACGATATCAGTCCATTAAAGATCAACACCTTTGCCATGACTTATGCCTACAAACTCCGGCTTGGCGGCAAGCAGCAGTTGTCATTGGGGGTCATGGGAATAATGAATCACTTCCTGGTCAACGGGCTCGAAGTGGTCGTTAATGACGATGATGATGAATTACTGCCGGGTCCGGAAGGTAACTTACTATCGCCCAATGTCGGTTTTGGAATATTTTATATCAACAATACCGGCGGTAATTTTGAGGGCAACTCATTTTACGCAGGACTGGCCGCCAACCAGCTCCTTTCCACCGATATAGTATTTAAAGAGTTCGGCAGTCCTGGAAATTTCAAGAGGGCATTCCATGGCAACGCAGTACTTGGCTACCGCTCCATTTCCGGGGACATCCTCATAGAACCGGCATTGTGGATCAATTTCAGCACCCCGGGCATAACAGATGCCAATTTTTGTCTAAAATTTGAAAAAAGGGAATCTTTTTGGGCAGGACTGAACCTGTCGTTCAACCAAACCCTGTCGTTTCAAGTGGGATATATTCTCACCAAAGGCATTGTAAAGGATGGCTCGCTTAGGGTGGGCCTCGCCGGTTCATACAACCTCGGTCCCTTTGCAAAAGCCCGGGGTATTGGATATGAATTTTACGTGGCGTACAGATTTGAATTGTAAATAAAAGGGGAAGGAGATTATTTTGTATCTTGCTTCACAGATTTAACCCTAAAACAAACACCTATCCATATGTCAGCACTATGGACGCCTGATTTTTTAGACAATAAACGCCAATTGGCAGACCCCCTCGCAGATGGTGTGCTCGATACGCTGGTCGAAAAAACCGGTAAAGAAGCCGCCATGGCCCTTTTTGAGGAACTCACCCGCAACGTTGAATTACCCATCAAAGGTCGTTTCCCTGAAGTGGACGAATTTATCCAATCAACCACTGCCCTGCCTTCGTGGGCCGATCCTGACAAAATAGCCCTTGCCAACCGCTTTTTTACCGATCATGGCCCTAAATTATTGATCCTTTTATACCATAAATCCCTTCCCACGCTTTATGTTGATGCGAAAGGAGCACAGGTTCTTGTCCAAACCGGGCGGCTGGCACATGATGAAAAAACAAAAAATGTCTTTGCGAGGAGAGTGGCAGAAACCGGACAGTTTTTATTGGATGTAATGCACAAAGGAGCATTGTCGCCCAATGGAACGGGAATTGAGGCCACACAAAAGATCCGGCTGATCCATGCCTCTGTAAGGAGTTTTATCCCTCAGGCGCATTGGGATGCCACAACGCTGGGACGCCCCATTAACCAGGAAGACCTGGCTCTGACACTGATGTCTTTTGGTGCACTGCTCCTGGAGGGGCTTGATACGCTTGAGATTGAATACACGAAGGAGGAAGCAGAAGCTTATATTCATCACTGGAACGTCATAGGTTATTTTATGGGGGTTGATGAAAATCTTCTTCCTGCTTCCAGGGAGGAGGCCGATAAATTGATCAGGATTATCCTGGACCGACAGGCAGCTTCGTCGGAAGCAGGCATCATCCTGGCCAATGCGCTGATTGACTTCGCCAAATCGAATATACCTTTCGAGCGGCTTGAGAATACTTCCCTATACCTCATTCGTTATCTGATTGGTGACAGGTATGCCAAAATGCTCCAGGTAATTCCACAAGAAGGTTGTATCGGAATTCTGGTTCCTGAAGTCTTAAAAAAATTATTTAACCTGGGAGAACGGCTCGAAAACAAAGTAAACCTCCCCATGAATTTATTCATCGATGAATTCTCCAAAATCGCCACAAAAAAAATGGTCGATTATTTTGATGGGTACAAAAACCGAAATTTTGTGATCCCAAAAGAGTTTATGAAAGCCTGGTTTTGATCATGGAGTCTTAGGCATCTTTTTATTTCCCTTAGCATTTACGGGGCTTTATGCGTTTTTTACAATAAAAGAAAAAACTGATAATCAATAAATTATAAAATTATTTACTCCAAAATTAGCTTTAACAGAATTAATAGCTTAGCTTTGTATTGAGTAACGGGGTTCTGTAATCCCGATTAGCTCATATTTTTTATTATTTTAATTTTTTTTTATGAACATTTTTGTAGCAAAGTTAAACTTTGACACACAGGAGTCCGATTTGCAGGATGCATTCGCTGAATACGGTGAAGTAGATTCTGTAAAAATTATTATGGACAAATTTACCGGCAGGTCGAAAGGCTTCGGTTTCGTTGAAATGCCTAACGATGATGAGGCACAAAATGCTATTAATGGCTTAAACGAATGCGAATTCGACGGAAGAACCATTGTAGTTAAAAAAGCCGAGCCAAGAGAAAAAAGAGATAGCCCACGTGGTGGCGGCGGCGGCGGATACCGCGGCGGTGGCGGCGGTGGCGGCGACTACGGCAACAGAAGATATTAGAATTTATTTATTCAACATATTTTTTGTGTTTAACTGGAAGCCTCTGTATGATTACAGAGGCTTTCGTCATTTTAGCCTATAACGCTTTTGTCGCCTATCACTCCGGCACTACCATTTCCAAAAAGATCGAATCGATTTTTATTCAAACCACCACCACAGGGCTTTATTTTAAAAAACCCTAACCGCCAACAAGACTTCTGCCTCAATGGCCAAAGATTACGTTCCCTAAAACAGTATTCAGGCCAAAAGCATAATAAATGACAAATAAAAAAATCAACCTCGAAAGGATCTTTATGCTATTGGTAAACTCGTAAAGCCAGTTTTCAGCCGTAAAATATCTGATCAAAAAATAGATGCCGGAAAGCCCAAGGCAAAACAACAACATCGAGTTCCCAATGATGGCCATTTCTTTTTTCCCTTCCCAATCCATGGCCCAAAACAGGATACCCATAAGAATGATAGAAATGCCCATTCCAAAAAAGGTGGCTATTAGTTTATCAATTGCCCTGTATTTTAAGGCTTTGAAAAAATACCAGGAAAGAAAGATGTAAAAAAAACACGCAATGGAAAATCCCATTATGGTAAGCGTTGATACATTGAACAACACCCCGAACAAGCCGACAAAAAGGGGCAAAAATTCCAGCAGCAGGGCAGGTGTCCGATATCTCTCATATTCGACGGCCTGCACGGTATTATGCTGATCTGAGGTTTCGCTCATAGAAATTATTTTTTGGATTTTAACAGCCTAATATTTTGCCGACTTTCCATCGGGAAGACTCTCCCGGATAAAAGTCCTGATATCCTCATTGGCAGTCTCCAGGTCCTCCTTTCTCAGGTACATCATGTGCCCGCTCCGGTACCCCTTAAACCTGAAACGGTCTTTCATCTTACCGCTGGGATCGATTTGCCACATGGTGTATTTTGCACTGAAATAAGTCGTGGCTCCATCGTAATACCCTGATTGGAACATGACTTTCAAATAAGGATTCTCCGCCATAGCCTTCCGCAAATTATCGCGGGTATTGTTATTTTCCGAATTCCACGGATTGACCGGCCCGAACATATTGTATTTCACATCGGTCTTGAACTTCAAATGCTCCCGGATGTAATAATTGATGGCAGGGGTAAAAGAATGTAACCAGGAAGTGAGTTCCGGGCTATAATCGGGACTAACGCCGGCCTCCGTTCTGTCCAGGCCCAGGTAACGGGAATCCAACCGTCCAATAGTATGCCCGCTTTCATCTCGCAACAATTCCTTCCAGAAAAAATTTGTCGGCACGTCCAGATTGTGCTGAAGGATCACTTTCGTGGAAAGCCCGGAATAATAAGCCATTTTTTCGGCGACAGCCTGCTTTTCGTTTGCTTCAAGGAAACCTCCTTTTGCCAGAGCAGGCATTAAAACATCCAGGGTAAAAGCTTCCACTTCGGGCAACAATTCCAACAGATCTTTTTGCTGAAGCTCAGGAGACAGCACTTTATGATACCAGGCCGCTGCCGCAAAGTAGGGGAAATGAGTCGCTGAAGCAATGGGACTGTCGGAGGAAAATACTTTGTAGTCCGCCGGAGAGACCATGATCACCCCGTTGAGGTACATCCACTGGCGTTCCTGCAGTTCCAGCGCCAGACCGGCCACCCGGGTGCCTCCGTAACTTTCTCCTATCAGGTATTTTGGCGAAAGCCATCGCTCCTGCCGGGTGATAAAAGTATTCAGCCAGTCGGCAAGGTACTTGATGTCGGCGTTGATCCCGAAAAATTGTTCCTTTTTGACTTCCTCTCCCTTTTCGGGAATGGTCCTCGAATAACCCGTATTCACCGGGTTGACATAAACGATGTCCGCCACATCTAAAATAGAATATGGATTGTCATGAACACCATAGGGCTGCAGCGGGTATCCTTCTTCATCAATATTGAGCACCTTAGGCCCGGTATAAGCTATATGCATCCACACGGAAGCCGAACCCGGCCCGCCGTTGAAAGACATGATCAAAGGCCTTTCCGCAGGGTTGGCAATATCCTCTCTTTTGTAATAGGTATAATACAAAGTAGCGATTGCCTTTCCGCCCTCGTCCCAGACAGGCTGGGTCCCTGCGGTAGCCGTATAAGCTATTTTTACCCCTTTTACAGTAGCCACATGATGAGTGATCACCGCCGTATCAACAGGAATGGTTCTGTTTTGAGACAGTACCTGCAGCGCACAGCCGCCCACAAAAAACAATAAGACAACAATTTTTTCTATTCGCATGATTTTGGATGTTTTAAAACCAGGTGCCTCACCCCCTCACAAAAACCTCCCCACGAAGCAAAAACCACCCCGCTTGCGGGGTCAAATTTGACGAAGACACGCTACCCCAGGCAAAACCTCCTCCCGTCAAATTTGGGGGTGGCCTCCCCCTCACAAGTATTCCACACACAAAAATTTCATCTACCCCCCGGCATCCGCCTACTTTGAACTGTGGGCCAGGCGGAAGCCAAGGCCGCTGCTCCCGTAGCTGGCGAGCCAGATGTCGCGGTAGGAGACCCGGCAGAACTCCGCGTTGCCGTTCCAACTGCCGCCGCGGTCCACGCGGCGAGAGCCTTCACGAGGTCCTTTCGGATTACGCTTAGAACTGTTCTGATAATAATCTGCTCCATACCAATCACTACACCATTCCCAAACATTGCCACTCATATCATACACTCCAAGCGCATTGGCCATTTTCCCTCCGACAGGATGTGTTTTTGAACCTGAGTTTTCAGCATACCACCCCACAGCATCCAGGTCATTGCTTCCGGAATACACATACTGCCCCCCTTTTGTTCCCCCTCGCGCCGCATACTCCCATTCCGCCTCCGTAGGCAGTCGATATTCTTTACCCGTTCTTTTATTCAATTTTTCGATAAAGTCCTGTACATCATCCCAACTCACATTTTCTACCGGACATTTAGGGCAATTTTGGAACTCACTCGGATTATTCCCCATTACAGACTCCCACAATTCCTGCGTCACCTCGTATTTCCCTATAGAAAAAGCATCGAGCGTCACTTCGTGAAGTGGACGGGCGTCCTGGGGGCAATTCCCCTGATCCCCTTTTTCTTCCTTACACCCCATCTGGAAAGTACCGCCCGGCACGCGAATCATTTCCGGTTCGCGGAAGGGAGGCGGGGCCTGGGCATTTTCTTTTGGAAAATCCTGTTTTTTCAACCCAGCATAATCATTCGTTGAGCATCCGTTTTCATCTACCGTATCCCCTTGCCTGGTATTGGGGCAAGTGTCCTTATTGTCGGGTACGCCGTCTTTGTCGGAGTCTTTTGGCGCAGCCGGGGCGGAAGGAGCGGCCTGTACCGCATTATAAAGGTCCTGGAATGTAATGATACTTTTTTTCGTTTGGTCATTAATGACAATGGAGTAATTCACTTCTATTTCCTTAAAAACCTGATTCAATGTCACATTATCAACGCCGAGGTCAGCGATGAATTTTGAGGAAGGATTGATCACATCTAAATTGAGTCTGACCCTTATGAATTGTTTTAATTTTTGGTATTCAGCGGTCTCTTCTTGGGATTGAGGCAGAGGAGTATCTTCCGGCTGTTGATCAAAGATGATCTCCACACGCCGTTCCATCGCGGCAATTATGGCATAGACGGAATTTTTCGGGTCATTCAAATTATCCGAAACATATCTTGGAGCCTGCTCCTCCCCAATAGACGTCAACGCAAGTGTCAGTTGACCGGAATCGATATAGGGCATCAAAACCCCTCCCTCAAAGGCTGATGCCATATTTACCACAAAATCCACCCGGCGCTCGGCGATTCTTTTACTTGCTGCAGCCGGGCCTCTTGGGTCATCGAATCCCCGCAGGCTTATTTTCATCCTTTCTCCATTTTTTAACTTTTTCAACAGGGAGTTAAAAGCATAATTTAGGTCCCTTTTTACTCCATTGACTTCCTGATCAAAAAATTGGGATACTCTTTGGGTCGCAATAAATGCGTCCTCCGCACTTAATCCGACGGTAAGTTCGCTGATATACGATTGTTTTTGCTTGTAATAATCATCTATCACTTTTTCGAAATAGGAGAAAGGCTGCCCCTTGCCAGCATCAGTGGGCTTTTCGTCATCAAAATAGACGGACAGCGGCAGAATCAATGGATCTCCCATTTGTGGGGTCAGATAAACTTCAATATCCGAAGCCTTCCTGACGTCAAAAACGTGTTCATCAGGAGGATACCCCGGCTTGTTGGCCACAATGCGATAAGTTTTTCCTTTTACCAGGGTTAAAGAAAATTCATTTCCTGTAACATTTGACTGACTATCTATCAATTGTTCCCTGCCCCTTGACAGTCTTTCGTACACCGTAACGGTTGCCCCAAACAAAGGCTCCTTTGTCATTCTATTAAAAGTCAACACCTTTATGTTCAGCTTTTCTTCCTTCGGTGCCTTGACCCGGGGATCAACTGTTGCAGGAACCTCTTCACTGTCCTTGAACAACAAATACTCTAAATGCGGATAAGTGGATAAAGTATCAAAAAACAGGCTGTCAGACTCATTCAGGATTTGCCGGTAATGCACGAAAGCCGAGTCCCTGTTTTCTTCGTAAAAATGGAGCAGGCCATTGGCATGCAAGGCATCGAGCTTAACAGAATCCAAAGCGATGGCCTGCTGAAAATAATTGTGCAATCGGTCCGCTTTGGCCTCCGTGAAATCGTTTTTTTCCAGCATGTCATTGTACAGGGCCGCTCCGACGTTGAACCACAATTTTCCTTTATTGGTTCTGGCCAGTTCGTAATCGGAATCAGATTCCAAGGCCAGGTCAAACCCACTGTTAACGGCTTCAAGCACTTTCTTCAGGTTGGAAGAATCTCCGCTGGTTTCTTTTTCAATTTCCCCCAGCAGTTCGTTTTCGTATTGGGTTACACTGGCGTTGTTGTAAATGGCAGCACTGTCCAAGGGGAGTGTTTCCTGTACAAAATGGTACAGGTTTTCCAGTTCCCCTTCGTCACCAACCACTTTCAGTGTTTTTTCATTCCCGAAGGCCATTTGGTACAACCGATCGGTGCCATCGACTTTCCAGATAAAAAGAAAAAGCACGATAAAAAGCACGGTGGCTGAAATGGCTTTAATAAAATCCGGCGTAACCAAAGGCTTTTCAGGTAATTCGGCCGGTTCGTCGCTTTCCTCCAGGAATTGATCCAGGGTAGGAACGGGAAGTGCCATTTTCGACATCATGGACGATTGGGCGTAATCCTCCTCTTGGGCAGCCATCGCATGCCTTTGCACGGCGGTTTCCAGTTCCTCCACCTGTCGTTTATCCAACAGACCGTTTTCCAACAAATAGCGGATGTCGGCTTTATGGGAAGCGTCTTGGGGGCTTAGGGCAAACCGCTGCACCGCCAGCTGGCTGTTCAGCTCGTAATTGGCATGGCTGTCCTTTACTTTGGCTTTGATGGCTTCCAGTTCTTCCCGGACCACCTCGCGGGCCAGACGCTCCGTGGTTTCGTCCAGCTCGCGGAGCAATTCTATCCGCAGGCTTCCCGGCAAAATACCCGACTGTAAAAACGGAATCCGGGCCAGCAACAACAGCTTATCAAAAGTCACCTCAACTCCAACGGGTTTTAGTGCTTTTCCTATGGCAATGGTGGTTTCCCACCTGGGTTGAGGACAGACCGCCAGGGCGCACAACCATTTATACACATCCGGATGATCCTTCAAAAAGGACTGGTATTCTTTCAGCCGGTGCCAACGCCGGCGGTTGACGTCCGCTTCGGCACGGTCAGCGAGGAGCCCTTTTTTCCATGTTTCAAAATTCGGCTGGTGTTCGTCCTGTGCCCCGCCACTCTCAATATAATTCATGGCCTGACCGAGACCAAGAATGTCTGCAGGGAAAACCGGGAACAGGTGGTGCAGGGCCGCTTCCTTCCATGTCCAGGATTCAGGAGGAAGAGGCGTGATGAGCAGTCGTTCCTTCCATGCCTTCAGCACTTTGCGGGGTTTTTCCCTCAACTGCCGGCCCCCGTTCCCAAAAGGATCCAGCAAGCCATGGGCATCTCCCATCACCACGAGCCTGTGGTGCTGAAACATCCTGGGTAGCATGACATCATTAATCCCCTTTGGATAGTATTTATTCCAAAATCTGTTAAAATCGGTATTGTAATAAAACGTATCCAGGAGAACGTCCTTGCCCTTGAGAAAGGTGATGAGGTATTCAAACAACCTGGCCTGGTGGCTCTCCATGGATTGTTCATCGATCAAAAAGAGGTATTCGGTTGGCTGAGTGTCCTTTTTCTCCAGCAGTTGAGGAAATCCTCCGCCCTCAATGGTGGCTTTGACCGAACCCGGGATATCCAGACTACTGCGCAATCCTTCCTGCCTGGAACGCATGGTATCTGCAAAGCGGAACAATTGCTGGCCGACCTGGATAAAAGCATCCTGGGAACGATAGGGAATCAGGTAAGGTCCCTTGTCTGTTGATTTGAAATGATCGGGCAGGCCATCTTTTTCCTTTTCTTCTTTTTCAGGTTCAGGGGTTTTTCTGGCAAACCAGCGAACCCAATAATAAACAATGGCGAGGGCCAGCAGGCTCATCAAAACCCAGGTGGCCCAGCTGAAGGAAGCAGAAGGGGCTAATTTGTCTTTTTCCAGGGTTTTTAAAGCCAGGAAAGCCTTCTCCTGCCCTATGCTGACCTGGTTGCGCAGGACGGTTTCACAATAACCGGCTGCATTTTCATCCACGACTCTTACTTCTATTTCATAGTTGCCATTCGATTCAAAGGTATGTTCTACAGTGAAACCTTCCACCGGTGGGGTTTCATCATCGAAGTCCCAGATGGCACGCAGGGTATCCTGGCCAGGTACGGTTATGCCGAACGGTATGGCTTCCCCTTTTTGACCTTCCTTGGGTATCCCGGGCTGTGATAAGATGACCGGTGGGCCTCCTGCACATTGTACCAGGAGAGGATTCGAAAAAGTATCTCTATGCATCGTTTTCTTATCCTCATAGATCAACTTTACGGTTTTTCGGTAATTTTTTCCGGGTTGGGGCACTTCGAATTGCCAATGGAAGGAGGAACTGTCCTCCATGGCCGTTTCACCTGTCTCATCATCGAGAAGGGACCAGTATAAATTTTGGGTAAGAGTATCTTCCGGAGGGGCCAGGTTCAGAAAGGTCACCGTATCCCCAATGGCTGCGGCAGATACATCTGCCCGAATGCCCCGTTCCGGAGGCGGCACCACAGTCAGAACCTTAAAAAGGCCATAACCGATCAAAACCATCACCGGCAACGTGATCAAAATCCACATCAGCCATTTGGGCATCCGCTCCCAAAAAGCAATCTCTTTTTCCTCAATTATTTCAAGTTCTTCCGATAATACGTCTTTGTGAAACCGATCGAACAGTTCGTAAAATTTCAGCTGTTCGGCAGCGCTTTTGGCCACCACGGGGCAGAGAATATATTTGAGCTGTTTGGAATCGTGAAGAAAACGCTTGCCGGGGCCTCCCAATGTTTTGAGCAAACGCAGGCGCATAGCAGGCGTGACGCGAAATCCTGCCATTTCGAGCTGCTGCACCAGACGGTCCAGCGGAAAGGCGTTATGTTGAGGTTGATTTTCTATGGTTTACTTTTTTTGAACCGCAAAGCCCGCCAGGAAGACGCAAGGTTCGCAAAGAAGTAATAATATTGCAGGCCTTGAGTCTCCTTTTGCGCTCCTTGCGGTTTATTACATTTTCTTCAACATATCTTCCACCGCCCGGAGATCCTCCTGCGTTTTGACGAGAATGGAAAGGTTATCCAAAATCTGTTCCTTTTGCGCCTGGGGATCCTTATCGAGAAAACCATTGATTTCGAGGATGCGCAGCCAGGCCACGAGTTCTGCTGTTGCAGGGGACTTTCGGACTGCCGTCGAACGAATGGTTTTGAATAATTTAAGAATTTTCTCCAAAGCTTCTCCGGTAAATTTCGTGCTTTGCCCGAGGTTGGCCTTGACGATCTGGGCAAGTTTATCTTCCGGGAATTCGATATTAAAAAACACACAACGGCGGAGAAACGCATCGGGCAGGTTTTTTTCCGAATTACTCGTCATGATGACAACGATCTGGTGTTCCTCTCCTTTTTTGATCTCAAAATTATCCTGCTCCTTGATGGCGAAACGATAATTCTCAATTTCATGCAAAATATCGTTGGTAAAATCACGGGGTGCCTTATCGATCTCATCGATGAGTACGACCATGCTCCGGGGATCCTTTTCCAAAGGTGTTTTAAACTTGCTCTGATCGACATGCTGCGGATTGGTTTGTGCAATCGCTTTTCCCAGGGCCTGCAATTCGATAAAATCAGCCGTATGGGCCGTAATCTCTCCTTTACTTTTCACATTAGCCGCCTGGAAATGGGACAAAGCATCATAGGTATAAAAAAGGTCCTTGGCGGATGAGGTCGTCTTGGTATTGAACACCAGCGGAGTCGGAGCAAATTCCGGGTAGGCATTCGCCAGTTCGGCCGCCACCTTGTAGGCCAGCAACGTCTTTCCTGTGCCCGGCTCACCGGTCAGCAAAAGGGGTTGCCCAAGCGCAATGGCTACTTCGACGGCATTGGTGAGTTTGTCTTCAAGGATGTATTTGTCCGATGAAAATTTTGGAATGTTAAGTTTTTGAATCTTTATGCTCATTGCTTGTTACTTGTTGCTTGTTGCTGGTTGCTGGTTGCTGGTTAAGAAACAAGTAACCAGCAACCAGCAACAAGTCTATTCTCCATTAATTTGTTCGATAATATCTTCCAGTTCGGGCTTTACATCATCCATGAAGTAAGCGCCGTTCTCTTCGTATTGCTTCATGTTTTCCAGGCATTTTTTGAGGAGTTCCTTGCGCTCCCTCGCCCGAGGCATAAATTGTTTGTACAAACCGAACCATTCCTCGATATCTTTCTCCTGCACCATGTCTAATTCCGGAATGGCCTGGACCCATTCAGAATCAGTCACCGTCTGCCTTACTTCATCTCTTACCTTTTGGCTGCCTTCCTCATAAATCACGGCAAAGAAAAAGAGAAAATTTGTCGAACGGCCGGGTATTTCTTCCCCGCAAAATTCTCTGATAAACCACAAAGCCAACTGGGGGATGATGACCGGATGCCAGACATCTTCTTCAATATTGAGAAATATCCATACATGATCCGCCTCAATATTGATCCGCGGGCAGTGTTCCAGTACGTAGGCAAAGTTTTTCTCTAAAAGGGGTTCATGCTCATTGGGCTGCAGCCCCATCGCTCCAAAGAAATAGGTCAATATTCCTTTTTTATAATCCTCAAGATCCACTCCCTTCCGGAAGGGAGGCACCACAATCGTCTGTGGGTTTTCGCGTTTGTGTAACCCGATATTGAGATGATCCAGGAGCTTTCCTTCCTTTTCAAAGGCGATGCGTTCAAACATGCTTTGGTGGGCATGAAATTCTTCCCCGTAAATGTAAAAAAACTGAAAGTGTTTTTCAGGCTTAAAAAAGGTATTGAAGGAATGGCTTTGATCGGTCCGGTTGATGGATAAACTATGGTAGTTCCTGAAAACCGGTGGATTGTCTTCCTGGCTACTGGTGGTCATCTCACATTCTTTCATAAAAAAGAGAATGGATTCACTTATTTTGGCCGATTCTACATTGAAAATTTCCTGGGTTTTGGTGCCCTTATGGAAATCGAGCAATAGTTTGTGATAGGCCCCGGACAACAATAAAATATCGTTGGCCAGTTTGTGATTCGGATTCTCGTCCACCCACAGACAAAATACTTCAACGGCTTTGTCGAGCTTGCCGCCGGCAATAAGATTTCTGATGTCGCCAAGTGGTGGAACGGCCACGGTTTATGAATTTTAGATGATCAAAGACATAAATTTATATAATTCTGGGCAGACATCCTATTTTTAGAAAAAAACTGCTACTCAATCTGCTTGTGATCCTGCTGATTGGCCCTATCCATATTGATCAAAACGGCCAGGCAAATAAAGAAGAAGCTACCCGCCTTATCTGTTTCAATCAGATCGTTGATGATGAGGAAGGCATCGATAATCACCAGGCACAAAAGAACGGTCATGACGATGTTTTTTCGCTCCCGATCTTTACTCTCGTGATAGATGTTCTCCCCTTTAGCAAGGGCATAAAAACTTAAAAAAAGAAATAATATCAAGCCCGGTACTCCCTGTTCCACCAGCGTCATTAGGTAATATGAATGGATACCGGACTTTTCAGGATTATCACTGACGTAGGTCTGAAATCCGGTAACGGTATAGGATTTGTAGAAATTATAAAAATTGCCCGGGCCAAAACCTGCCAGGGGATGATCCACACTCATCCGCATCCCGGCGACCCACCTGTGGAGTCTTTCCATGGTTGAAATGTCCTCCATCTTTGCCGTGGCTTCAATCAGGTTGTCAAAACGTTTATGAGCAATGGTCGTATCGTAATTGGGGGCATATTCAAGGTACTTATTGTCCACCACCATATAGGAAACCAGTCCCAACGCTGCGATAACGGAAATGGCGATTACCAATTTTACCAGTCGCAACCTGATCACTACATAAGCTCCTGCTGCAATGAACAGTGAGAGGTAGGCCGCCCGGGTATAGGTCAGATAAATGGCTCCAAGCATCAGGATCGTCACGGCCGTAAGCAACATCCTTTTTCCGCTCTTTTTGGGATACCAGAACCTGGCAAACCAAATAAAGGGAAAAAAAACAGAAAGGGTGGCAGCGTAATTAACGTGATTGCGTTGAAATGGCCACATCACCTTATTTACTTTGTCAAAGGCAAATCCATAAGTGGAATGCCTTGCTAAAATGATACAAACCGTTACTACCAGGGGAATCAAAACTACCCAAAAAAGGGTTTTGAAATCTTTCTCTGTTTTAATCAGATGTCCCGCCAAAAAGAAAAATACCGCCAGGTACCAGGTTTTCGCCAAAGAAAATTTAACGGAGACCAGTATATCCTGGGAAGTAAAAGAAGTGGCATAAATCCACCCGATATGCAACAATAAAATCAATGTTAAAGGATGGGTAATAAAATCTGCTTTCATCTCCCTAGGGTGTTTCAGTACATACAAGCCGAAAATAACCATGAGCGCCACCATTAGCGGCTCCGTGGGTAAATCCGTGCCCAGTCCTCCCGGCAAATGTATTTCTGTGGAAATGGGAATGAAAAACAACAAGAGAAAAAAGACCTTTTTAAAATCCAGCAGCACTACGTAACCCAATAGCAATAAAAAAGGTAACCCCGCCAGAAAATACCATTCTGTAGCTACGCCGGCAAATAAACTCAACAGGACCACTCCCGCATAAACCCCGAAAAAGGTTTGCGCTGTATTCCATCCTAAAAATATGTCGTTGAGCTTACGCATGCCGCCAGGGAAATGTAAAAGTTTGTTAAATCGTTGAAATAAGAAGCATAGGCTTATCCTTCCGAATCAGTTATTTGCCATCGTAAATTTCCTTCCAGTTGACATCTTTGTAAAACTCCAGTAAAAGGACACCTACAATGGAGAAGAAAAAAGCAACCATAACGACTCCGATGATAAGGAATTTGCGTTGAGGTCTCGATTTAATCACAGGAGCCTGAGCTTCTTCCACCAGGATCAGTGCCGGAATAAGAGCGTTGTAGGCTGCTTGATATTGTTTCAAACGTTCTTTATCCAATCCCAGGCTTTTTGTCGCTTCCATATATTGCCGGTCAAAATTGATCACCTGTCCCAGCCCTTCATTGAGCAGGTTCACTTTCTCTTTCAGCATGGCTACCTGGTTTTCGGTTCCCTTGATTTGGGCACTTAGAAATGAGATCGTATCCCTGGGAATCCCGGGAATTTTTTTCAGGGCTTCCAGGCGTGAAGCGGAGGAGGCGAGATTAGACTCTGCAGTAAAATACTGGTCCGAAAGGGATTCTGTCTGTGCGTCGGCATTGTAGATATTATACCTGCCCCGGAGGACGGCCAGGGTGTCGCCCAGGATCTGAAGTAAAGCTTCTTTAGATTGGATATCTCCCTGATAGGTAGCGATGGATTTGGCCTGACTGTCCTTGATAAGCCGTTGAGCAATTTCATCAATTTTGACCCGGGCACTTTGGGTCATCTCGGCAGCCAGTTCCCTGTCTTTATCTTCAATGGTAAGTTCAATCGCGTCTTTACTGGTTCTTTTTACATCATAATGCTTAGACAAGGCCAGCCTAACGTAATAAGGAGCTTTGACTTTTGTGGAATCAATATCATAATGTTGGTAAAGATTGAATTTCTGAACCAGGTAATCGCTGAGCTCCCTGGATTCGGCAATGGTCAATATCCTGTCGATATCTTCATCCTCACCGTAATATTCGAGTTCGTTCCCCGTTTCCCCGAAAAGCAACTCGGGTTTGGCCTGGTCAGGGCTGGCCACCAGGAACACTGTCGTCGATTCGTAATAAACCGGCAATACCAGCGAAATGATTACCCCTCCAATTCCCGCAATAAGGCAAGTAATAAAAATTTGCTTTTTCCATTTGAAAAGCGTTTTTAATACTCCCAGTAAGTTATTTTGTTCCATTGAGATAACGTTCAGTTTTATTATTTTTCGCAAAAGTAGGAAAGATTCTGATGATTGAGCGGAAAGTACCGGTACTATTGACTATCGGTCCGTTTCAGTAACTCAACAAAATGGCGCATGTTTAATACACGAAATAAAAACGCGAGTACCATTCCGATAGATGCACACAGCAAAAATTTAACAACCCAATTCCCTGGGACATAACTCTCAACAACCGACGCAAGGAGCATAAAAGCAATCGTAAACCCCGCCAGTGCCAATAATTCCCGACGTGGAAAGGATAGGTCCAACAGCTTCACAGCCAGTACCAATTGCAGGATAAAAACAAAAAACTGGGTGATACAGGTGGCCACTGCCGCGCCTTCAGCAAAATATTCAGGAATAAAGAACCAATTGAGTGTAAAATTGAGCACCAGCCCAAACACAAAAATGATGTTCATGCCTTTTAAATTACCGTTGGCGGTCAACAACGTTCCAAAAATATAACCTCCGCTAACAGCGATAAAACTGATGATGAGGTAACCAAGTACAGGTCCTGATTCTGCTGTTACATTATCGTAAAGCAAGTGCATGATCTCTTCCCTGAAAAACCATACCGAAATGGCAAGTGTCACAGCTCCCGTCCAAATCAGGCTAAAGCCCGTCCTGGTTAACTCCTGGATACTCTTTTGTTCTTTTAACAACCTCGAAAACATCGGTAACAAAAGGCTGGCAAAAAGATACCCGAACATATTGGCCGCATCCAGTAATCGATAGGCAGAAGCATAAATGTCCGCCTCAAAACGGCCATCCGGCAGCATCCTTTCGATCATCACGCCATCGAGCCGGGTATAGGCTGTCATCAGGAAGATGATCAATGCATAGGGATAACTTTGTTTGAAAATCAATAACCAGAAGACGGGCTTAAAGCTCCATTTGAACCACTTCAGTTTTTTATATGCGATGGCAAAAGCCACCATCCCTGTTGCCCCAAGGGAAAAGGTCTGTGCCAGGGCAAACCATTCGATTTCAAAAACTCCCCCCGTCAAAGGGCTCCACAACAGTACTCCGCAAATGATAATGAGCAACAATTTGTCGAGTACCGAAAGCATGCTATCCACCCTATACATGCCTAGTGCTGAAACATTGGAGCGCAAATAGAGGAGGAAGGAAGTTAAAATCCAGTTTAAGGCAACCAGGAAAAGCAGGTTGTTCCAAACGGCCTCAAATTTCAAAATGGCCGCCACGATAAACACCACCACCAGGAAAACGAGCCCCATCAGGGTCTTGAGTACAAGAATATTAGGAAAGTATTTATCGATCAGGTGCCTGGATTGGGAAATATTTCGGTTGTTAAAGTTCTGAATACCGAAATCATTGATGATCTGGAAAAGATAGGTAAAACTGAACAAGGTGAAATACATGCCATAATCACCGTCAGCCACTACATTTTGAATCGTCCTGTCAATACCAAAAATATAAAACGGTTTGATCAGCAAATTGATGACCACCAGGAAAATGATATTGACGAGAAATTCTCTGTTCATTAATGTAAAATCGTTTAACCAGGGTCAAAGGTAAAAGTATTCCCCGACAGATATCCGGGGAACGGCTGAAATTTAAAATGGGAAAGCCACGAATGCGCAAATTCTATCGTGCATTCGTGGCTTTCCCATTCCCATCAGCTCCAAAGGAGGGTTTAAGATTTATTATTCCGGTTCAAATCCAAGGATGATACTGAATTTACCGGCAGCTTTGAATTTACTTCCGTCAACCGCGGTTTCGAGATCCTTATCAAAACCGAATCCATAATCGAATCCAAGCAAGCCAAACATCGGCAGGAAGACGCGAAGTCCCACTCCTGCAGAACGCTTGATATCAAAAGGATTGAAATCACGGATGCTTCTCCAGGAATTACCTCCCTGGGCAAAAGCCAGCACATAAATGGTTGAACTTGGGTTAAGAGAAATGGGGTAACGCAATTCCACCGTAAATTTATCAAACAAGGGCGTTGCCGCGCTTTGACCATTCAGCTGGTTATTTTCCAGGTCGGTGATTTCATACCCTCTAAGAGAAATGATATCCACCCCGGTAAAAGAGAACTGCTGGTTGTTGATCCCGTCTCCACCGATCTGGAACCTTTCAAAAGGCGAGGTACCCAGCACTGAATTGTATTTTCCGAGGAATCCAAACTTCATGGATGCCTTGATCACGAATTTTTCTCCGAGGGGCGCATACCAGTCGGCATTGATACGCCATTTGTGGTATTCCAGCCATTTGAATCTTTCGGTAGCAGGAAGATCAGCGTAATTCTTGTCGCTAAACAAAGAATAAGGAGGGGTAAACTGCAAAGAAACAGAGAACGTAGATCCTTCTCTTGGAAAAATCGGGTCATTGACGGTCGTTCTTGCAAGGGTTTGAGTGATGCTGAAGTTATTGAAATTACCTTCAGAAACATATTCCCCTTCATCCGTGGTAAATCCACCGAAGTAGTTGTTCAGTTTGATGGTCTGAATATTGATGGCTGTACTGGACACGAAGTTATCATCCGGCCAGCTCAGTCGGGTACCCAGACTTACACTTCCATTGAGGATTTCAAAACTGCCGTAGGTGGAAAGGCCTTTAGTACCCCGGGTAATCTTGTTGTAATACCCGCCAACCGTCAGGGAGTTCGGTTTTTTGCCTCCTAACCACGGTTCTGTAAATGAAATATTATACGATTGATAAAAACGTCCATTGGATTGTGCCCTCAGCGACAGACGTTGTCCATCCCCCATTGGCACAGGGCGCCAGGCATTCTTTTTAAACATATTGCGCAAGGCAAAATTGTTGAAAGACACCCCAAGCGTACCGATGACCCCCTGGTAACCTCCCCAACCTGCTGACAATTCGAGCTGATCGGAAGGCCTTTCTTCGAGGCTGTATTCAATGTCCACGGTTCCTCGCTGAGGATTTACCGGAGTATTGATGCCAAGCGTTTCCGGGTTAAAGTATCCCAGGTTCATGATTTGGCGCTGGGAACGGATGATGTCCGTTCGGCTGAACTTCTGCCCGGGCAGGGTTCTCAATTCACGGCGGATGACGTGCTCATGCGTACGATCATTACCTTTGATGACTACCTTATCAATGGTGGCCTGGGGGCCTTCAAATATCCTGATTTCCAGGTCGATGGAATCTCCTTCGATGGCGACCTCTACAGGATCTACCTGGAAAAACAGGTAACCGTCGTCCATATACAAAGTACTCACATCACGTCCATCCTGGCTAAAACTCAACCGATTGTTAAGCAATTCCTGGTTATAAATATCTCCTGAATTGATGCCCAGGATCTGGTCAAGCTTTTCGGAATCATGGATGGAGTTACCCTTCCATGCGATATTCCTGAAGTGGTAACGGTTGCCTTCTTCGATATTGAGCTTCAGGACCAACTGCCCTTTGTCATTACGCCACATGGAATCACTGAGGATGCGAGCATCCCTGTACCCTATGGTATTGTAATGCGCAATGATGCTGTTTTTATCCGCCTGGTAGTCGTGTTTGATAAATTTTGAAGAGGAAAAAATACGCTTTTTCCATTTGGTCTCCTTCATTTGTTTGCGGAGTTTCCTCGGGCTCATATTTTCATTCCCCTCAAAGATAATGTCCGCAATTTTCACTCTGGGGCCCCGGTCCACGTTAAACGTCAATCCGACCGCATTGATCCTTGAGGTATCCTTGAATTCATCAACAGTGACCGCGGCATCAAGAAAACCTTTGCCAATAAAATACTTCTCAATAGCCTCTGCCGCATTGGCTTTGACGTTTTCGGTCACAATTCCCCCTTTGAGTACGAATTTATTGACTTCATCATTCAGGTCGTCATGTTTGGACTTTTTCACGCCTTTGAATGAATGTTTTGACAAACGGGGGCGCTCAACCACGAGTATCTCCAAAAAGATCACATCACCGATGGTTTTTTCTTTAAGAATCTGTACATCGGTAAACAACCTCAGTTTCCATAATTTTTTTATCGCCTGTGGGATATCGGGACCCGGTACGCGGATTTTATCCCCCACTTTCAACCCTGACACCCCGATTACCGCATTGTCATCACTATATTCAGCTCCTGTTACCTTAATGCCTCCGATTTCAAACTCTGTGGGCTCATCATACTCGTAAATCGGTGTTTCGTCTGTTGTCTGAGCAAATACTCCCGCAGACAGGGTGACAAAAAGGAGCGCAAAAATTACTATTCTCATATAATTCTTTAAACTTTTAATAAAATAGAGGCAGTTATCAATCAATAGGTTGTATGTATCTGCCATCCTTCCAAACTAAGTTTTGAGTTGTTCGCTGGTTTTTCCAAACCTGCGTTCTCTGTTTTGAAACTCAATAATGGCTTTGTAAAATTTTTCTTTATCAAAATCAGGCCAGTAAACGGGAGTAAAATACAATTCAGCGTAAGCTATTTGCCAAAGGAGAAAATTACTTAGCCTGGTTTCTCCGCTGGTCCGAATGAGCAATTCAGGATCAGGAATACCTTGAGTACTGAGTGCGTTGTTAAAAATATTTTCGTCAATATCGTCGGGTTCCAGCTTTCCGTCCCTGGTCTTCATGGCAATAGCTTTGGTCGCCTCAAGGATTTCCCATTTTGCGCTGTAGTTGAGCGCTAAAACGAGCGTCATCCTGTTATTATTTTTAGTAGACTCAATGCCCTCCCGCAAAGCTTTTAAAGTTTTAGGAGGCAGCCGTTCCAGGTCTCCAATAGCCTGTAGTTTAATATTGTTCTTATTGAGGGTTTTTACTTCATTGTGGAGCGTATCCACCAGCAGTTTCATCAATGCCCCCACCTCATATTTGGGCCGTTTCCAGTTTTCGGTGGAAAATGCATATAGTGTAAGGTATTTTATACCAATCTCAGCAGCAGCCTCGGTGGCTTCCCGAACTGCTTTAACACCATTGCGGTGTCCAAAGACCCTCGGCATATTATGTTCTTTTGCCCAACGGCCATTCCCGTCCATTATTATGGCAATATGCTGAGGCAGTCTTTCAACGTCTATCTGAGATCGTAAATCCATATATAAAAAATACCGCCCTCAAAAAATCGTACAAAGCTACGAAAAGATAGGAAACTGTCAGGATAATTTTCAATTTCTCGAAGACAAATGCAAATTTTAAGGATTCAAGAAAGTTTTTTCATACCTTGCGGCCAATTTTGTAAAATAATCAATTGACAATGATCCGAGCAGCAATAACCGGAGTTCATGGATACGTTCCTGAATATGTTTTGACCAATCAGGAACTGGAAACCATCGTTGAAACCAGTGATGAATGGATCACTACAAGAACCGGAATAAAAGAACGAAGAATACTCAAAGGCGAAGGTCAGGGGACATCAGTCATGGGCATTGAGGCCGCAAAAGGGCTACTGGAAAAAACGGGCACACATCCTGAGGACATTGAATTGGTCATTTGTGCTACCGTCACCCCCGATATGATTTTCCCCGATACGGCCAATGTCATCTCTTACGCAGTAGGAATGAAAAACGCCTTTACTTTTGACCTGAGTGCTGCCTGCTCCGGTTTTCTTTTTGGGTTGGAAACAGGCGCTAATTTCATCGCTTCGGGCAGATATAAAAAGGTTATGGTGATCGGAGCCGACAAGATGTCTTCCATCATTGATTATACAGATAGAACGACTTGTGTGATTTTCGGGGATGGTGCAGGAGCAGTCCTGCTGGAACCCAGCAAAGATGAGAACGGCGTGATGGATGCCATCCTTCAAAGTGACGGCCTCGGCGAAAAATATTTAAAACAGAAAGCGGGAGGATCACGGTATCCTGCGACGACGGATACGGTTCTTGCACGTGAACATTTCATTCAGCAGGAAGGCGGTCCCGTTTTCAAGGCCGCAGTAAAAGGCATGTCGGATGTAGTGACAAGGATTATGGCAAAACATGAACTTGAGGAAAAGGATGTTCAGTGGCTAGTGCCTCACCAGGCCAACCATCGTATTATTGAGACGGTTTCCAAAATGGCTGATTTCCCTATGGAAAAAGTCATGGTAAACATCCATAAATACGGAAATACCACGGCAGCTACTCTTCCTCTTTGCCTTTGGGATTACGAAAATCAGCTAAAAAAAGGAGACAATATCATCCTCACTGCCTTTGGAGGCGGCTTCACCTGGGGAGCAGTTTATATTAAATGGGCAATTTAATTTTTGTATCTTTGCACCGTTTTGAAAAAATCTGCATAAATTAGATGAAATTATGCAGCATAATTTATGTAATGACCGGGTAAATTAAGCCAAAACAATCCATAATTTATCCGCTTAATTTTTAAAAGGATTATTTAAAATGGCATCAACTTCTGACATCCGTAAAGGATTGTGTATCGAATTTAACAACGATACTTTTACCATTGTGGAATTCCAACACGTAAAACCAGGAAAAGGTAACGCTTTTGTCCGTACTAAACTCAAGAGCCTTACCACAGGAAGAGTCATTGAAAACACTTTTCCTGCCGGACACAAAATAAATGATATCCGAGTAGAAAGACGTCAGTATCAATTCCTGTATGCTGATGAAATGGGTTACCATTTCATGAATACGGAGACCTACGAACAGGTGAATCTTTTGGAAGCGATGATCGAAAATGCGCCATTACTTAAGGAAGGTACGATGGTTGACATTCTTTTCCATGCTGATAATGAGACCGCACTGACGCTCGAAATGCCCCAATATATTGAGCTTGAAATAACCTATACAGAACCCGGAGCCAAAGGAAACACCGCAACTAACGCACAAAAAAGCGCCACGGTAGAAACAGGTGCTGAAATTCGTGTACCTTTGTTTATAAATGTAGGAGATTGGGTTAAAGTTGACACCGCAACCGGATCTTACGTCGAACGTGTAAAAAAGTAGTAACATGACTTTTAAAGAGATTCAAGAGCTGATCAAACAACTGAGCAAATCAAATCTTTCGGAATTTAAATTGAGAGATGGAGATTTCGAAATTTCAGTTAGGACCAAGCACTTCAACAAGCAAAACGCAAAAGCACAACTCATTTCTTCTCAGGCTATTATGCCCTCGGCACCGGCTTTATCTGCTGCCCCTGTGGCGGCTCCGGCCAGGCCTTCAGGAGATACTACTGGTGAAGCAGCTGCGACACAAAATCAAATGGATGGAAATTACCTGGAGGTAAAATCCCCAATGGTTGGTACATTTTATCGTTCTCCCTCACCGGATAAACCCCCATATGTAAAAGTTGGGGATTCAATAGAAAAAGGCAGTGCTGTTTGTATCATCGAAGCCATGAAACTTTTCAACGAAATAGAATCTGAAATTGGAGGAAAGATCGTAAAAGTTATGGTGGAGGATGCCCAGCCCGTAGAATACGACCAGGTTCTTTTCCTAGTTGATCCGAGTTAAAATAAAGACTAAAGTTTATCGGCTGGACCACATTGCATTTTTCACTTGAATTGCTATCAGTCACGAGTACTTTATGCTTTAATCTTTAAAAATTAAACTAACCTAGAGTATGTTCAAAAAAATACTCATAGCCAACAGGGGCGAAGTAGCGCTGCGTGTCATCAGGACCTGCCGTGAAATGGGCATTAAAACTGTGGCCGTTTATTCCACGGCTGACAGGGAAAGCCTTCACGTACGCTTTGCAGACGAAGCCGTTTGTATTGGCCCTCCTTCTTCTGCAGATTCTTATTTGCACATTCCCAAGATCATGGCTGCCGTAGAAATCACCAACGCCGATGCCGTGCATCCAGGGTATGGGTTTCTGGCTGAAAACGCTGATTTTGCCGAAGTTTGTAAAGAATATGGTATAAAATTTATCGGCCCCACGCCCGAACAGATGCGTAAAATGGGCGATAAAATCACGGCCAAAGAAACCATGATCAAAGCCGGTGTTCCCGTAGTGCCCGGTTCCGGTGGATTGCTCAAAGATGCCAAACAAGGATTAGAGGTTGCCAAAAAAATCGGCTATCCTGTAATTCTTAAAGCTACCGCCGGGGGAGGTGGCCGTGGGATGCGTATTGTCAGAAATGAAGAGAGTTTTGAACAAAATTACAATATGTGTCAACAGGAAGCAAAAGCAGCCTTTGGCAACGATGGTATTTACTGTGAAAAATTCGTGGAAGAGCCCCACCATATAGAATTTCAGATCGCTGGTGACCAATACGGGAAAGTGATCCACCTTTCTGAACGTGACTGCTCCATTCAACGCCGTCACCAAAAACTTATCGAAGAAAGCCCTTCTCCGTTCATGGACGAGGAACTTCGTAAAAAAATGGGCGATGCTGCCGTAAAAGCTGGAGAATCGATCAAATATGAAGGTCTGGGAACCGTAGAGTTTCTGGTCGATAAACACCGGGATTTCTTCTTTATGGAAATGAATACCCGTATCCAGGTGGAACACCCCGTTACCGAGGAAGTCATCGACCACGACCTGATCAAGGAACAAATAAAAATTGCGGCCGGCGAGCCCATTACCGGCGAAAGCTACCTGCCGAAAGGACATGCCATGGAATGTCGTATCAATGCAGAAGATCCATTCAACGACTTCCGCCCAAGTCCCGGTAAAATACTTTCTTTTCACAGCTCCAAAGGGCACGGTGTCCGGGTGGATACCCATGTTTATACCGGCTATACGATTCCTCCCTATTACGACTCCATGATCGCGAAATTGATTTGTCGCGCCCATACAAGGGAAGATTGTATTAAAAAAATGGAAAGAGCCCTCGAAGAATTTATTATCGAAGGCGTCAAAACGACTGTACCCCTTCATAAATTAATTATGAAAGACGAAAGATTCAGGTCGGGCAAGTTCGATACTTCCTTCCTGAATGATTTTGAATTCAAAGAAGGTGAATAGTTTTTGGCGACTTATCGGTAACCTCCGTAAATACAAACTCAATGTAGGACTCAACATTATCAGTAATATTTTTACGGCTATTTTTACAGCGCTGAGTGCTCCTGTGATTATTCCGTTCTTTAATTTACTGCTCGGGCAAGAGGATCTGGTGACGGAAAAACCCGACCTCGAGACAGGCCTGGCTTCCTATTTACCTTATTTTAAGTACGAATTTAGCCAGCTCATCCTCGAAAGCAGGGACAAAGCCTTATTTTACGCTTGTCTCGTCATTGTCATGGTTTTCTTTCTCAAAAATGTTTTCCTGTATCTTTCGATGGTCTTCATGGCTCCTGTTCGGAATGGCGTAACACGTGACCTGCGCAGCCGCTTGTTCGATAAAATACTGAGCCTTCCCCTTGCCTTTTTCTCTGAGGAACGCAAAGGAGATATGATGTCGAGAATGTCTTCAGATGTTCAGGAAATTGAAGCGAGTATCCTCAACGTTTTGGAAGTGATTTTCCGAGAACCACTGGTCATCCTGGGTTCATTGGTTTTTATGTTTTACGTGAGTACAGAGTTGACTATTTTTGTTTTCATTTTAATTTTGTTTACAGGGGTAGTGATCGGCGGCATTGGAAAATCCCTAAAGAAAACGTCTAATATAGTTCAGTCCAAACTGGGCGTTCTCGTCTCCATGACGGAAGAGGCATTGTCAGGACTTCGAATCATCAAAGGGTTTAATGCAGAAGGTTACCAAACCGGGAAATTTGGAAAGGAAAACGATGACTATCGCCACATTCTCACCCGGTTGTTATGGCGTCGCGACCTGGCCTCTCCTTTGTCCGAATTCCTGGGTATCTGTACGGCTGCTGTTCTGCTTTGGTATGGCTCAAAACTGGTCTTTGACGGTTCCCTGGATGCAACCACCTTTCTTGCTTTTTTCCTTGCTTTCTTTAACGTGATCAACCCCGCAAAGGCATTTTCCAAGGCTTATTACAACATACAAAAAGGGATCGCGGCTTTAAACCGGGTAGAGGAAATCATTTTTGCAGAAGAAGTTATCAAGGATGATCCGGAAGCATTGGTCATTCCATCATTTGAACAAGGTATCGAATACAAAAATGTCAGCTTTTCCTATAACTCGTCGGATGGCCCCGTAGTCAAAAATATTGATATAAAAGTTCCCAAAGGAAAGATTATCGCGCTCGTGGGTGCTTCAGGTGCCGGAAAATCGACCATCGTGGATCTGCTGCCCCGGTTTTATGATGTAAACGAAGGAGCCATCCTCATCGATGGGGTGGATATCAAAAAGTATAAAATAAAATCTTTAAGGGCACTCATGGGCATCGTTTCCCAGGAAGCGATTTTGTTCAATGATACCATTTACAACAATATCGTTTTCGGAAAGGAAGGGGTCAGCGAGGAAGAGGTATTCCGGGCCGCCCAAATCGCCCACGCCCATGAATTCATTGTCCATACGGAAAATGGCTATCAGACCAATATCGGTGACCGCGGCAACAAATTGAGCGGTGGCCAGCGCCAGCGACTCACCATTGCCCGGGCCATTTTAAAAAATCCGGACATCCTCATCCTCGACGAGGCGACTTCCGCCCTGGATTCCGAATCTGAACGCCTTGTCCAGCAGGCTTTCCTGGAACTGATGAAAAACAGGACTTCCATCGTCATCGCACACCGGCTGTCCACCGTTCGGCATGCCGACGAGATTATCGTCATGAACGAAGGAAAGATCATCGAAAGAGGAACCCACGACGAATTGCTCGAACGCGGCAAGGAATACGCTAAACTCGTTAAACTTCAGGCTTTTGAAGAATAACTTTATTGTAAAAAATAAATGAATCAAAGGGCATCAATATCCTTTCCTGTCAGGTCGCGGGTATGATTCGTGATCTTCTCGATGTCCCAATCCCACCATTTTAAAGCGAGCAGCTTTTCGATCTTTTCTTCTGAAAATCTTTTTTTGATCTCTTTGGCAGGGTTGCCGCCTACGATGGAGTAAGGGGCCACGTCTTTGATCACCACCGAATGAGCCGCAATAATAGCGCCATCCCCAATGGTTACCCCCGGCATAATGGTGGCTTTATAACCAATCCAGACATCGTTGCCCACCAGGGTGTCTCCTTTGACCGGATATTCCTTGCCCTCCATGGCGTTGGACCAGTCTTTTCCAAAAATAGCAAAAGGATAGGAGGAGATGGCATCCGTAAGGTGATTGGCGCCGTTCATAAAAAAAATGACATCCGAAGCAATCATAGAGAACTTGCCGATGATGAGTTTGTCTCCCACAAAATCGAAATGATACTTTACATTTTTCTCAAAATTATGAACGTCTTCAAAATCATCATAATAGGTGTAATCCCCCACTATGATGTTCGGGTTTTTGATGATGTTTTTCAGAAAACACAACCTGTCGTGGTGTTCCAACGGAAAAACGATGTTTTTATCAGGTATATTCATTGTCTGTTTTTTCTACGTAAAAATAATCGCATTCAATAAGATTTCGCTTGCCCAGTGCTTTTGCGCGGGGTGTAAAATATCATCAAGAACCCAGGCCTAATTGGTTTTGTACATTTAACTGCCGAATATAATCAGGTGCAGAGCACCTTAATCTTTGTCACCAAACAAGGGGGAAGAGGATTTAAGGTGCAGCGCACCGCAACCTAAATCTCCAACCATAGAAAAAATGTTGCGGCCTCGCCTGGCGGTCAGACAGGTGCGCTGCAACTATTATAAATTTCGGCGGCAATTAAATTAATTCAATTAGGCCTTACCTATAAACGACCATAAGAAAGGGCTTTCAGCATAAAATAGTTTGATAGTTGCTTCTCTAATCCTATCAAAATTTCTCTTAGAACGATTATCGCTCCCATCTTCATCTTCTCATTCAAAAGCCAGGGAAACCTACTCCTTCTTCACAATTTTATGTGTAAGTATTGTCACCACGTAAATAATAATGCAAAAAAAATCACCGTAACAGACAAATGACCCAATAACCATTTTTTAAAGCTGATTTGAAGCCTGTGCATTAAAGGTAAAAAATACCCTGTGAATCCGGTAAGGGAAAGGAATACTTTTTGGTTTTTCGGAACTCTTTGAAAAAGTTGAAGTCACGCAAAACAATACCTCGACAAAAAATAAATTTACGAAATTTAGAATCACTTAATAATAATTTCACTTAACTTGGTATTGATTTATCATAAAAAAGCCAACAATGCGGAAAGTCATTATTATTTTGTTTTGCTCCGTCATTACAGTTTTTTGCGCCGATGGTCAAACAGAAGAGATAGCCCGGTTGCGTGATGTCTATAAACAGGCAGCTGATCAGAACGCCCGGTTAGAATCCTATTACGAACTGTCCTATGCCGTATTGCAAAATAGTCCCGAAAAAGGAATTGGCTATTCCGATACACTGGAACAATTGGCGAAAAAAGCCAAGGATCTCAGAAGTTTATCCAGGGCTGAATATCTCAAAGGATATGCGCTGGAAGAATTAGGGAAATTTGATGAAGCCTTACCTCATCATAAAAAAGAACTGGCGCTGGCTTTGCAGACCAATGATTTTGAACTTCATGGAAAGGCCTTCAACTCTTTAGGAAGCTGTTTTCAAAACATGGCTCGTTATGACAGTGCCATTGTCTACCTGGTTCGCTCAGCTGAAATAAAAGAAAAAGTGGGGAATCAGAAAGACCTGGCTTCTGCTTATGCCAACATTGGAAATGTTTATAGTGATCAGAATGTGCCGGACAAGGCCGTTGAATGGTTGGAAAAAGCGCTTGCCATACGGTTGAGTATTCCGGAAGGGGAAAAAAGTGCCATTTTTACCTACAACAACATTTCGGTAGCCTATAACGGTACCGGGAATTATGACAAAGCGATAGAATATGCTCAAAAAGGCTATGAGCTGGCCGACAAATCGGGCAATAATTTTCTGGCAGGGGTGCTTTCAGGGACGCTGGCTCACCTGTGGATGCAAAAATCAGATTATGACAAGTCCATCGAAATGGCTGAAAATTCCATCCGGATTTTAAGGGAGGCCAATCGGGAATCCAACCTGGTCTTTCCTTACGCTACCTTATCCGAAGTGTTGTGGCGTAAAGGTAATTATGCCAGATCATTGCAGGTCAACCAGGAAGGGTTTCAGATCATGGAGCAGCTTAAACTCGCGGAACCCCTGGAAGAATACTATAAAAACTTCGCCAACGCCTATGAATCTTTAGGAAACCCGGGGGAGTCCATATTATGGTTGAAAAAATACATGGATTTTAAAGATTCCCTTTACACCAAGGAAAACGTAGCCGCCATTGCCGAGGTAGAAACCAAATATGAAACGCAAAAAAAAGAAGCCCAACTCATCAGGCAGGATCTGGAACTCGAACGCCAAATGCATCAGAAAAAAAATATTCTCCTTGGAGCCATCGCCGTATTACTCGGGTTTGTTTTTATTTTTCAATACCTGCGGTTTAAACAAAAAACCAAGCAGAAAGAAGCAGAGCTTTTTGCTCAGCTCAGGCTCGCGGAAACTAAAAAATTAAAAGAACTGGACACCATTAAATCCAACTTTTTTGCCAATATAAGTCATGAATTCCGCACCCCGCTTACCCTTATCTTAAGTCCGGTCGAGCAAATGATCAATGGTTCCTTTAAGGATGATCCTCAAAAATATTATCGCATCATTCATCAAAACGGGAAACGCCTGCTCAACCTGATTAACCAGCTTTTGGATCTGTCGAAACTGGAAAGTGGAAAACTAAAACTTCAGGTGTCTGAAGGAGACCTGGGAAAATTCATCAATGCTGTGGCAGGATCTTTTCAAAGCCTGGCGGTCCGAAAGGAGATTGATTATCAAATTGAAAAACCTCAGCTGGCGACAAAATGCTTTTTCGATAAGGATAAGGTAGAAAAAATACTGGTCAATTTGATTTCCAATGCTTTTAAATTTACGGAAGAGGGCGGCAAAATTACCGTAGGGGCAACATTTACTGAAGGATATATCCGCATGACTGTCAGCGATTCAGGTATTGGCATCCCGGAATCACAAATACCCCATATTTTTGAACGATTTACCCAAAGTCACCCCTCAGAAGTTCAGGCGGGTAGTGGGATCGGACTTGCCCTGACCAAAGAACTTACTGAATTGCACGGGGGAAAAATTACCGTAGAAAGTGAAGAAGGAAAAGGAACCTCGTTCAGTGTATTGCTCCCCGTTGAAAAAAGATTTTTCAACTCCGGGCAAATCGTTGAGGCAGCGGAAGTCACAATCCTGGCAGATGAGAATCCAATGGATTTCACAAAGGGTGTTCAAATAAAGGAGGAAGGGAGTCCCTCCATGAATGAAATTTTTTCACCGGAAGACAAACCCTTGCTCCTGCTCGTCGAAGACAATAACGACCTTCGTGCCTATATTGCTGAAATCATGAGCCGTGATTTTAAGATTATTGAGGCCGAAAACGGAAAACAAGCCATTGAAAAAGCGATCGAAACCATGCCGGACCTTGTGATAACGGATGTCATGATGCCGGAAATGGATGGGATCGAATTTTGCCGGCTGATCAAAACAAATGAAAAAACGAGCCATGTTCCGGTTATTATGCTCACGGCACGAGCAGAACAGTCTGATAAATTTGAAGGCCTCGAAACGGGGGCCGATGATTACATTTTGAAACCTTTTGATGCCCGGGAGCTCAAAGTACGGGCCGCCAATCTCATTTCCCAAAGGGAACAGTTACAAAAATATTACCGCCGGGTGCTCAACACCTTTTCTCCTGCCGAGGTGAAGGTAAAAAGTATGGACAACGCTTTTATGCAAAAAATAAAAGAAGCCATTGAAGCCCGGCTTGAAGATGAACAGTTCAATGTGGTTGTTCTTGGGCAGCAGATTGGCATGAGCCGAAGTCAGCTGCATCGAAAATTATCGGCCCTCACGGGGTTTTCTCCCAATGAAGTCATCCGCAATATGCGCCTTGAAAGAGCAAAACAGTTGATCGAACAAAAAGCCGGAACTGTTTCAGAGGTCGCCTACCTGTGCGGATTCAGCTCTCCCACGTATTTTATCAAGTGTTTTAGAGAATATTTCGGCTCAACACCCGGTCAAATATCTTGATAATCAACATTTTATAAGTCTGCGACATTTTTGCCATCCTTTGCGACAATATTGGTATGCTCTCCGGCATATCCCCCCCCATATTTGCATCATGCAATCGAAAAAAATCTTACAGATCACCTATTGCATACTTTATTTATCACAACAAAAAAGAATGCGATCATGAAAAAAATTTTAAAAACCCTCGGTATCATTCTAGGCATCATAGTACTCGCCATCGCAGGTTTATTGGCTTATGCTAAACTGACTCCTATGAAAACATTCCCCGTCAAAGCGCCTGTAGTGCAAATCCCGACGGATTCGGCCAGCCTGGCGTTTGGCGAAAAAATAGTCGTAAACGTTTGCGCTCATTGTCACCTTGGCAACGACGGAAAACTCAGCGGCCGGCAGTTTTCCCAAAAAGAGGATCCATTCGGGGAAATGTGGACGGCAAACATTACCCAACATCCTGACAAAGGCATTGGAACCTATTCCGATGGGGAACTGGCCTACCTCATCCGTACCGGAATCAACCGCAACGGCCGGTTTGTTGGTTACATGATGTGCCACCCCCAAATGTCGGATAAGGATATGGCATCTGTAATTGCTTACCTCCGGTCAGATGCCGACATTATGAAACCTTCAGAAGCCCAACACCCCACGCCTGATTATCTATCTTCTGCATTGGTGAAGACCCTGGTATTATTGAACGTGTACTCGCCGCTTGCCTACGACGGAAAACCAGTTTCTGCACCACCTGTTTCTGACAAGGTAGCTTTTGGCCGATATTTGGCCACCGATATTTATGAATGCGCCACCTGTCACTCAGCCAGTTTTGAAACCATGAACCTGCTGGAACCTGAAAAGTCTTCAGGGTTTTTCGGAGGGGGCAACCCTGTACCGGACGAGGACTTTAACCTGGTCAATTCAGCAAATCTCACCCCGAGCAAAAAATTTGGACTGGGTAATTGGACCGAGGAGCAATTCATCAGGGCCGTAAAGACAGGACAAAAGCCGGACGGAACCATCCTAAAAAACCAGATGCCACGCCTCGGGCTGCTAAGCGATGAAGAAGTGAGCGCCATCTGGGCTTATTTACAGACAGTACCTGTACTTGAAAATGACCCAACAAAACCTTCAAAGTAAATTAAAATAAATCAATAGCGGCTTTGAAACCAGAACCCTAAAACACTGTACGTCAAAGCTGTATCAATTAACCACTATTATTAATCATTAAATTTTTTAAACAATGAAATCATTATTTTTAAGCTTGTTCACCTTGATCACCATCACCTCCTTTGGCCAGAGAAACAATGTAGGAACCGACAATGAAGCTACTTTTAAAAACCTTTTAAAAGAAGTTTATGATGCTTACGAAAGCGGGGATGATGAGGCCATGTGGGCATTTTATACAGAGGAAGCTTCAGAAATTTCACCCGACGGCTCCCTGGCACAAGGCAAAGCAGCCCTTAAAGCCGGCTGGTCTGAATTCATGAAAATGGTGGACAGTAAACCTACTTTCACCTATGAATTAACCTCCTGGAGACTGCTCGATCCGAATATCGCACTGTTAACCTGGAATTCAACGGCAAACATTATGGTTCAGGGACAACAATTCGGCGGCCCTTCAAGCTGCATGGGAATCG
Source organism: Lewinellaceae bacterium (assembly GCA_020636105.1). NCBI lineage: Bacteria > Pseudomonadati > Bacteroidota > Saprospiria > Saprospirales > Lewinellaceae > Lewinellaceae bacterium. The sequence goes on from JACJYL010000001.1 coordinate 3,625,389, forward strand.
CACACAAAATTAAAGGAAAGTGGATGATCGAATTTGATTCCATGACGCCGATCATGCAAATGCCGGAAGGAAATTAATCCACGAAGGCGTTTCAGCGGGCGGCTATTAATGAATGGCGCCCGCTGAAATGGCCTTTAAGCAGCAAGACTGCCTCTTCTCTTCAAAATTAAATTTTCGGCTGCCGATCCTGATAAAAATGATGCCGATTACTTAATATTAGGTTAAAGAATTGGCATTAGAACAGATACGTATAACTTCTTTCAGAAATAATCCCTATTTTTGAAATCAACTTCATTAATATTGATTATGCAAAAGAAATTTTACTTTTTGATTTCAGGGTTGTTTTTTAGTGTTTTGGGATTCGGACAAATCACCATTGACGACAGTTATTTCCCTCAAATCGGGGATACGCTTTTCACGGCTGTTGATAATATGCCTTCAAATATTGATGTACAGCCTGGTTTTGGAGAACATACCTGGAACTTTGCTTCTCTCCAGGCACCTTTCACCCGTCAAAGGGTGGTGCGGGCATTGGACGAAGGCACCGCTGCCGATCTTTTCCCTTCAGCCGATTTTGTCATGGAAACGAGCGATGGTCTTGGGGAAGGATATTATCGGATACAGAGCGGCCGGTTTGAAATGATCGGTTTTGCAGGAAATGATCCTGTTGGGCTGAATTTTAATCTTTCTGCCATTTTTAACCCTCCTTATGTAGAGCGTACGGCTCCTTTAGACCTTGCCGATCTGAACCAACACGAATCTGCTATCCTCTATACTTTTTCACCGGATGATCTGCCGATCAATATCTTTGACGGTTTACCAATTTCTCCAGACTCACTGCGCATCAGGGTCGCCATAGATCAAACCAATTTCGTTGACGGATGGGGAACCCTTACCATTCCCGGGGGGATATTTGACGTGCTTCGTGAAAAGCGAACCGAAATCAGAGCTACCCGACTGGATGCACTGGTTGGTTTTTTTGGATGGCAGGACATTACGGATATTGCGCTCGGAGCCATTGGCAATGATGCCATTACAGGAGCATTGGGCCAGGACACAACCCTGGAATATCATTTTTATACCAATGACACCAAGGAAGCCATTGCAATCGTTCAAATGGACAATTCCGGAACCAATGCCAATAATGTCGAATATAAATCGCTGGATGTAGTGAGTGATGTTCAGCAGGTAGCCGAACTAAAACCCATGGTTTATGCCTTTCCCAATCCTGCTATTGTCAATGTGCGATTTGAGTTTTCGAACCTGCCAAAAGACACTTACAACCTGACCATTTACAATATCATCGGGGAACAACTCTGGAATAAAAGATATTCTATTGACCGAAATTTAATGGATAAAGTCGATGTCTCTTTCCTCAGAAAAGGAACCTATTTGTACAGTTTATCAAACGCTGAGGGACGTATTATTACTACCAAAAGGCTGGTGATTGTGAGACCGTAATTGATTATAAATTTGGGGTGTTTATAATATTTGATGCAAAACGAAACCAACTGGTACATCATCGTCAACCCTGCTGCAGGTAATGGGGTCGCAAGTCGTTTGTGGCCCAACATCAAACCTGTCCTCCTCGACCGGATTCCCAATGCTACTATTGTCCACACCGAATATCCCGACCACGCCATTGAGTTGGTCGAATCGGCCGTAAAATCAGGCTTTCGCTATTTTATAGCCGTGGGAGGAGACGGCACCAATCACGAAATGGCCAACGGGATTCTCCAGCAAAAAATCGTTCCTTCTACCGAAATTACCTACGCGCTGCTGCCTGTAGGAACAGGTAATGACTGGATCAAAACCTACGGAATTCCGAAAAACATAAACCAATGGCTGGATATGCTGCTCCGGGGCAATACTTTCCTTCAGGATGTAGGGATTCTGGATTACCACAAAGAAGGGCAAAAGCATCTTCGATATTTCGTAAATGTGGCCGGACTCGCCTACGATGGCTTCGTCGTTCATTTTATTGAACGAAATAAAAAGAAAGTCAAAAACAGCCTTTTTTATCTCTTTATGATCGTGAGGTGTATTTTTAGATACAACCTGATCAAAGCACGGATCACTTTCAACGGGCAGGAGGATACCGGCTATCATTACACCATCAATGCAGGCATTTGCAAGTATTCGGGAGGGGGCATGAGCCTTGTTCCTCATGCCATTTCAAACGACGGGCTTATTGCGCTGACCATTGCCCACAGGGTAACCAAACTGGGCGTCTTACTGAATTCCTGGCGTTTTTATAACGACAGCATCACCAGGCACCGAAAAATCCAGGGCTTCCAGACCAAAGAAATTTTTATAGCGGAAATGGGCGAAGGGCCTCTTCTGCTGGAAGCCGACGGGGAATTCCTGGGACATACCCCTGTCAGGATCACTTTACAGGAAAAAGCATTCAGAATCATTGTACCCTAAATCCAAATGGCTGGCCCACTCCCCTAAAGCATTTTTCCCTTACGGCAGATCTTCTTCCTTTATCACAAACGTACACTTCCAATAAGTATGCCTGCGATCCGTCTCGGATTCCCAATTGTTGGGATCGGTAAAGTCCCTGATCAGTGTTTTTCCATTGGAAATTTCCATTTTATAACCGGCTTCATTTAATCCCGGGCCGCATTCATAAAGTTTATTCTTTCCCAGGCGGTACGTATTAAAATATTCGGAAGTCGCGTGGGGCGCCACAATAACGGAATCAGGTTTAATAACGGTACCTTTCTGGTCAAAATAAATAATGATCTCCTCATTGGTGTCGTTCCGAATGGCCCTGATATAATGAGTCGAAGGATCACAGGAGGTGAACAAAAACAAGGAAATAAAAAAGAACAAAGGAACTGTTGTCTGCTGCATTTTATCATTTATCATGGGGCTGGTTGTTTGTTTAAATCAAATGCCCCGGAAGATCGGGTATCCTTTCCCTGAATTTTCTACGGCTTTCCCACCAAAAAATCAGGGGGCTGCATCATATTAATGTTTTCCGAAGCATAGTTTACGCTCTAACCCCGAAAAACCTCCCGACCTTTCGGTGCCGGATTTCGTTGCGCTCAATTTAAAGCTTCGAAAAACAAGTAAAAATATCCACTACTGCGCGGTAGTTTTTCGACGACGGAAAGGGGGTTGTTCTTGGATCAGCGATGAAAAGAGAACGCCCCTTTTCTTATTAACTGTAAATGGTTTTTTTTATTTAACAGTTATTCCGGATAAGCAACGCCTATTGTTCCCTGACCGGAATTGATTTTTATCATACTGCCGTTTGTAGCAAACAAATCGCAGCTAAAGCCCAGTTTTACCTTCTTGGTCGGTTCCCCAAATTCATTCAGCTGAAAATCTGCTACTTCCTGAACCTCAAAGAAAGCATTCATCCCCTGTGCCTGTCGATCCGATCGAAAAATGCCCCCCTGCCCGTCGCGGTAAATGACGGTGACGGTTGAAAATTGGGCCGGAGCCTCGGTGGAATCGGTTACCATAGACGTTGAATATGAAAATTGGGCATTACAAATCTGGTAACCTCCCAGTATATTGCCACACCAGCTGGATCCACATCCCGTGGCATCGGTAAGGGTAACACAAAACTGCTGTTCAAGCAAGAAGGAGTCAATAACAAGGCTAATGGTTTGGGAGTTTGCGCCTATACTCCAATCATAAGTGTAAGGAGGTACCCCCCCGATGGGGCTGGCGGTAAGATTCAGGGTGTTGGTTTGGAAAGCGTTAACCTGAAGGCCACAGGGCAGAACATTAGCCCCGAAATTGAGGTTTCTGCTCACGCTTACATATTCGCCATCAGGTCCGTTGATTTCCATGTTTATCGTTCGTTCATCATTATTAGGGTATTCATGAATGACGGAATATCCTTCTCCAAAAGTACCGTCGTCAAAATTCCAGGTAAAAGCACTGGAAGGTAACCCGGAACAGGACTGTCCGGTGGAAGCGGTAAAAGCAGCCCGGTAGATTGTATCCGATTCTCCTGTAAGGGTCTGGTCGTAAAAGCCGGCAACAGACATCAAAGCCTGCTCCACCTCCACCGACAATGGATTGGCCAGGAAATCACGAATCTCAAATCTGATCGAAGGAAAAGTGTCCGGTACCACACCTTCCTTTTTCAGTTCACCTATAAATGTGAAGACCCCATCCGCGCCCTGCTGATAGGAGGTAAACATGCGATAACCGTCCACTCCGCCACCGAAAGCGATGGTTTCTCCGGCATCCGTCCCCATGGAAAGTGTAAATACCGGATCCTCTGTGACATCAGGCGGCAAATCCAAAGGGCTGCAACGGGAAAGCGTAAGCAGCAGGAAAACACCCAAAAGGATGCCCCCCCCCTTATTTGCTCCCAAAATTTTTCCGAAGTCCATGATCTCATGGCCGGGTGAAAACGGGTGAATTTTTATTTTAAATAATTTCATGCTCATTTCATCTGCTGAATAAATTATAACGAAGTCCTACATCAAAGAAAAAGGGGTTCGACTCCAGGTAAATGCCACTCTCCGGATGCTCTAATACGCTTCCGAAAGTATAATGTAATCTGGCTCCAAGACTTATTTTCGTGTCCACAGCAAAGTACCAGGCACCAAACGCATCCCAATGTTTAGGGTTAAAACCGGCAGTGTCGATCCATCCGCGTTCGAGTATTTGAACTCCCTGTCCGGCGGGGAATGATTCTCCGCTGCCCTGCCGGTTTAAGGTTCCTTTCAGGCCGAGCAAATAACTAAAATTCACCCCGGCAGAAACGGTGTGACGGTTTCTTGAAAAGGTAACGGCCACCGGAATTTCAAGCGTATGAATTTGTTCCGGCAAGGCGAAAAATTGCTCGATACTCCTGCTGAAAGCGTAGGTAATTTGTTCCGTCGTGGCTGATTTTGAAAAAGTACCTTGTCGCAAACGGTAATAAATCCCCGCCTCAAAGCCCCATGCCTTTTTTAAAAAGCCTGCATAATTCACCCCGGCAGTATAACCGATTACATTTTTCCCTCCGGCACTGACATAAGGATATAAAGTAGTAGCGGCAAAAATATTGAGCTGATTTTTAAAAAGCGGTAAAGGATCCGGAATGGCAATATCTCCCTCGACAGCCCGGTTTTTGGTCTGAACCAAAAAATCCAATATCGGCAATTTCAGGATCAAAGTTGAACCAAAATCTTCCTTTTTAAAAACCATTTCATCAACCATTATTTGATCTTTCACCGGGGGTTGATCCTCTTTTGCTTCATGGTCATTGGTAAACAAAGTTTCCTTATTTAACGCGGGCGCTATCGGCGTATTGGAAACCTTTGCCGGTAATGTTGCTCCATTCGAGGCTAAAGGATTCTTCTTTTTATCCAGATTTGGGGTCAACTCCTGCTGATCTGTCTTGTTATTCGGCTCTTTGGATAACGTCGGGTTTTGCTTTTGATCTCTCTTCGCAGGTAGAACCTGAACTGTGGAAGGTGTTTTTTTACCTAAGTCATTTATTTCATTACTCTTGGTAGCGGGCAGCCGCTGTGGACCTGATGATTTCAATGTTTCACGACGGTCTGTTTGTTCTGCTACAGCCTGATTGTTTTCAATTGAAAAACCCGTCGAATCCAGGCCTGTTTGCCAAAAAGCAAAGACCAGGCCGAGTAGCAGTATCTGTCCTGAGAGCAGACAAAACCAGAAAATCTTCCTGCGTTTCCTGCCCTGAGTTTCGAGCATTGCTGCTGCCTGATGCCAGTGAGCCTCGTCAAATTCAAACTGACGCTGCTCCATTTTCCCTTTTATAAAATCATCGAGCTTATTCATCTTTTATACTGCTTTTGATTTTTTCATTTCTTTGCTCAATTGCTCCTGTATCATTTTCCGGGCCCCCGAAAGGTACCATTTTGAGGTGCCTTCCGACATCCCCAGCTGATCCGCTATTTCCTTGTGTGAATACCCATCGATCGCGAAAAGATTAAACACCTGGCAGGAAATTTCAGGTAATTCGTTGATTATGCACTCAATATGATTGGCATCAAAATACTTTTCAGCTTCGTTGTAATCCACCGTATTTCCGTCGGTCATCAAACGATCTGCTTCGGCATAAATGACTTGCTCCCTTTCCTTTTTATTTTTACGAAAATCATCGATCAGGATATTGATCATAATGCGCTTTGTCCAGGCGATAAATGGCACTGAGGGGGAATACTTTTTAAGATTATTCAACATCCTTAAAAAACCGGTATTCAGCATAGCCGCCACTTCATCCTCGTTTTTTCGGTACCTCCGGCAAACCCCCATAAGCGTGGGATAACACAATTTGTACAATTCAAATTGTGCCCTTCGATCCCCTTGGATGCATGCTTTTAATAATCGAGGTTCCGGGTTCATTAAATGGATTAACTATAACCTTTATTGCAACATTTTGGGGTCAAGTCAATGATCAGAAATAAGGAGAGTAGCCCTTTGGAAATATTCCCCGGGGCCACTCTCTTTATTTCATTTTTTGTTTAATTATTTGTTACTCTTTCACAAACTGACGGGCAACGATGCCATCAGTGGTTTGTACTTTCAGAATATATACGCCTGCAGTAAGTTGGGATAAATTCATGCTCATCCCCTCAAATGGTTGATTCATCACTACCTGTCCCGTTAAATTTACAATCTGGTAGCCAATAATCTTGCCTGAAGACAGATTCATTTCCACATTCAGCATATTTTTAACAGGATTTGGATAAAGAGCGACCATTTCATCCACCAATAATAATTCGCGGGTAGCGGTAGTGACACTGGTTCCGGTTACGGTAAAGACGATATTGTTCACTGTTTCATTATCCGGGCTTAAGGTAACGGTATATTCACCACGTTCCACTCCGGGAATTTCAACATAAACGGTATAAGTCCCGTAAGGAAGATTTCCAAAATTGAAGCTGCCGTCCCCCCCTGTAAAAGCATAACCAATGGGTTGGTCGCTGCTGTTATGCAAAAGGATCTCCACACCTTCCAGCGGGCTGTTGTTTCTTTCATCGAAATCATCATGTCCTCCCCAGAATCCGTCTTCGTCGAAAACGTTTCCTCCAATCACTCCCGGGCCATCGGCATCGTCATCCACAGGGATCATCATAATGCTATGAAGATAATTTTGACCTGGCAGGGTAATGACATCTGCCTCATCCCAGAATTCAGCACTGAAATGATAAGTCGGCAGGTAATCCGCAGCAGCTGGAGTATTGGCATCCAGTACGGCTTGTACAACGTAATTGCCGGGAGTCAGGTTTTCAAAATCAAAATAAGCTCCTGCGTTGGTCGCCGCGAACGTTGTGGACCCCACCAGGTTCGCCCCGTCTCCTTCCAGTACATACAGGTTGGCCGTTCCGCTCAGGTTCTCAACGATCAGACTATCCTGAAGGAAAACATACCCGGAAATCCCCGGCAGTGTATTGTCGAAGCAAGCCGTAGAGGTGCAACCGGTAGCATCGGCAACCGTTACACAATAAACAATATTTTCATTCATCGCAATGCTCTGCGTTGTTTCATTAGTACTCCAAACAAAAGAGAATGGCGCCGTTCCGTAGGGAGTAGCCAGGAGCCACGTGCCTCCCTGAACCAAATCCATGGTTACATAACATAAGGTATCATTGCCTCCGCCAAGCTGGTAATAGGCACAATCGGTAGAAACGCAACCATTGGCATCGGTTACCGTTACACAAAAATTGCCACTGGACATCGGAACAATGCTTTGGGTGGTTTCCCCCGTATTCCATAAATAGGCATAAGGTGCCGTGCCGTAAGGCTCTGCCAAAACGCTGGCATTGCCTGCGTAAACATAAACCGAACAGGAGTTGTTGGTCAGGTCAATACAGGCCGTAGATTCACAGCCGGAAGCATCCGTAACCGTCACACAATAAGCGGCGAAGGCATTAATCGTAATGCTTTCTGTTTGCGCACCGGTACTCCATGCATAGGTATAAGGAGATTCTCCATTGCCCACAGCGGTGAGCATCAGACCGGGTGTGTTGATACTGTCCATCAGGATGTAAGCATAACAAAGGGTATCATTATTCCCATTGCCTTCAAAGTAATAACAAGTTGAGCTGGAGCAACCACTGGCATCGGTTAAAGTCACGCAATAATTACCGGCCTGCTGGACCGAAATGGAAGATGTTGAGGCTCCGGTGTTCCAGGCATAAGAGAATGGAGCGACACCGCTTCCTGAAGCAACCAGGTTCCCGGTGTTGGTCTCTTCAATCTCTACGGAGCAATCCACATTACAGTATAAAAATGTCACGGTAACCGATCCTGCCGGAGACCAATAAGCCATTTGCCCCTGGTAACTGTTGTCGCAGTCAAAAATGCCGATAAACATGGCACCTTGCGTCATATCTTGCGGCACCTCGACACTGTCGGAAAAATAGCCGTCCGCATCGGTCAATACGTCATTGAAATAGACAAAGTTGGTATCGGTCGAATCAATAGTGATATACACGGTAACATTTTCCACGCCATCGCCGTTGGTATCTAAAACAAATCCGTTGACGTTAACGGTAATCTGGCTGAAAGCCATTACTGCAAAGAGCAATAATGCAAATGATAATAGCAATTTCTTCATGATAAAATTTTTCTGATTATTGGTTTGTTTTTTCTTATATCTTAACTCACGTAGAAATAGAGGGGAAGGTTGGGAAATTTGATATTTTTTTTACCCTGATGTTATTTTCGGTCAATTCTTATCAATAACCTATTGATAATCAATGTTAAAATTGAAAGAATAAAATTCTATTTTTTAGAAAAGCCTTCTGGTGAAAAAAATCACACCTTAAACCGGATGTATTTAATCGAATCATCTCCGGAGATATGTAAGCCTTCATAATAAGTTTTTAACCCCAATTCAGGTATCGGTAGTGGTTTAGAATAGATATCGGCGTCCTGATAGAGTATTTCTGCTCCTTCGTAAGATTCCAGCACCTCCAGGGTGAATTCATAGAGTTGTGGGGAATCTGTTTTCAAATGGATCACCCCATCTTTTTTGAGTATTTTTTTGTACTGTTCGAGAAAAACGGGGGAGGTGAGGCGTCGGTTGGATTTGCTCTTGCGCAAAAAAGGATCCGGGAAAGTGATCCAGATCTCTTCCACTTCTTCGGGACCAAAGAAGTGAGCGATTTGTTCAATACGTGTGCGCAGGAAGGCTGCATTGTTCAGATTTTCCTCCAGGGCAATTCCTGCTCCTTTCCAGATGCGCGCGCCTTTGACATCGACTCCGATAAAATTTTTATCCGGCATCATGCGGGCCATACCGAGCGTATATTCCCCCCGGCCGCAAGCGAGTTCCAACACAATGGGATTATGGTTACCAAAGTGTTCTTGTGCCCATTTCCCCCTCCTGTCAACAGGCTCGGCATTGAACCCTGTCAACTGGGGATTTTTTGCTTCAAAATTTTCATAAACATTGGGGTACCCCAGCAGTTCCGCAAATTTTTGAAGTTTGTTCCGCTTGCTCATTATTTTGTTGATCTTTCTTTATTGTGGCGCAAAAATAAAGACATTTACATCAGTATTTCTAATAGCAGGCAGCAATTAAGGCCAAAATCATTAATTTAGGTACTTTATTTAAAAACACTCAACCGCCCGAGCAATAATTACGTTAAATTTCTAAAGCAGGAGCTATGAATAAGTTATTGAATTTTGACTGGACCCGGCAGGTTGTAAAGAGAAGACCTCAGAAAACCATATCCAGTCATTGGGAAATATCCCTTTGGAGTATATTTATTATGCTCCTCTGCTTCCCCCTTTTGCTGACGAGCCAGCAAATTACTATTTCGGAGGAAATTCCCGTTTTTAATGATGTTTCCTATGAAATAATCGGGGAGTTGGCGGGACAGACACTGCTCTTCCGGGATCGTACCACACATGTAGAGGTGCAAGGATTCAACAGGCAACTCCACCTGTCATGGGAAAAAGTATTGGAACTGGACAAAAGAAATCCCAAAACAATGGGAATAACGGCTTCAAAATTTGATTTCACCTTGTTTTACTATTTTAAAAACAAAGGAAAGACCATTCTCAAAGCACATAAATACGACCCTGCCGCCAACCTGCGGGATTCCGTGACCATCAAAGAGCTTTCAGCTTATGCTTTCACACCTGAATTTGAAATCATCCAGTCACAGGACAAGAGCAAGGTACTGATCTACTACCTGGAAAGACAGGAAGCATTCCAGATGTTGTGTTTTGATGTGGACAGCATGAAACTGATGTGGGAAAAAAGTTTTTCTCCTGAAAATTATTACAGGGAACAGCATTTTGCACAAATACTATTGAGCAATGACGGAAAAATGTTCATGGTACGCAGTAAGGACAATTTTTTTTCCAGGAGAAAGGATCATTATTACTTAGTTTATCATTATGACGGCTCTCAGGAGGAAGTATCAGAAATAAAAATTCCTTTGAAAGATATCCTGACTTATGATGTATGGTTTTCTGTGGATGACCTGAACAGACGACTGTTGGGAGGAGGTTTGTATTCCGATAAAAACAGGGAAAAAGCCATTGGTTATTTTTACCTTAATCTCGATCCTGAGACCCCTGAAAACTATCTGGTCCATTACGAGCCCTTTGACAATGAATTCATGGCCCGCTTTATGGACAAAAAACCCAAAAAGAATGTGGGTATAACCGAGGCGGAACTCAGAGAGAGTGTAATCAGAAGAGACGGAGGAATCCTTATGTTCGTGGAAAAAGTCAAAGAGTTTACACGTACCTCCTCAAATTATCCCAGGGCCAGCAGGATTCCTGATGGGGATTTTCGACAACCCAGCCGGGATATGTATTATGACAACATAATGGTCCTGTCGATCCACCCCTCAGGAAAGCTCCATTGGAAAACCATTTTGTACAAAAAACAGTATTCCCAAAATGATCAGGGTGCCTATTCTTCCTACTTTTCTTTTAAAACGGCAGAAAATATTAAATTGCTGTTTAATGACGAGATCAAACAGGAAAATACCATCAGTGAATACATTATAGACGGGTTGGGCCATGCTGACCGGAACAGTGTTATGAATACGGAAAATCTGGAATTGCGCCTTCGCTTCCGGGAGGGCCTGCAACTAGACAGCAAGCGCTTCCTCGTTCCCAGTGAACGCCGAAGCCGGCTTAAGCTGGTTCGTTTTGAATATTAGATACTTATTTCATAAAGTTTATCAACATGCGGGTAGTGATACAAAGAGTCAGCGAAGCCTCGGTGACTATCGAAGGGGAAATAAATGCCAACATCGAAAAAGGGTTGTTGGTCTTACTGGGAATTGAGGATACAGATACACAAGAAGATATCGAATGGCTGTGCAAAAAGATCAGCAACCTCCGGGTCTTTGATGATCCAAACGGGGTAATGAATCTTTCGATATTGGACATTGAGGGGGACATTATCGTCGTCAGCCAGTTCACTTTGCATGCCAGCACGAAAAAGGGCAACCGGCCGTCCTACATCCGGGCAGCCAAACCTGATTTTGCCATCCCGATGTACGAAAATTTCGTACAACAGCTTTCTGCCTCCACTGGAAAAACCATCCAAACAGGAGTATTTGGCGCCGACATGAAAGTTCGCCTGTTAAACGACGGCCCTGTAACGATCATCATCGATTCAAAGATCAAAGAATAATCAAACACATGACGATAAAAGAAGCACAGGATACCGTTGATCACTGGATAAAAACAATAGGGGTCCGGTATTACAACGAATTGACCAATATGGCCATTCTGACAGAAGAAGTGGGAGAGGTGGCCCGATTGATGTCCCGCCTTTATGGAGAGCAATCGTTCAAAACAGCAGAAATGGAGGTTAACGCCAAAGATCACCTGGGAGAAGAGATGGCAGATGTACTTTTTGTGTTGATATGCCTCGCCAATCAAACAGGTATTGACCTCACAGATGCCCTGCGCAAGAGCCTGGAAAAAAAAACCAGTCGTGATGCAGATCGGCATGCGAACAATAAAAAGTTACAGTAATTTTAAAGATCGAAGATCAACCCTTTATCCTTTAATTGCTGGTAGCGTTCCTCGTCAAAGCAATACAATTTCGCCGGGCGGTGAGCCACGTTCTGCTGGGTTTGATTGATATCCTTGAGCAATTTCATATTCAGGATTTTCTTCCGGAAATTGCGCTTATCCAGTTCAACCCCAAGTATTCGTTCGTACAAATTCTGCAGTTGTGAAAGGGTAAATTTTTCAGGCAGCAGGTTAAATCCTACAGGCTCTTCCCGAACGTGTTTGCGGAGACTTTTTAAAGATTCTTCCAGGATTTCATTATGATCAAATGCCAGGTCAGTGATATCGTCAATACTGTGCCAGTGGGCTTCATTATAAATATTTTGCCATTCTTTTTCCAGGTACCTTGAGGTGGTACTAATTTTATAATCACTGATTTTAACCAAAGAGTAATAAGCGATTGAAATAACCCTGCCCAACGGATGGCGATTTATTGTACCGAAGGTTTTGACCTGATCCAGGTACACATTTTCAAGGCCCGTCCTGTATTGCAAAATTCTGTCTGCCGCCTCATTGAGGCCTTCATCAATGTGTACCATATCCCCAATTAATGACCAAAGGCCAACATAAGGTTCCATGTTACACCTCATCAACAAGACTTTCAATTCATTTTCATCAAAGCCAAAAATCACGCAATCCACGGATATGGCTGCTTTGAAATAAGAATCGATAATTTTTAGATCAACATTAATATTCCCTGTGCTCACCGAATTATTAGTTGGTTTGAATGTAGGGTAAAGGTATAAAAAAAATGCTGCTATTGAGGGCATTCATTCCCTAAATAGCAGCATTTTAAAGTCAAAAAGAACAACTTAGTGTAAAAACTACTTTAATAGTTCATTTTTAGACTCCCATATTTCAACCGCACCTTGATGAAGGGAGCGTCAGTGTTTTTTCCCTGCATTCCTTTTACGGTGTAGGTGGTTGGGTTTTCCTCTTTAAAAGTAACAGACATTTGTTTGGGATAATTGACTTTCGCATAATCGGCAAATGCATCCAACTGGTAACGGATATCCGATTCGAGGGTTATTTTAAAATCAGAATTCTTGCCAATGATCTTTGCCTCTTTAAAGTTGGTTGAAAGTTTATTGATATTGGCATTGCAGTTATCAAGATCCAGGATGAGATATTTATTAATTTCATTAAAAACCACGTTGGAATAACTGGATTCCATAAAAACATCATCTGCGAAGCCAATTTCAACATTATCGAATTTACCATCATTATGGAACTCCGAGATGGTCCCTATGGAATAATTGTCATAACTTGTATTGGAAACAATGAGTTTGGCTTTCCCGATGTTGATCGTGGCCGATTTGCTGCCGATTTCCATATTATTGACAGAACCGATGTTGATAGAACCATTTTTGATCTGCAGGTTCATATTATTGACACTTCCGATGGAACCATTGCTGTTTCCGAGGGATGAATTGGAATTTCCTGAAAGGGCATCAATGATAAAATTGACGTACTTCAACGATAGGTCCACATTGCCTGAAACACTGCTCACATATACCTCTCCGTATTTGTTTTCCAGAGAAAGATTAGCCGACGCAGGCATAAAAACCTGGTAATTGATGGCATAATCCAACTGTCCTGAAGACCAGTCCCACCATTTGTTTTTCGTTTCTTCAATAATGGTGGTGGCACTTACGTCCGTACCGCCCGTTTTAAATTCCACGTTTACCCTGTTGAAAACCTTTTGTGCATCTGATTCATTACTTGCATTGACGATTATTTCCACCGTTATTTTGACCCTGTTTTTTTCCCATGTTCGGATATCAACCTGCCCGTATTTATTACTGACATGGATATTGCCGTGTGGCGTGATATTAAATTCTCTTTTTATTTCCTTTGTATATTCACGAAAATTTCCATCCGCCCACACCTCTAATGGCATCATTGCTAAAAGTACTCCGATTAGGAAAAACTTAAATGCTAATACTCTTGCGCTCATCTGTTTCTGTTTTTTCTTCTGTTTGATCATTTTGCATCCTCTCAAGCACCAAATCAAGGATTTGAATTTTTAATTGATAATTTTTAATAAGATTGTCAATAATTCTTTCTTCAGAACCTTTAGGGGCTTTGGCTAATTCCTGCTTCAACTCTTCGAGGAAAACATCTACCTGACCGAGATCATTTTCGATGGCAGCATCATGAGGCATGCTCGTCAGCTTTGCATATTTTTTCTGGAACTGTTGGGAATAAAAATCTTCCATTTCCTGTAATTCAGGATTTAAGGCGGCAACTTCTTTATGATCCGTGGATAAATAATTTCCGACCACTCCACCGGTCATCAGCAGGAACATTACTGAAGCGGCGACCCGTAAGTACATCCAGATTTTTCTTCGGCCAGATGACTTTTGTTTTGTGAGCTGACTGTCAATATCGGCCCAAACCTTCAGGGAAGGAATGGCGTCATCGAAATTTTCCCGATGTTGTATGATAAAATCTTCAAGACGATCCTGTGGCATTATAAATTGATTTTTATCTTTTTAGTTTAAATGTTTATGTTTTTTATTTGGGTAAAAGCTTGTTTTTTATTTAGCCTTCCATTTTTGTCGTTTTATTATATCCACGTCCTCAATCATTCAATAGGTCCCGCAACTTCTTTTTCGCTCTCGAAAACTGGGATTTGGAAGTAGCTTCAGAAATCTCGAGAATCTCGGAGATCTCTTTATGATCATATCCTTCCAACAGGTAAAGCGAAAAAACGATCCTGTAACCGTCCGGTAATTGCATCATTGCTTTTTTGACTTTTTCAATGCTTAATACAGGAAAATCGGAATTTTCCTCCTCCGGGGTTTCAATGCTCAATACATTGGTATTCATCTCAACAATAGACAACCGGCGGCGTTTTAGGAAATTGATACAGTTGTTAACTACAATTCTTTTGATCCAGGCACCTATAGAAGATTGATATCGGAAAGTATCCAACTTCATAAAGGCATCGACAAAAGAAGACTGGAGCACGTCTTCGGCATCCGTCTCGTTTCGTAACATCCGCAAGCAAATATTGAACATGGCCTTGGAATAAAGCCGATACAATTCAAACTGGGCCTTTCGCTGGCCACGTTTGCACTCTTCAATAAGCTCCCGGTGTGTGTTATTGTAGTCCAATCTTTTAAGAATAAAAAGAGTCAGGTGATTTCTAACACTATAGACAGATATAAGTAAAAAGGGTTGCAGCAGGAATAATTATAAAAATTAAAAATAAAAACACAAAATCACAAATAACTGATAAACAATCATTTACATTTATTATTGCTACATTTTTTTTAAAGATAAGTAAAAAAACAGCTACCCTCCGAATCGTTTTCTCAAAAAAGGATAACTAAATACACTGGCAATAATGATTAATCCTCCCAGATAAAAGCCCGGTGTAACCTCTTCACCATCCTTTAGGATCAGCCAGGCCAGTATGATGCCGTAAACAGGTTCAAGGTTTATAGTGAGATTGGAGGCAAAAGCAGATAAATGATGTAAAGCCCTCAAGGCAAGTACATAAGCGAAAGTAGTGCACAAAAGCGCCAAAACCAGCAAGTAAATCCAATCTGAGGGAGAAGGAATAAATTGAACGGGAGCAGCTCCGTTAAAAGTCATTACCAAAAGTACTATCCCCAGGAAAACCCAGGCACTACTCATCTCGATGAGGGTGATATTCATTTCACTGGCATGGGTGATGAGTTTTTTATTCAATATAGAAAAAAGTGAGGCAAAAAGGGCTGATGCCAGGCCGACCCAGATACCGGCCATCATGGAAAACTCAACATTATTGGCCACCAGGATCATGCCGGGAACGATAAAAACACCGAGCACAATTTCGTAAAAGCGCACCTTCCTGCCCAGGATTAAAGGTTCGAGCAAAGCAGTAAAAAAAGAAGTCGTAGCCATACAAACCAACGCGATGGACGCATTGGCCAGTTTTATGGAACCGTAAAAAGCCAGCCAATGCAGCCCTACAATTACCCCAATACCCGCATATTTCAGAAGCATATCTCTCCGCATTTTGAGCAGCGGAGCCCATTTGACCAGAAAAAGAAGGCTAATAGAAGTGATTAACACCCGCCACCAAACCAATGTCAGGGCGGATAATTGGATCAGGTCGCCCAGTATAGCGGTAAACCCAAAAAGGAATACGGCAATATGTAGATCCCTGTATGCTATTTTTTGTGGTGACAAGACTTTATATAGTTTTTTAATCCCCAAACCGGGTAGTCTCCACAAAGCTAATTCTTTCGATAGAAAAATTTATACTATCAAATATTAAGATCACTAAACAAAACAGGCTAAATATAGTTCCCTTTAAAACTCTGTGTGAAATCAGGAAAGCTTTTGTTTAAATATAATGTCCATTGGTAGATTTTTTTAAACCGCTCGTTTAATTCCTGTTTACTTTCGCACCGAATTTTCGTTTACCAATTGAAACCACCCATTACACCTTAAAATAATAATGCTTTAAAACCATGCTTAAAAAGATTTTAAACTCATTGATTTTATTCACCACGGTGATTTCCTTGCTTCCGGCACAGAACATTACCGTAAGTGGCTCCCTCTCCGAGCAGGCCACTGGAGAAACACTGATCGGGGCTTCTATTTATATTCCCGAAGTAGGGCTTGGAACGACTACCAATGAATATGGCTTTTATTCTATCTCCGTTCCCCGGGGCGATTCAATTTCAATACAATTCAGTTACATCGGTTTTCAACCCATATTGGTGCGAATTGCCTCTAATAAAGATCAAATCCTCAATATTGAACTCGGTTCGGGCGTCAACCTTGAGGAAATCGTGGTAAAAGCTAATTCTTACAAAGAGCAACTCTCCTCCACTGAAATGAGTGTAGAAACGATCACCACCAAGGAGGCCAAATTACTTCCCGTGCTGATGGGCGAGAGTGATATCCTGAAAACCATACAACTCAAACCGGGTATTCCTTCCGGGTCAGAAGGCACTACAGGACTGTTTGTAAGAGGGGGCAGCTCTGATCAAAACCTGATTGTTCTGGATGAAGCCATTGTCTACAATGCCAACCACCTGTTTGGCTTTTTCAGCACCTTTAACACCGATGCCGTAAAAGATCTTAAGATCTACAAAGGAGGGTTTCCATCTCAATATGGCGGCAGATTATCTTCCGTAATTGATGTCAAACTCAATGAAGGAAACAACAAAAAATTCTCGGGTACCGGTGGTATAGGACTCATCTCCTCAAGGCTAACCCTTGAAGGTCCTATCAAAGAAGGAAAATCCTCATTCATGGTTTCCGGCCGCCGCACCTACATTGACCTGATCACCAGCCAGATCAATAAAGCCAATGTGGACAATGAAAATTACAACCAGATTCCGGATTACTATTTTTATGATCTGAATACCAAAATCAATTTTCAGGTCAGTGAAAAGGACAAAATTTACTTAAGCGGTTATTTCGGTCGCGATGTTTTCGGATTTAACAGCGAGTTCTTCGACTTTAATTTTAACTGGGGCAACGCGACAGGGACTGCCCGGTGGAACCATGTTTTCAATCCGAAATTATTCGCCAATACCACCTTTACTTTTTCTGATTACCAATACAATATTACCAATAAAATAACCGGGTTTTCTTTTGATATCGGATCTAACATCAAAGATGCCAATTTCAAATCCGACTTTTATTATGCCGTCAATAACAAACACACCTTGCGCTTTGGCGGAGGAGTCACCTTCCATCTTTTTGGAGTAGGACGCCTGAAAGCGGGCAGCGATGATGGGGCGATTTCCTTCGAATCAGGAAAAGACTATGATGCGCTGGAAGGAGGGCTTTATATTTCCGACGACTGGGAGCTGGGGCCCACTACAAAAGTAAATATGGGATTACGCGTCAGTGGCTTCAACAATGACAGTACTTTTTACGGAGGCATTGAACCACGGATCGCTTTCCGTCAAAGCCTGAGCGACAGGATGGCTTTGAAAGCCAGTTATGCACGTATGAAACAATACGTTCACCTGGTGGCCAGTGCCGGAACGTCCCTGCCTACCGACGTTTGGTATCCTTCGACCGCAAATGTCAAACCTCAGAGTTCTGACCAGGTTGCTGTAGGACTTTCGTATTTATTAAACAAAGGCATTTTCTTTTCAGTGGAAGGTTATTACAAATGGTTGGGCAACCAGGTGGATTTCATCGATGGGGCGGATCTCTTTGCCAATGACAATCTCGAACAGGAATTTGCATTCGGAAAAGGACGCGGTTATGGCTTAGAGGTAAGCCTTGAAAAAAAAGAGGGCCGCCTTACCGGTTGGATTGGTTATACGCTGGCCCGCATAGAAAAAGGAGAATTCGAGACGCTTAAACCCAATGCCAGTTTTCAGCAGGATGGATATTTTTCTCCCATTTATGATCGTCGGCATGATCTTTCAGTCGTTGCCATCTATGATTTGAGTAAGCGACTTACCCTTTCAGCTACTTACGTCTACGGTTCCGGAGATCTCCGCTGGATGGCTCCGGGGAGGTTTTCTTTCCAGGATGTTTATGGATTACCCTTTCAGGCCGTTGTTCCTGACTATAAAGATCGTAATAACTATCGATTGCCTTACTACAGCCGCCTGGATCTTGGGCTGGTGATCAAATTTTTTCCAAAATGGGGAGAGAGCGATCTGAGTATCAATGTGGTTAATGCCCTGGACAGGAGAAATGCTTTTTTCATTTATCTCGAACCGGAATTCAGGGAAGTGGATACCGGGAATGGAAATGTCATCCAGATTCCGGAGAAAATTTCCGCTAAGCAGGTATCATTGTTTCCGGTACTGCCTTCCATTTCTTGGAACTTCAAGTTTTAATGAATAATCTCTTTGAACCATGATAAAAAATAATAAAATGAACTACTTTAAAATATTGGCTTTCACCTTTATAGCTTTTGCCATAGCATCTTGCGACCTTGAAAGAGAAGTTGAAATCGACCTACCTGATTACGAAGGCAGGCTTTTCCTGGAATGTTACCTGGAACCGGGGCAGCCCATGAATTTACTGCTCACCCGAACATCTCCCTATTTCGAAGCCTTCCCGACCAATACCATCGATTACCTGAATGGCATCCTGGAAGAGGACGCCACCGTTTCCATTTCCTATAACGGACAGGTTTATGCACTCGAAAACAACCTGACTTTCAACCCTTCAATACAAAAGATCTTCAATTACACTTCTGATGAAATTGTTCCTTTTGATTTTGAAAATGATTTTGATTTGCTGATCACGACGAAAGATGGAAAAACCATCACCGGGAAGACGAAAATAACGAAACCCATGACCATTGACAGTGTGGTGACCCAATTTGCTCAAAATGATACGCTCGCCCGCCTGCTGATCTATATGACAGACGATCCGACAAGGGACAATTATTTCCGAAGAGTACTTCACGAAGGCAGTCTGGACAGTATTCCAATCTGGAGTTTCCCGATTGATGACCGCGCCTCAGAAGGCACCATCATCTTCGGTTCGTTTTTTGATTATTCAGAAGGGGATACCATCATCAATACGATTTACAGTATTGAAGAAGACTATTTTGAATTTCTCCAAAGTATTGATTTCGCCAGCCAGTCAAATGGAAATCCTTTCGCCCAGCCCAGTCCGATCGTTTCAAATATCGGGGGCACGGCCAATGCGATCGGCATTTTTACCGGATTCACTTATGACAGGCGATATACGATCATTGAGCGATGACGGGGAAGGTTCAAAGGATAAAAAAAAAGCCGGAAGAATGAATCCTTCCGGCTTTTTTTATTGCTCCAGATTTGAAAGAATTAGTTTCCTTTCAATCCACCCAAATCAGGGTTAGGCAATACAACAGTTCTTCTGTTTGCAGCTCTTCCTTCACTGGTTGCGTTATCACCAACAGGAACACCGTCAGCTCTACCGGCTACAGAAATCTGAGAAGCAGCAACGCCTTTGTTCAACAAACGACGAGCAACAGAATTGGCACGCTGAATACTGAGATTCCAGTTATCGCTACCTGTATCAGCTTTAAATTTCTGGCTGTCAGTATGTCCTTCAATAACAATCTTAACAGCAGGATTAGCTTTCAAAGTTTCAGCCAAAGCATCAATAGCATCACGCTGATCTTTGTTCAGTCTTGCTGAACTGCTTCCGTAGTTTACAGGAGAATTTGTTACCACGTACAATCTGCCGTCTTTGTCTTCAAGAGAAAGTCCGCTGTTTGTATAAGCAGCAAACATACCGTTGATCTGAGCTTTGAGTTTGTCCAGCTCAGCCTGAGTCATATTCAGTTTCTCAGTCATTTGACCCATTTTGCTTGTTGCATCATTCAATTTAGCATCAAGGTCTGAAATCTTCCCGTTCAGGTCTGTTTTAGTTGACTGGAGATCTGCTGCGAGAGCATCTTTTTCTTCAGACAAAGATTTAACCTGCATTTGAGTTTCAGCTAATGCCTGGTCAGTAGCTTCTTTAGCAGCTGTAAGTTCATCATATTTCTTCTTAGAAACACAAGATGACAACAAACCGACCACTAATACAAAGACGAACAATTTGGATATAATACGCATGTTCTAATCGTTTTTAGTTAATTAATTAAGTATAAGATGAATAAATTTTATCGGCCAAATATAATAAAAAAAAAGAGCTTAATAGCTATCAAGTGCAAAGCAATTATATTTTTTGAACAAAACAAAGATAAAAAGAGTATTTTTGCACCTTATTTTTATAAATTTTAAACTAAAAAAAATGAGATCATTCCTTTTTATGGTCGTTGTTTTGCTCGCATTGAGTTGTAATACTCAAAAAGGCATTCCCTCCAATGAAACTCCAATAGTCACTGAAATCCGGGACCTCGATCCTATTGTTGTTACAGCTCCTGCATACGATGGCAGTGAGGAGGATTCGGAAATCGAGTACACGCTTCCCAAATACAATGAAACTTTTACTCAGTCAAATGACTTGCTCCACACTAAACTGGACCTTAAATTTGACTGGGGAAATGAAAAAGTTATAGGAAAAGCAACCCTGAAATTCAAGCCCTATTTCTACCCTACGGATGAATTGGTGCTGGATGCCAAAAATTTTGAATTCAAGGCCGTTCGTTTTGCAGATCAAAAGGAAAATTTAATCTATACGTACGACGGTAGCCAGATCAAAATAAACCTGGGACGGCTCTTCACCAGGAATGAAACTTATTCCCTGTTCATTGATTATGTGGCCACCCCTTCAGCTTCAGGTGGTAGCAGTGCTATCACTTCCGACAAAGGGTTATATTTTATCAACTCTAAAGGCGATGACCCGGAAAAACCTACACAGATATGGAGCCAGGGTGAAACAGAGGCCAACTCCCGCTGGTTTCCAACCATTGACAAACCTAAGGAAAAATCTACCGAGGAAATATACCTGACAGTAGATGATAAATACAAAACCCTTTCTAATGGTAGTTTTGTTTCCTCCACAAAAAATGAGGACGGAACCCGTACCGATTACTGGAAAATGGACCAGCCTCACGCTCCTTATCTTTTTATGATCGCCGTGGGCGATTTTGCGGTGGTAAAGGACAGCTGGGAAGGCATCCCGCTGTCGTACTACGTGGAACCAGAATATGAAAAAGATGCCAAAGCCATCTATTCGAACACTCCGGAGATGCTGACCTTCTTTTCTGAAAAACTCAACTTCAAATACCCTTGGCCAAAATTCGACCAGATCATCGTTCGGGATTATGTTTCCGGAGCCATGGAGAATACGACAGCGGTTGTTTTCGGCGAATTCATCCAAAAGCACGAGCGCGAACTGATCGACAACAATAACGATCTCATTGTGGCTCACGAGATGTTTCACCATTGGTTTGGTGATTACGTGACCTGTGAAAGCTGGGCCAACCTGACCCTCAATGAAGGATTTGCCAATTATGCTGAATTTCTTTGGCTGGAACATCAGGAAGGAATTGATGCCGCAGATCACCATATGATGGATGAACGATCCGGTTATTTTAATGCTTCCTACCGTGATATGCATCCTTTGATCGACTTCGGATACGACGACAAGGAGGATATGTTTGATGCGCATAGTTACAATAAAGGCGGAGCGGTATTACACATGCTTCGTAGTTACGTTGGTGATGACGCTTTTTTCGCTTCCTTGAACAAATATCTTACCGATAATGCCTATCGGCCGGTGGAAGTACACGACCTCAGGCTGGCTTTTGAAGCTGTCACAGGAAAAGACCTCAACTGGTTTTTCAACCAATGGTACCTCAGCCAGGGTCACCCGGCACTCGATATCTCGTACGACTACGATGAAACAAATATGCAGGCATTGGTAACCGTAGAGCAAACGCAGGATCCGGAAAGTATGCCGGCCATTTTTGTGTTGCCCACTTTTGTGGATATCTATATCAGCCCTACTTCCGTAATTCGCGAACCTATTGTCGTGAACCAGCGCATTCAAACGTTCACTTTTGATGTTCCCGCTGCACCGCAATTGATCAATTTCGATCCGGATCATGCCTTGCTGGCTACGGTGGAAGACGATAAAACAGTAGATAATTATATTTTCCAATTGTACAATGCGCCAAGATTTGCAGACCGTTACGAAGCCGTTTCGAATCTTCGTACCGATGATTCAAAAATCGCCACAATGGCCGTCCGTTCGGCCATTACCGATCCGTACTGGTTTATCCGACAGATGGCTATTTATGAGCTTCCTTCTTACGATATTGAAGAAAAAGACGTACAGGATCTCTTGTTGAACCTCGCCGAAAATGACCCGCATTCCGCAGTAAGGTCTGCCGCACTGGAAAAATTACGTGCCATCGGACGCGATGCTGAAGTGATTGAGGTTGCCAAACGTATTATCGACAAAGAACGCGCCTACCCGGTTATAGGTGCCGCCCTGGAGCTGCTGAGTGAAAAGGATAAAACTACAGCTGCCCTGTATGTCAAGAACCTTGAAAATGAAGATAATTGGGATATCATCAATTCCATTGCCAAAATTTATGTAGAATCTGGTGATGCCTCTCATCTCCCTTTTTTCGAAAACAAACTGAGTGAAGCAAATGGTTTTGACGCTATTCCTTTTTTCGGTGCCTATATGCAGTTGGCGGAAAAGGCCGGAACAACCTATAGGGATGAAGCCCTGGATAAATTGTTCAACATTGCCACCGATATGACTCTATCCTTATGGGGCAGGGTTGGCGCAGCTGCGGCGATCAGTAATGTGAAAAAGAATTTACCCTTCACCGATACCGCCACAATGGATAAGCTCGACAAGATGCTTTCTGACATAAAAGCCAGGGAAACCAATACTCAACTAAAAGCGATTTACGACCAGCAGTTTTAATTGCCTTTTTTTTAAGTAAAAACAACATGAGACATCCCGAATTTTATCTGATCAGATAAAATTCGGGATTTTTCTTTTATACAAAGTGATAAACCGAAAACCCTTCAAATAATCATGGAAATTCCAATATTAGGTTATTTGTTGAAAATTCGGGACATTCCATGTGTTTTTATCCTTAATGTCCATATGAGCCCGCCGCCGGTCGATTATGCCTAAAATCCCCAAGTCTCCTGATTCTATTGCTTTCATTTGCAACCTTTCTTTTGTAAATTGCATTAACTTGTCATAAAACCGCTGCAATTGACTGAACAGGAATTGATCAAGGCATGCAACAATGGAGAACGGCACGCACAGGAGTTGCTTTACCGTCGCTATAGCGCCAAATTGTATGGGGTTTGCCTTCGTTATGCGTCTAACAGAGAAGAAGCAGAAGATTTCCTCCAGGAGGGCTTTATAAAAATTTACAACAATCTTTACAAATACCAACCGACGGGATCCTTTTCGGCCTGGATGCACAGGCTCATGGTGAACGTAGCACTGGAAAAGATTCGTCAGAACCAAAAAAGAAAAAATCAACTAAGCCTCGATGACCTAATTTACGACCCCGAAGATTCCGATGATATTTTTAGCGACTTTGGTGCCCGGACAATCATAGAAATGGTGCAAAAGCTTCCGGAAGGATACCGTATAGTCTTCAACCTGTATGTGGTGGAAGGGTACTCGCATAAAGAAATTGGAGAAATGCTGGAAATTACCGAATCAACCTCAAAATCCCAACTGTCGAGAGCAAAAGCAACATTGAGAAAATTATTGGAGAAAGTGGTCTGAAAATACACCTTAAAGCCCGATTTTAAATCAAATTCCAACCCGGGTGAAAAGGTTTTTTGAAGGAAACTTTTTATGAAAAGACAAATCAAATAGAATATGGCAAACCGCTACAATAATGATGATCTGGAAGGGTTTTTCAATCGTAGAATGAAGGACTATGAAGAAGTTCCCCGACCTGAAATGTGGGACCGGATCGGAGCCTCAATTCCCCCTAAACCGCCAATCGCCTGGTGGAAAAAACAGCAATGGTGGCTTGGAGCGGTCTTGGCTTTCATTCTCCTGCTGAGCCTTTGGCAATATCAACGCCTGCTGCAATTCGAAAAAATAATCGATCAACAAAGAGCCGATATCGAAGCCCTTAAAAATGACCGATCCTCCCGGCCGGAAAAGGGGATTTCCGGTTTTGATGAAGTCAATCCTGCTGCTTCTGAAAATTTAAATGAAGCCTCCTATGGAGAAGATAAATTGCTGGAATCAAATTCCACCAATGGAAATCGCTTTAATAACCCCGTGGCAACAATAGCTAATGAACCCGGCAATCTTAATTTTATCCCCCATAAAATTTTAATTGCTCAGGAAACCTCCTCTGTGGAAACCCTTCCGACAAAAATAACGGAACTTCAACCCCAATTACCTCTTTTGCCCGAATCAGTGAAAAAGACAGGAAAGGTTAATTTCCTGGGTACCCAAAGATTCGCCATGCTTGAAGCCCCCGTTTTGCCCTTTGACCAAAAAGTGAAAATTGACCCGGTAAAAAGTAAAGCCGGCTTTTATTTTTCTTTTAATGGAGGCTCCCTGGCTACTTTCTACAACAATCCGCTTAATAAAAGTAAAAATGAAGTTACCGCTTCAGATGTTCCAGGATTTCATCTTTCGAATACTGTAAGAGATGAATTTACGATCCTTGCCGGAATCCAGTTCACCAAAAAATGGAGCCTGGAAACAGGTGTCGGATACCGGAACAATCGCCTTGGCCTGTTTGATTCCCAACAGTTTAATTATTCCGGCGAACACACGATCTCTTATGATGTAGACGGAAATCCCGTTGGATCTTACACCAACAACACAGACCAGTCTCCCGTATTCAGATACCAAATTGTCAACAACCTGCAATCCCAGGGAATGGATATCGAAGACGGAGAAACGTTTCAACTGGATGCATTCTTCAAATACAACAACAGATATCTTAGTCTCCCTCTTTGGCTTAGATATCGTATTGGTAACAAAAGACTACACCTATATGCTAAAACAGGAATGGCCTGGAATATCCTTACGGTAAGCCATAAAAACCTTGGGGACTCCAACTTGTCCGATGAAAGGCTCACTCTGGAGAAGGTTCAAATAAAAAATGATGCCCTGAATGAGTCATTCCTTGAATTAGGGATGGCTTCCGGGGTGGAATACGACCTGGGATTAAGATCTTCCATAGGTATGGAAGCTCTCTATTATCACTCCCTGGCTTCTGTATTAACGACTAAGCAAAATGCTTTCGGTCTTTCTCTTGCTTTGAAGTATCATTTTTAAACACTCAAAAAAAGTGAATCAATACATGCCATCCGAATTATATAAAAAATTAATTTCTGCCCTTGGAATAAGTGTTTTGCTTGCTTTTTTTACCCCGATACATGCCCAGCATTCAGTGGGCCTGCATTTTGCTGTCGGAAAATCTTATTCTTTGGCCCCGGTGAAACCTGCCGGCGAAAAAGGATATTATTCCGTGGCTCCGGGATTTGACTATCAATTTGCTTTTACGGAAAAATTCTTCCTTTATTCAAGTCTGGGATTATTATCCACCGGCAGGCATACCATCGACTCTCTGAAATGGGGAAGCGAAACCGATAACATGGGTAACTACGTGCCCGATCCTTCCCTTCCACATAAATCAGATGCCAGGGTCTTTCAATTATTCGGGGCCGTACAGACGGGCATAAAATATTATTTGACCGAAAAAAGACTTCGCTTATTTATCCAGCCATATCTGGAAGGGGACGTTTTTTTGAGTAACAGAAATACCACCCTTTACTTCCTGGACAATGGTGACCTGGACACAAAAACATCCACCGCCGAACCCTTTATCCCAAAACGGAAATTTGTCTTTTCCGCAGGCTTCGGGATAGGCGCTGAATGGGCTTTAAGCGACTTGTTCTCGGTTTACCTGATTGCCGATGCCAAACTCATGACAACAGATGTCACGCCTCTTGACAAAGCCAATTCTATCATCCCGGCGATTAAAACCGGCTTATGGTACAATCTTTAACCCCAAAAAAAATGGTTCCTCAACAAAAGCCAGGAACCAAAAAGTATGAAAGGGAACTTTTAGTAGTTCGGTATAAAATCGTTTCAAACCGAAACTCCTAAGACATTATTCTATCAGACCAGGGACTCGGAAAGCATAATTCAACAAGTCATAAGTCGTGAGGATGCCCACCAGTTTTTGGTGTTCATCAACAACAGGTATCGCGTGGAATAAATTTTCGCGAAAAATATCCACGGCTACAGAAATGCTCTCTGTTGGTAATAGGGTAACCACCTGTTTTGTCATCGCATCACTTGCGAGTAATGACCGCATTATCGCATCATTGTAGGCCTGGCTCTCTTTTGATCTAAAAAGAGTGAATCCATGCTCCAACTTGTGATAATCCGTTTTACTAATGATGCCGACCACTTTGTTCTCCGGATTCACAACGGGTATATGGTGGATTTCCTTGGAATTGAAAATCAGGCTTACCCGATCCATGGTGTCTGTAGCTTTCACTGCAACCACCTCAGTTGTCATTACATCCATAATTTTCACTAAAACAGTCATCACTTTTATGCTTTTTAGAAATGAATAAAAATGCACTTTACAACGGCGATGAAAAACAATAGGACAAAAGATCGTGTGTTGTTACAAGCCCGACAAGGGCATTGTCTTCGACAACTGGCAAAGCATGAAATTTATTGGTCATAAATACATCTGCTGCCAAGCCGATAGTATCGTCAGGATCGAGTAACAGGGGAGACTTAGACATGATATCCTTCGCCCTCATCGGGCCGTGCTTTGCATTTTTTGAATCAAAAGCGAGCAACTGAACCACCTTATTGATATCCTCTCTGCTAATCATTCCAACAAGTACACTTCCATTATCAACTACCGGCAAATGATGAAAATCATTGGCTTCGAAAATTTGTCGAATACGATTGACAGAATCCTCTACCCGGGCCGTGATCAACTCCGAGGTCATTATTTCTTTTATTGGGCTATTCCGATTCATCATTCCTTGATTAAGGTGTGTTTACATGCTTAAAATCTATACATCAAATATAGTTTTGGTACAGATTAGTTATGGTGACCAGTATCATTAATAAAGATTGATTTTTCTCAGTACAAATAATCTATATTTTTTCGTACTGTAGGTATGGGATAAAAAATTTCAAAAATGAATCAATTCCAAAACTATGTATCATTATCGACATGGTTAAAACAGAGAGGATGCCTGCAAAATAGGGTAAATTAAAGGATCCGAAAAATCCACAGATTTTAAAACCCCAAGGGGTATAATATAAAATCCCGAATTTTATCTCATGACAAAATTCGGGATTAAATGAATTCCTAAACGGTTAGGAGCTCCTCAACACCACAAACTCAGGCTTCCACAAACACCATCGTTACCTGGCGACGGTGGAGATCCGTATCCACTACCCTGACCCTCACTTTGTCGCCCATTTTGATGACTTGCCCGGATCGCCTTCCGGTAATATGTAACCTCCCGTCAGAAAGGTCGTAGGCTTCCTTCATGGTTTCGAAGCTCACTCTTCCTTCACAAAAATTCAATTCCAGCTGGATAAAAATTCCGCGTTCGCTAAACCCGGAAACAAATCCATCAAATTCATCTCCTTTATGTTTTTGAAGGTATTCTACCTGTTTGTATTTGACGGACTCTCTTTCCGCCTCCATGGCCCGGCGCTCCATCCGGGAAATATGTAAACATTCTTCTTCGAGTTGTTCTTTATTGGCTCGCCATGAACCGCCTAGGTTTCGGGCCAGCACCCTGTGGGAAAGCACGTCAGAATATCGTCTGATAGGAGATGTAAAATGGGTGTAATAACTAAAACCAAGGCCATAGTGACCAATGTTTTTGGTCGAATACACCGCTTTGGCCATCGTCCTGATGGCAAGTGGCTGAAGTAATTTCAACCCAGGATCTTTCTCTGCAGCCTCGGCCAGTTTGTTATAGGCACTGGCCGTTTGCTGGGGGGTGGCAGCCTTCATTTCAAAGCCGAGTTCCGCCGCAAAACGCACCAGTTCGGCCACGCGTTCCGGGTCCGGTTCATCGTGAATACGATAGACAAAAGGAATTTCATTTTCCTCTGATTTTCCCTTATTAAAAATATAAATGGCCACTTCCCGGTTGGCCAGAAGCATAAAATCTTCTACGAGAAGGTGTGAATCTTTTCGTTCTTTGACATAAACCTCCATGGGGACTCCTTCTTCGTCGAGGCGAAATTTAACCTCCTCCGTCTCAAAGTTTATCGCTCCATGTTTGAAGCGGATCTTTCTAAGATGTTTTGCCACCTTATTGAGTTTTTTGAGCTCGTCAGCGAACTCTCCTGACCCGTTTTCCAGAATCTCCTGGGCTTCCTCATAGGTAAATCGCCTGTCTGAATGAATGATGGTCCTTCCAAACCAGCGGTCAACGATTTTGTCGTCCTTATCAAAAGTAAAAACGGCGGAAAAGGTGAGCTTATCTTCCAGCGGGCGCAAAGAGCATAATTCATTGGATAATTTCTCCGGCAACATCGGCAACACCCTGTCTACCAGGTAAACGGAAGTAGATCGTCTGTAAGCCTCTTTGTCCAACGCGGTACCCGGCAACACGTAATGTGAGACATCTGCAATATGGATACCTACTTCATACTGCCCGTTTTCGAGGTATTGAATGGATAATGCATCGTCAAAATCTTTCGCCGTTTCAGGGTCGATGGTAAACGTGATGACTTCGCGCATGTCCCTTCGGCTTTGAATATCCTCCTTCGTGATTTCTGTGGAGAGTGCTTCAGATTCTTCGACCACCTCCTCTGGGAATTCAAGATTGAATCCATTGTTAATGAGAATGGCCTTCATATCAATGTCACTGCTTCCTTCAGCCCCCAGGACAGAAATTACTTTGCCTTTGATAACTTTATTGCGGCCTCCAATCCATTCGGTGACCTTAACGACCACCACATTCCCTTGTTTCGCTCCTTTGGTGTCTTCCAGGTTCACGATGATATCGATGTCGGCGCTCCCCTCAGGGATGACTATGGCATTGCTCTCGTATAAATAAATATTTCCTATAAATTGAGAGGTTCCCCTTTCCTTGACTTCAATCACTTCTCCTTCCATACGCCTTCTCCCTCTGGGGCGCCATGCCCGGATCAACACCTTATCCCCGTTAAGGGCTGAATTCAGGTATTTAGGGGAGACATGCACATCCTCATCCAGGTTATCGCAAACAATATAAGCCGAACCTGTTCGGGTCATATCAACCATCCCTGTATAAGTTTCTCCGTTGGACGAAGTGTCCGAACGACCGTTGTACTGATATTTATTTTCTTCCACCTTCAGCAACAGCTCTTTCTTGACCAGTCGGTCCATGGCTGCGCCTACTACATCGCTGTTGTTTCCAATTTTTAATTTAAGAATGACCTGTCTGGCCGTCATCCTTTTTTTAGGATGATGTTTGAGCATTTTGAGTATTTCATTTTGCAATTGTCCGGGAGCCAGCTTTTTGCCTTTAATTGGTTTTTTTCTATTCTTTGACATTTTTTTTGTTTTCTGTTTAATAATATCCCTAAAAAATAATTTGGGGTTCTGTAGCTTTTCACAGTATTTTGCTGACTGAGAAAAGCCAAAATGGGGACCTCTTATAGGCAACTTCAAAACAGTTGATTCCCCACAAACCTGGTCAACCTTTCTTTATCGACTACTTAATCATTCACAAAAGTATTCATTCGATGAAGGTCCGTTGCAATAATGCGGCATCTATTTTTCGTGTCGTCCACAGGAAAACAACACTCAACGGAAAGGAAAAGGTTTTCAGGCCGTTTTTCGAAGCGGAAAATATTGTTTTAATCCTTAACCCCGAGGGTTCTATGGGTATTTTAGCCTGACTTTCACCCTCCCAAAGAACCGGCATATCACTGAATAAAGGATTTTTATCAAAAAAAGTTCATTTTTTTGATAAAAATCGAATTTTCAGACAACGTTTTCCTAATTTCTGGTATCTGTGAATTATAACCCCCGGGGACTAGGGACCTAAAAACCAACAAAAATCGTTGAGTACCTGTGAGAATTTGATTGCAGAAAAAAGGAAGGGTACTTGAAATTTTGTGATTTTTCTTAAAATATCACAAATACACAAATTTAAAAACACTGTTTTCCTTCAATATTCAATGACCGCCGACTTCCGGAGTTGGTGGTCATTTTTGTTTATACCTGTCCACGAAATTTTTTAATATCCTCATAGGATAAATGATATTTTCCTTTTTTACCTTTTCAATCAATTCTTCGGCTTCCTCCGGCAAGAAATACCCTGCATTATTATAAGTTTTGATTCTCAGAAGAACTCCATCAATATCTAACTCGGGGTGAAATTGAGTAGCATAAATATTGTGCTTCACCCTGATCATATGCACCGGGCATTTTGCCGAACTGGCCAGTAATACCGATTGATCGGGGATTTCCTGCCAGGATTCTTTATGTCCCAAAAAAGCCCGAAATTCCCTGGGAACGCCTTTTAACAGAGGGTCTGTCTCTCCATCAGCCGTAAGTTTGATGGTTTCTGCTCCTGCCTGTTCCCCGAATTTTTCTTTTGACACTTTAACGCCAAGGTACTTCCCCAGAATACCCAGCCCGTAACACGCTCCCAAAAACGGGAAATCTCTTTCAAAAACCTCTTCCAGCAATCTGACCAGCTTTTTCTCAAAAGCCTTCTGCACGAGCGGCTTGACGGAATCCTCATCCGAAACGTTAGATTCTCCTCCGCCGATAATCATCCCTGCATAATGGTTCAGGTCAATCTCGGGAAAACTTTGAGACTCCATACGTATTCTGCGAACTTCTTCCCTTTGGAGGTGTCCAAATTTCAGAAAGGCTTCAAATTCATTATCTGAAGCCTTATCGTTTGCTCGAAGCTGGAGGATCAAAAAGGGCTTCTCCATAAAAATATCAAGGCTTTATTCTTCCCCGGTAGAGATAATTATTTTATCGGAATGGTCTATATAATGGATGAGGTCTTCCAGTTTCCAGGCTTCCTCTATCCTAAAATCGTTCACCTTGGTTCTGCGCAGTGCCGAAAGAAAGGCACCGCTTTTTAGCGCAATTCCAAAATCATTTGCCAGGGAGCGGATATAGGTTCCTTTACTGCAAACCACTTCAAAATCGACTTCGTTTCCTTCTACCCGGGTGAGCTTAAAGTCATAAATAGTCACTTTCCTGGATTTGATCTCCACCTCCTCTCCTTTTCTTGCCCGTACATAAAGCGGAACACCATCTACTTTTACCGCGGAAAAGATCGGCGGATATTGTTCTATTTCTCCTAAAAAACGCTGACGGGCGCTTTCCAGCAGCTCGGGGGTAATATGATTGGTCGGGAAGGTTTCATTAATCTCTGATTCGGCATCAAAAGAAGGCGTGGTAGCCCCAAGCTGAATGGTTCCGGTATAAGTTTTGGGCAGCCCCTGGAATTCATTGAGTTTTTTGGTAAACTTCCCGGTGCAAATGATCAACAAACCGGTGGCCAAAGGATCCAGTGTTCCCGCATGGCCAACCTTAATTTTCCTGACTCCCAGGCGATGTCTTATCGTATAACGCAACTTGTTGACCACATCAAAAGAGGTCCACCCGAGAGGTTTATCCACGAGTAGAATAGTTCCGGCTTTAAAATCATATTGAGGAAGAGAATCCATTGTAAAATATAAAAGGTAAAATATAAAACCGATCGCAGGGAAATCCCGTTAACGGGAAGCCCAAAGGGCCGGGATGACTCATGTTTTTTTAGTTCAATAACCATTTAAAATGGCCGGCTTTTTTAAAAAACACCAAAAGCTGCTGCCAGGGCTATGCTTCCGACGACCAGGCAATAAATGGCGAAGTAAGACAATTTACTGTTCTTTACCACTTTAAGCATCCATAAACAGGCAAGAGTTCCTGTAAGAAAAGCGGCGACAAATCCAATTCCGAGCGCAAGGGCATCATCCCCATTGGTGGTAAAGGCTCCGTCTAAAAGATCTTTCCCCATTTTGCCCAAAATCAAAGGAACCACCATGAGGAAGGAGAAACGCGCCGCGCGCTCACGATCGACTCCCAGCAATACAGAGGTCGAAATGGTTGCTCCGGATCTTGAAATCCCTGGAATAATGGCAATAGCCTGCGCTATTCCAATGATGAATGCATTGAGGTAACTTACCTTATGGCCGGTTCTTTTTGCACGATCCGCGAAGAACAAAAGCCCTCCGGTAAAGATCAACATGGCACCAACCAGGCCTATACGGCGGGTAAAAAATTGCTCTATTTCAGCTTCAAAAAACAACCCGATACATGCCGCAGGAATCATGGACAAAATAATCTTGAGGGAGTATTTAAGTTCTTCGTTCCAGCTGAACTGAAATAATCCACGTAATATTTCCATGATCTCCTTTCGAAATACGAGTATTGTACTCAATGCGGTGGCGCCGTGAAGGGTGACCGTCATGAGCATACTCATGGACGCCGCATTGTCATCTTTAAGGAGGTATTTTGCCAGTTCGAGGTGCCCGCTACTGCTTACAGGAAGGAACTCAGTCAACCCCTGGATTATTCCGAGAATAATCGCTTCTATGAGATCGTTCATGCCTTTATTTCTTGAAAATAGCGTAGATTTCCATCACCAGCCCGCCAAGGATGACAACAGGTGCCAAAACGGTTCTGCGAAAACTGTATATAAGATCAGGATCCCATGTATTGGGATCAGGCATTTTACCCCCTGACATCAAAAACAACCCCAAAATAATAAGCACCGCTCCTCCTGCCATCCACATGTAGTTTACCTTATTGAACAGCAATTCCTGCGTCGAGGAATTTTTCATACTGCCTCCAGTGGATCCCGCGGAAGTGGTGACCACTACTCTTTTCTTTTGACTTTTACTCATTTTTTATGGTTATAAATGTTCAATACAAATCATCTTCACGCATTTTTAAATATTTTTTGACAACGCTGTGCGTGCTTAAAGCGTTGATCAGGATTCCGAGCACAAGAAGGGCCAGAAATAACACTGCAATAAGATTCCAGTCCTGAAGTTCGCCCAACGCGGGAAGGCTCACTTCTGCCCAAAATAAAACCAGCACCAGTAATACTGCAGCGATCAGCGCGCTTAACAGTCCATGTTGCATGGCTCTGTAGATGTATGGCCTGCTGATGAACTCCCAGGTTGCCCCCACCAATTGCATATTCTTTATCAGGAAACGGTTGGCATAAAGTGCCAGCCGAACCGTATTGTGAATAAGCGTAATGGCCACAAAGATGAAAAAAAGACCGATGCCCAGGGTGATCCAGCTGAGTTTTTTAATGTTATCAGCAATCTGGTCCACAAGGTTTTCCTGGTAAAAAACATCATTGACAGCCGGTGAATCTTTAAGCCCCCCTTTGATATTGATCAAACTATCCCTGTTGGCATAACCTGCATTAACATTAAACGTGAGAATATCGTAAAACGGGTTGGGCATATCCAATTTTAAGAAATCTTCTCCAAAAGTCTCCTTCATGTCTTCTTCCGCCGATTCCTTATCTATATATTCAACACTTCCTGCTTTGGTGTAAGGCTTTCCCGATAAAGACTCCCTCAATGCCCCTACATCCTCGTCAGAAATTTCATCCTTCAATTCGATCACGATAACCACCTTCTCCTTAAATGACTTTACCAGGCGCTGTCCATGGGCAATGAGCAGGGCAAAAAAGCCGAGTAAAAACAATACCAATGCTACACTCATGATGGAGTATAAATAGTTCGGTCTTGTTTTAATTTTTAGCTTGTCAGGAAATTCAGACATATATGGTGGATACAATTAGGGGCAAAATTAACACTATTGTTTCGTTTTGTATCTATTTTTGTATCCAAACTTAATTTATAAGCCTGACGTTATGTCTTTTAAAGGCCTTTATTGCTTCGCTTACGCACTTACAACTGGACTGATGAAAAAATTTAATGCCCTTTTTTATGCCCTAATTCTTGTGAACGTGCTGCCCCTGCATGCTCAAACGAATCTGATCAATCCTTCTTTTGAGGGAGAACCCCAGGATGCCACCGTACCCGTAGCCTGGCATGCCTGTGCTCTCGGAACCACCCCCGATATCCTACCGGGAGTTTGGG
Source organism: Lewinellaceae bacterium (assembly GCA_020636105.1). Taxonomy (NCBI): domain Bacteria; kingdom Pseudomonadati; phylum Bacteroidota; class Saprospiria; order Saprospirales; family Lewinellaceae; species Lewinellaceae bacterium. Next base: position 3,659,874 of record JACJYL010000001.1, read on the forward strand.
GCGTTTACACAGAACCTTCGGATGGAGACACCTTTGTGGGGCTGATTACGCGCGATGACGGATCCTGGGAAAGCATTGGTCAGCGCCTGACCTCCCCGCTTAAAAGCGGTGACTGTTACACCTTTTCAATCGACCTGGCCCATTCCAAAACCTATTCCGGGTACAACGAGCCCATCAAATTGCGCGTTTGGGGCGGAAATACCAAATGCGACAAAAATCAATTGTTACTGGAAACGGATTTCGTAGACCATTCGAACTGGAAAACTTATCATTTGAAATTTTCTACCAGGGAAGAGATCAGATACCTTATCTTTGAGGCCTATTATAAAGAAGGGCCCTTTTCCCGCAGAGGAAATATTTTGCTCGACAACATTTCAACGATCAAAAAATGCCCGAGGGTTTAAAATGCCGCAACCCTGTAATAAAATTGTTTCAAAAAAAGCGAAAAAAAATAACATGATGTATAAATCAATCGCAGCATTAATGCTCCTTTTTATGTTTGCCTGTTCCACTGACCCCAAAGTCTCCAATACTTCAACAGCAGACCAGCCTGTTGCGGAACAAAAAATGCAGCCAAATGATCCGGCAGTTTCAACTCCATCCGCAAAACCTGAACATGAGGATGGACCGGGATTAAACCTGTGGGTCGGCAGTGGATCCGTTGCGAATGGAGCGGAAGTTTGTATCGATGTGACCAGTTCAAAGATCACAGGTTTATTATCGATGCAATATTCGATGCGTTGGGATCCGAAATTACTCGAATTTACCTCCGTAAAAGGATTTACCATTCCCACCATGGACCTCAATGATTTTGGAAGTCACAAGGCCGCTGAAGGATTTCTGACCGCTGTATGGATAGACGACACCCTCAATGGCGTGAATTTGGAAAACGGCGACCTGCTGTTCCAATTATGCTTTAAGGCTATCGGGGCATCAGGGGAAGAAGCTCCTGTCAGGTTCTGGAGCAACCCTACTCCTTATGAGGTGGTCGTATTGCCGGAGCAGGTAATTCCTCTGACCGCACATAAAGGAATCATCAAAATACTTTAGCCTTAACTTAACCTTAATAAGCCTCCGGCAATATTTGACGGAGATATTTCGTATTAAAAGCGATCCGCAATCGTAAAAAATAACCTTGCTATGAAAAAATTCATTTATTCATTTACATTTCTGCTGTTCCTGAGCCTAACGGTCACGACAGGTTCCTCCTGCAACAGGGGATATGGCTGTCCTTCCAATGAACTTGGCGTGAAAACAACTCGCAAGGGAGGGCTTTCCACCAAAAAAGGCCAATCCAATTTATTCCCGAAGAAAATGCGCAAAAATTAAAGTAACCGGATAATGGCTACCGCTTCTGCCGTGTATCCATCGCATCGGTAAGGCCTTCCCCTATAAGGTTAAAAAGGGTAACGGTGACAAATATCGCCAACCCGGGGAAAAGCGCAACCCACCAGGCTTCAAAAGCATTACGGGCCTCATTAAGCATGGTGCCCCAAGTGACCATATCAGCGGGCAAACCTATTCCGAGAAAAGATAAAAAAGCTTCGATCAACACCGCATTAGCGATCCCAAAAGCGATGGAAATGAGTACCGGCCCCATAGCGTTGGGCAGAGCGTGACGCAGGATAATGTATTTTTCACTGAACCCCAATGCCCTCGTCGCCTGAATGTATTCAAGGTTGCGGATACGCATTAATTCTGCCCGGATAAACCTCGCGATTCCCGTCCACCCTATCAACCCTATTATGATCATAACATTAAAGATGGACTGCTTCTGGATAATGGCCACGACCGATAAAAGCAAAAGCAAAGCAGGAATGGAGTTCATAATTTCGATCAATCGCATGATCAGCAGATCCGCCGGGAGTCTGAATCTTTTTTTCACCGAAGGTAATTTTTCCAGACCGCTGGCCAATAGGTTGAACAACACCATAACCATCGAAAAGATCAAAATGCCTTTAAAAAGTTCCCATCCGAGTTTTCCTTCGCTTAAAGCATAACTCCTGCTCAAAAAACCATAAAAAAGAGCGAGAAAAAATCCGGCGATGTTCATGACGATCCTTACTCCCGAAACCTTTAGTTTATCATCTCCGAAATACCCGGCTACCGCTCCGAAAAATATGCCGATCAAAGCCGCTATACTCATGGCAATGAATCCGGTCAGCAAGGCGATACGGGTTCCGTGCACCAAGCCTGCCACCACGTCCCTGCCCAGGTTGTCCGTCCCCAGCCAATGTCGCCATCGGCGGGAATCCACCCTTTGTTTATCAAAAGGTCCGACAAAGCTATTCATAAGGTCCTGGGTGTTGTAGGAATATGGAATGAACGGCATTAAAACCCGCTCAAAATTCTGATCTTTCCAGTCCCTGGAAACAAATTGACTCTCCCAATTCCCTATCCCCAGGTCGACTGCCATCTGCTTAAAAACAGGGAAATAGGTTTGCCCTTCGATTTTGCAATACAACGGTCTTTCATTGGCCAGGAAACTGCCAAAAACAGCAATAAATATCAGTCCTTTCAATAAACGCAAAGACCATACAGCCATCCTGTTCTTGCGGAACTGGCTGCGCACCATCTGACCGTAACTCAGCCCTTCGGCTTCGGAAGTTGGCCTGATCGATATGTCTTCGTTCTTTTCTTGCATTAAATTGTTTATTTAATTTCTTTCGTCCGTTTTTTTTATCGCTTACCCAATCGTATCCGCGGATCTGCGAGGGCATAAAGTATGTCGGCAAGCAATATCCCCACCATGGTAAGCACACTGGCCAGCATCAAAACAGCATAAACCAACGGCCAGTCGTCCCTGAAAATAGAATCCACGACCACCTTACCCATCCCGTGTATATTGAAAATCACTTCTATTACTACTGAACCCGCAATGGAGGCCGGCAACACCGAAGCAAACATGGTGATGATCGGAAACAAAGCATTCCTGAAAGCGTGTTTCCAGACAACGGCCTTTTCTTTCAATCCTTTTGCCCTGGCCGTTCTTACATAATCCTGCCGCAAAACATCTACCATAGAACCTCTCATCTGGCGGGATATAAAGGCGAGGGCGCCATAACTTAGGGCAAACACCGGCAAAACCATATGCCAGCCTCTTATGCGAATGACCTCCCAAAACGATGCCCCGGTAGGGATATCGCCAAGGCCGAGGGTCGGGAACCAGTCCATGCCATATTCCGGCGTCGTAAAAAACACGATCAGTAAAGTGGCCACCCAAAAACTTGGAAGGGAATGGAGCATAAATAAAGCGACCGAAGTAATCCGGTCAAAAGGTTTTCCCTGGCGCGTGGCTGCTATCACCCCTATGGGAATGGAAAAAAGATAGGCGATAAAAATGGCCACTCCGTTGATCAACAAGGTCCATTTCAGGGCCGACCATATTTTTGTAGCGACCGGCTGCCCGTTCATATAAGAAATTCCAAAGTCTCCTTTCAAAAATTTTCCGGCCCAGTGATGGTACTGATTATCAAAACCGTACCAGCGAAAAGCAGGAATAAAAAGCTTCCCTCTTGAAGGGTTCAATTTAACGGCTTCGTATTTTTGTTTCAGTGCTGTGATTCCGGATAACGCCTGATTGCCCACCGTGGAATCGGCCTGCAAGGCATTTTCCATTCTCCTCAATCTATTGAGAATGGAAGGATCCTTAAAATCTGTTTCCAACAATTTTAACTCAGGCAACACCTTTGCCCTGGCTTTTTCGCCCACTCCACCAGGAAGCAGGGCCAATTGATCCTCAAAATGATTTATCTGCAGGTAATATTGTTCGATCAGGGGCCAGTTGCCGTATTGGCCAATGAGTTTTTGAATGGCCTTCCTTTTATATTTTTTCACGAATTTATACAATGTATCCGGATATGCCGTTGCCGTAAAATCAACATAAAACGCCGGTTTGTCGAGCCCCAGTCGCCCGGCAGCCTGCCGGTAGCTTCGTTCCGTATGGTTCATGTCATCAGGCATCATATTTTCCACAGGATCGCCCGGCGTACACTTACTCAACCCGAACGCCAGGAAGGAAATGACGATCAGGGTCGGGATAAAAAGCAATACTCGTTTTACAATATATTTGAACATGGTTGCTGGTTGCTGGTTACTTGGAGCTCGTTGCTGGTTTTAATATAATAAGAAATGGTTTACTGACAAACAAGTGCCCCGACCAGGTCTTTTGTGTTTCAGGCTGAGCACAGCGAAATCATACCATTAGATCGCAGCGTTTCAGGGGTTCGATTAGTTGTGGTTTAGCTCCTGATTCCAACTGGTAACGGCAAGTAAATTTAAATTTTTCGCATCATCATCAACCCATCCCGAATGGGCAGGAGTACATTCTCCACCCGCTCGTCATTTTGTATTTTTTTATTAAAATCATCGATAGCCTTTGTGTCGGTATCTTTTTCCGGGAGCAGCACTTTCCCGCTCCAAAGGGTATTATCAGCCAAAATGATACCGCCCGGACGAACTTTATCGATGACAAGGTCGTAAAAAAGTCCGTATTCCAGTTTTCCCGCATCGATAAAAACCAGGTCAAAAATAAGATTAAGTTTCGGAATGATCTCCTCTGCTTTCCCCAGGTGTGCAATAATCTTGTCTTGAACTCCTGCTTTGGCAAAATATTCATCACTGATATGTTTTATCTCATGATTGGGATCAATGGTGTGTAATACCCCACCTTCGACAAGGCCTTCAGCGAGGCAGATCGCAGCGTATCCCGTGAAAGTGCCGATCTCAAGAATGATCCGTGGGCGAAGCATTCGACTGATAAAGCGTAATAAAGTTCCCTGCAGATGTCCCGATAACATTTGCGGTGAAAGGGTTTTCAAATGCGTTGCCCTCTCCAACTGATGCAACACCTCTGCCTGAGATGTCGTATGAGATTCACAGTAGGCGTTTATTTCATCTAAGTTACCCATTGTTAAAAGCTATTTTTATAGCTTTGCCCAACTGTTTAGCGCACAAGTTTCTAAAATAAAAACGGTGCAGAAAGGTGCAAAGCCGATTCAAATTCAAAAAAGGTTACGCGCTGGGCTGAAAATTAGAAAATGAAATACAAATTCTCCCAAAGCCTGCCGGTAATTCTTTAACCAGGAGCCAAAATCACGGTTTTGATTTAAAAAAACGAAGTTACGATGTTTGTACAAATGACAAATTGTAATTTCATGCGTTCTATACTTATACCACAATAGAAACAAAGATGTTGTCTTATTATCAAATAGTTATTAAAAAAAGTTTTATGCCGCTGTTGTGCCTGGCCGGGCTGTTCACTTCCTGCGTCAACAAGACCTCAGACATTGAAGATCTGTTGGAAAAAATGGAGGTCGGGAAAGAATTCGCAGAAGAGGTGGAGATCCTGTACAGTGACTCTGCCATTGTCCGGGCGAAAATAGTCGCCCCGGTAATGGTCATGGATCTCGACAGGAATACCGAAAGCCAGGAATTCCCAAAAGGAGTAGTGGTCGACTTTTTTGACGACTTTCAAAAGGTCAGTAGCAACCTTTCAGGGCTTTATGCCATCCGTTACATAAGGAAAGGGCAGGTCGTCGTGCGGGATAGTGTGGTTTGGCAAAGTGTTTCCGGGGATAAGCTGGAAACCCAGGAGTTGATATGGGACGAAAAAGCCGAAAAAATATATTCCGATAAATTCGTAGTCATTTCCCGACCGTCAGAAATCATTTATGGTCATGGTTTTGAAGCGGGTCAGGATTTTACCAATGCCCGGATCAAAGCTGTGGAAGGAAGAATATTACTGGACAAAGAATAAAAAATTATGCTTAAAATTGGAGTACTTGGCGCAGGCCATTTGGGGAAAGTACACCTCAAGTGTATTGGATTGACAGAAAATATTTACGATCTGGTCGGTTTTTTTGATCCGGATGCTGACAATGCCCGGGAGGTGAGCCAAACGTTTGGACTGAAAGCTTTCCCTGATATAGCCAGCCTTTTAGACGCCGTTGATGTGGTGGATATTGTAAGCCCTACCAGCGTTCACTATGAACTGGCTGCCGAAGCGATCAAAAGAGGCAAACATGTCTTCGTCGAAAAACCTTTGACCCATACCCTTGAGGAAGCCCGTGAATTAATCCGGCTGAGCGAAAAACATGGTGTCAAGGTTCAGGTGGGGCATGTTGAAAGATTCAACCCGGCCCTGCTGGCATTGGACGATATGGAGATTGCCCCTATGTTTGTCGAAGGACACCGTCTGGCGGTTTTTAACCCCCGCGGAACCGATGTCTCCGTTATACTGGATCTGATGATCCACGATCTCGACATTTTGCTCAGCATGGTCAATTCTCCGGTAAAACAAGTATCTGCCAATGGTGTTGCCGTAGTGAGTAATACTCCGGATATTACCAACGCACGTATCGTTTTCGAAAACGGCTGTGTCGCCAACCTCACGGCAAGCAGAATTTCCATCAAACAAATGCGCAAGTTGCGTTTTTTTCAAAAGGATGCCTATGTTAGTCTGGACTTTCTCGATAAGGAGGCGCAGGTCGTACGGTTATATGACGAACAAAGCGTAGATCCTGAAATAGCGAAAAACATGATGCACCTGGATACTGCCACCGGCAAAAAACTCATTCATATCGACATGCCCTCTATTGAGCCTGTCAATGCCATAAAAATGGAATTGGAAACTTTTGCAGAAAGCATCAATAATAATACGCCGCCACGGGTGGGCATTGAAGACGGGTACAGAGCCCTTGAACTGGCCCACATGATTATTGCCGAGGTAGAAAAATAAACCCTTGGAAAATTAATATTAGGGATGAATTTTAAACAAAAACAAGTGAGGAGAAAATATCGAATTTTTAACAATATACAATGGTTGATTGCCCCGGGCCTTTTAATCATAATGCTGAACAGCTGTGATATCATCAACCCTGAAGAGGATATTCCAGCGTACATCCGTATAGAAACAGTGGATGTAAAGACCTATATCGGAGAAGGCACTGATTCTCATAATATCACCGACATCTGGCTGTCCATCGACGGCAACTTCCTTGGGGTGTACCCGATCCCGGCCACCATCCCTGTTTTGGAAAAAGGAGAACACCTGGTTTCTCTTCAGCCCGGCATCAAGGATAATGGCATCAATGGCACGCCGGAAATTTACCCTTTTTATGCTCCCATTGAGATCACCATGAACCTTGAAGACAATGTAACACAAACGTTAACCCCTGTTTTTGAATACAGCGATAACGTTCAGTTTTCCTTTATCGAAGAATTTGAAGGCACGGGACATATATTTCAGGAGATCAGGATCGGTAATGAAGACGATAAGATAACCCTGACCACCTTGCCTGAAGATGTTTTTGAAGGGAATCATTCTGCCCTGATCAAACTGGACACTGCCAGCAGGATAATCGAGATTGGAACCATTTCAAGATACCAGACCCTGGGGGACAACGGCTACCAAACCTACCTCGAAGTCAATTACAAATCAGATGTCCCTGTTTTTTTCGGTTTGATCGGTTACGAGACCGTGGGAAGCTTTGGCGGTACCTCTTTATATGAAAACGGTTTTGTAGAAAGCAGTGGATGGAAGAAAATTTATTTCAACCTTGCAAAGCCTGTCTTAACAGAGGGTTTTGAAGAATACCAGGTAGGCTTCCAGGCATTCATTCCCCAGGAGGATGGAAATTATACGCAGGATAGTGCACGAGTATTATTGGATAATATTAAATTGGTACATTTTTAAGCCTTATTTTTAGGCCGGCTGATAGCAACTATACAAATATGACCCGTAAACAAAGAGACATCCTACTTTATCAGGTTGCGGATTTTCTTAGCGCAATGACTGCCTGGGCATGTTTTTTTGTATATCGCAAACAGATCGAAGGCGTAAAAATTACGGGAGAAGTTTTCAATGATATTCATTTTTGGTACGGCGTTTTGGTCATTCCTTTCGGCTGGGTTTTTTTCTACGCCGTTTTTGACAAATACAAGGACATTTACCGGCTTTCTCGCCTGGCAACCCTCGCGAGAACATTCTTTCTAAGTTTTATCGGGGTACTATTCCTCTTCTTCACCTTAATCCTCGATGATTTTGTCAGTGACTACCGCACTTATTACCGCTCCATTCTAACCTTGTTTTCTCTGCATTTTTTTCTTACAGCCACCGTCAGGATGTTTATTCTGACACGGGCGAGCAGAAGGCTTAAGTCGGGGGCAGTCACTTACAATACGCTCATCATCGGGGGCAATGAAAAAGCCATTGATCTTTACCAGGAAATTACCAATCGGGAAAAAGGCCTGGGGTTGAAATTCGTCGGTTTTATCGATGCCAATGGCAACAGCGCCAACGAACTGGATGCTTATCTTCCGAAACTCGGAAAAATAAAGAACATGGCAGAGGTGATTCGTGAACGCAATATCGAAGAGGTCATCATCGCCATCGAAACCTCTGAACATAACCGGGTACGGGAAATTCTCAACACCCTTTTTGATTTTGACACCAAAATCCTGGTTAAGATCATCCCCGACATGTACGACATCCTGCTGGGCACTGTAAAAATGAATCACCTTTACGGAGCGGTGCTCATCGAAATAAAAAGGGAACTGATGCCTCCCTGGCAAACCATCATAAAACGACTGATCGATATTTTGGTTTCCATCATCATGCTGGTGATACTTTCTCCCGTTTTTGCCTATACGGCCATTAGGGTAAAATTATCCTCCAAAGGACCTGTTTTTTACAAACAGGAACGCGTGGGATTAAATCACAAACCTTTCAATATTTACAAATTCCGCTCCATGTTTGTCGATGCGGAAAAAAGTGGCCCCCAGCTCTCCCATGATCATGATGACCGATGTACTCCCTGGGGAGCCATTATGCGTAAATGGAGACTGGACGAGTTACCCCAATTCTGGAATGTACTCAAAGGAGATATGTCATTGGTAGGGCCACGCCCTGAACGACAGTACTATATCGATCTTATCGTCAGTGAAGCTCCGCATTACAAGCACCTTTTTAAGGTCAGGCCGGGCATCACTTCATGGGGACAGGTAAAGTACGGGTATGCCTCCAATGTGGACCAAATGATCCAAAGGTTGAAATTTGACATCCTTTACATAGAAAACATGTCCTTGTCCCTCGATTTTAAAATCATGTTTTATACCGTCCTGGTATTGCTGCAGGGAAAAGGGAAATAAACCCAGGGGCTATTTAAACAAAATCCCCACTGTCACGCTAAAAGACTGGTCAGGCAAAAGACTATCAGAAAACGGCAACCCGTTTTGGGAAACCAGCACCTGTTCATTTTTAAGCGGCACCTGCTTTTTCTTTCTGAAAATCTCTTTTCGTTCCCACAGCCATATTTCCTGACTTTGATAAAAAGGCAGCATATAGGTTCCACGGACATACAACTCACGGTCAGGATTGAGCTCAAGGGAAAATTCAGCCGATAATCCGAGGTTGTGAGACCTGCTTCCATAATACATATTGATGTCGTCTGCTTTAAATTTTTTACCGTTGGCTTTGAATTTTCCGTATTCATTTTGAGCCTGCCCCACCTTTCGTGCATACCTCAGATGCTCGTATGTCGCTATTGCCTTAAAATAAAAAGGACGTTGTCTGGAAAGGTTCATCTGTAATCCCATGCCCAGGAATTTATCTTTGTAAATACTGTTGTAAAAATCAAAAGCCGCACCAAAACGAATGAAATAATTTTTATGGACAAAAACGTCAAAATTCCAATAGCCGATGACCTCAAAATCTCTCTTCGGAATATTATTTTCGATGGAAATGATGGTCTGTGGAAAATCAGGATCATCGGTCTGATAGGCAATGCCGAGTTGTTGTGCCTTTGTTGGTATAAAATGGCTGCCCAGCCCCATCATAAATTTAACCCGATCGTAAGGGCGTTTTTTCTTTTTAAATCCCGGTTCCCCGACCTCAAACCCCAAATCACGCTCCTCCCTTAATTCTGCCTGAGTTTCGAGTGTTTTTATCCTTTGAATGGAATCTCGCTGCTGCCTGAGTGAAGCCATATATTCGTTATCAAAAACCTCCTCGGCCTTCCGGCTGTTTTTGAATTGCTGCAAACTTTCTGCAAGGCCCTCACTTACAGGAGTAACATTATAGGATTTCCAAAAATTTTCATCATACTCCCCCGTCATCCGGGTAAATTCAACACCACGATCTATCCGGTCGAGGTATTCAATGGGTTCTGATTTTTCGGTTTTGACCTCCGTTATTTTTATCTCATTGGAATAGATTCCGCCGCCACCATAAATACCTTCCCTCAAAGCATCGCTGAAGTACCACTTATCTCCCAGTTGTCTGTAGTTTACTACGTAGCTGTTTCCCTTCCAACTCCCTGCGTACAAAGGATAATAATCATACACTTCGAGGCCTTTCGGGGTCATTTCAAACTCTGCCCGGATAAAAGCATAAGATTCTTTGTCTATATAAATGCGGCCCTTCATCCTGGCCTCGATGGTTCGTTTTTTCTTTTGAAACATTCGGAGCACTTTCATCAGGCCCTTTTCACCATTGCTGTCTTCCACTTCAATTTCCCCTTGCGAACCCGATACATTTTCATCTTTATCAAACCCGATGATGTAAACTGGTCGGTCATTATAGGTGGTGATGCTCTCAATCCAGTAATTGTAAACCTTAAAGAACCTGGGATCAATGAAATCTGTCCGGTTCTGAACAAAATCAAAACGGTGGGGAGCCATATGTCCTGAAGAAAACCCTGAATGCACCGTAGTGTCGAGTGGATTACGCAGGTTGATCTTACGCCCCTGTACCAGGCTCACGTAGCCTTCTTTTTTGCTCTTGTAACTTCTTTTATAAATGTTGAGGACGCCTTCTGCCAGGTAAATATAATTCAGGCTGTCATCCGTCCGGGATTCCCGATAAAAACCAAGGTAAGTGGTGCCGTAAGTCGGGTAATTAATTTTGATATTATTAACGGCTTTTCGGATAATATTTTCGACTCCGCCATCTGCCATTACGACTACTTCTCCAAGCATACTGGTGCTCTTTTGCAATCGAACCGTTACTGATCCTTTGATTTCCCCGATAGGCTTACTATAGGTTTTGTAACCGATATAAGAGACGATCATCTGAGAATTTTGATATTCATCAGGCACTTTAAACGTAAAAGCTCCATTACCTCCGGTAGTGGTACCAATACCTTTTTCAGGAATACCTACATGCGCATAAGGAACTCCCAAACCCGTATCATCATCAATAACTGTTCCGGTGATCGTAAATAAATCCTGTGCGGGTAAAAGAGAGGTAAATAAGATAAAGAAAGAAAAAAGGGTTAACCTTGTGGCCATTGGTCCGATTTTTATGATGGATTTCAGTTAAGGAGTGCCGGTTGGGCTACTCATAAATTGCATTATCAAGACGTTTCGAAGCTGATTTTGTTACAACCAACATTATAGAGACATGTCGAGTCCCAAATGGTTGAAAACCTCAGTTTTTATTTTCTTTTTTGTATAGGAGACCGCGATCCTCTACCTTTGTCTTCAAAATCCAATAAGATATGCCAAAGTATTTGCCGATATTCCTCTTTTTAATTTTTTCATTACCCCTCATGGGTCAGGACAACAAAAATGTTGATACCTCGCTGGAAAACCCCAACAACAGCATGTATGTCCACCTGTATTATCTTCAAACGGATTCGTACAAACCCTCGTTGGCCGCAAAAGCCCTTTTTCCTGAAGGTGATTCGACAACCCTTATTAAAAAATCCATACAGCTCAAGCAAATTTTAGACGGTGCCGGTCTGTTTGTTCATTTCAATAAAATCCCCACCAACCCTGATTATATCGATACCCTGACGAAGCGGGCAATATTTACCCCATTCCCGGAGGAAATGCCCGAAATCTACCTCGAAAAAACGAACGGGAGATGGTATTATTCTAAAGAAACCGTCTCAAACATCCCCAGACTCCACAAAAAAGTTTTCCCTTTCGGAGCGGACCTACTGCTCAATTCTCTTCCAAAAATGGGACAAACAAAAATCCTGGGGATGGCCTTGTGGCAATACCTGGGACTGCTCATTTTGATGTCATTAGGCCTGCTCTCTCATCTTCTATTGAGCAGAATTTTGAATCCCATTATACGAAGAATGAGCCGCTCGAAGTCAGATTCCACGTTCATTCGACCAAAATTGATTTCCAGAATCGCCAGGTTAGCCAGTGTGCTGATCATCCTACGGTTGATCAAATTGTTTTTACCCGTTTTATTGCTGCCGGTGACTGCCGGAATATTTGCCATAAACGTCATAAAAATCTTCAGCACCATCCTGATCGTGTTGATCGCTTTTGGTGTTCTTGATATTTTTATCGCCTATATCCGGAGGTTTACCCAAAGTACCAAAAGCAAAATGGATGAACAACTGGTGCCCATCATAAAACGGTCGGTACAGGCAGTTATCGTCATCGGGGGAATTGCCCAGTTGTTACAGATATTCGATATCAATGTCACCGCCCTGATCGCCGGTTTGTCCATAGGCGGACTGGCCCTGGCCCTGGCGGCGCAGGACACTGTAAAAAACCTGATCGGATCGGCAATGATCTTTGTGGATCAGCCTTTCCAGATCGGGGATTTTGTTGAATATGGAGGGATGACCGGGACGATTCTTGAGGTTGGCTTCCGGTCAACCAGAATTCAGGAGGCAGACTCTTCGATCATCAGCATTCCCAATGGCGCGATTGCCAATGCCGCTATAACCAATAAAGGGGTTCGTATTTTTCGACTTTTCAACATCAACATTGGTCTCACCTATGACACCCCTGTGACCCTCTTGAAAATTTATATCGAAGGGTTGAAAAAGATTATCGAAATCCACCCAAAGGCAAGAACCAGCGACAGTTTCATCTACCTGAACAGTTTGGGCGATTCTTCCATCAACATCATGTTCCGGGTTCCGCTGGAAGTTACAGATTATGGTTCCGAACTCCAGGTTAAGGAAGAATTGCTCTTCTCCATTATAGAATTGGCTAATGAAATGGGCGTACGTTTTGCTTTCCCGTCCACAACACTTTATATGGAAGAATTCCCGGGCAGAGACAGTATGGCACCTACTTATGAAACGAACCATGAAACGCTGAAAAGGCGTTTTGATGCATTTGTGGAGAGCAAAAAAACAACCTTTAATTAAGCCGGTTTCGACTGAATTAAAGGCTGTGGCGCGGGATGGAAATGATGAAGTTATTTTTTGGACTGTTTTTTACTTCACCTTCAATTTCATGCCCAATACAATATTATTATTGGTCAGGTTATTGAGTTTTTTAATGGCGTCAACCGTAGTATTATACTTTTGAGAAATATTCCATAAGGTATCTCCCTGCTGTACGGTATGAAAAACAGCCGCCGGAGATTGAGGTGCCGGGATAGTATCCGTTTTTGGAACGACCGGCTCATCGGTAAAATCGGGGGTAGAGGTTGATCCTTGTGTGGCCTTGGGTTCATCTTGCGGCGTTTCTGTAACAGGAGGAACTTTCTCCGGTGTGGGGGTCGGCTTAATGATAACCGGTACATCTACTCTTGGAGTTGGAGGTGTCACGAGTTTTGTCGAATCTGCCTTAGGCAAAACTTTTACTTTGTCAACAGGCTCAGGCATCTCCGTTTCCTGCTCCATTTCGAGGTCGGGTAATGGCAATTCTTCTTTTACTTCAGAAGCCAGTTTAGGTCTTTCTTTTACTTTACATCCCCTTAATTTGATCTGGGCGCCTTCCGCCGGATCCATATTTTCTTCAAGTCGGTTTCGTTTGAGCAATTTACTGAGCTTCACCCCATACAATTGGGAAACTTCAAAAAGTTTCTGATCGGCTTCCATAACATGCCATTTCTGGTGTTTGGCACGATACGCACTTCGTTTGGGTTGAATATAGACCCGTTCGCCCTCTTTAAGTTCCTGGTTGCCGTCATGTAATTGTTCATTGTACTTGAGAAGGCTTCTCAGAGAAGTATCGGTTCGTCTGGCAATATCGGCTACCGTTTCATTGGCATTAGCCGTTGCATATTTCACATCATTATTGACAAAAATGCCTGCTTCCAATACATCAGCTACCGGTGCATCCAGATCGTCAGACAACATTTGATCGTATTTGAACAATTCGTAACGTTCGATGAGGCTGATCAATTTATCGGCATAGGTCGCACTAGTGGCATACCCTGCTTTTTTAAGTCCCTCAGCCCATCTTTTATAATCCATTGGATCAAGCCTAAACAAAAAGCCATAGCGAAACTGCTTACTGGGGTCCCTCAAAAATTCAGAATGGGCAATATAACAAGCCTCCACGGACCGAAAGGACCGAAAACAGGACTCGATAAGTTTGCCCTTGTCATCATATTCGTCATCTTTTTGGTAAACCGTTTTTCCTTTCCAGTTGTCTCCACATTTGATGCCAAAATGATTATTGCCTTTTCTGGCCAGGGAGCTTCGCCCTGCATCCGATTCAAGCAGGCCCTGCGCCAATTTTATGCTTGCGGGGATACCCGCCCGTTCCATTTCGCGCAAGGCGTAATCTTTATTTTTTTCAATATATTTGAGATAAGCTTCATCGAGCTTTTGGGCTGAAACGTTTAAAACGGCGCATACCAGAATCAAAAATGAAAAGAGTTGTTTGAACATATTTCCTGTTATTAATTTAAGGGGTAAAAATGTTGTTTTTAAACGAACGATCCGGTGAAAAAATTAGATAATCCTGAATTATTTTTAAGTGATGAAGTTATTATTTGACTGTTTCTAAGCAAATAATATCACCAAAAAGGTCCCTACGGTTACGACGAACCCCACCATGAAAATATTATAAGAAACGGTGAGGTACCGATATTTTTTATCCAGTACTTTGCCCAAAAAATAAAGATCGCGGGTCATATTCCCCAATAGCAATGGCCCGTCTCGGTACAATTCGTCCATAGCCTCCTCGTATTCTTCCAGTTTAAGGGTAACAAAATTCCCAAAGAAAATGACGTTTTTACGAATTTCCATCAAATCCTTTTGACCGGCATTAAACTTTGTCACCTTGGGCCTTGCCGACAACACTGCAAAAGTCAGGGAGGCCAGTCCTGTCACCAGGAAAATGACCACCGGCAACAGGATCATAGGCGTATTCGTTGAAATATTCCTGTAAGAAAGAAAAGTGATCAATACACTGATGAGGATGGAATTCACACTTATCATAATATTGGCCTTATTGTCCGCTAAGGCACTCAGGTTGATATGGGTCCTGTAATTGACCCGAAAGAAAGTCTGGATGGTGCGCAGCGGCAAATTTTCTTCAATATTTCCGAAAAGTTCACCATTGCCCACGGTATTTGTCTCCTTTTGAATATTGCGCACTTCCTTTTCGATCCGTTGTTTTTGCATCAAAATGCTTTGCGCCAGTCCGGATTCAAAATACTGCCGGGCATAACCCGTGTATAATTTTTGCTGTAATAATTCCTGCATCTGCATTTGAGCCCATTCGCCTCTTTCCACCGTGAGGTTTTGCATAAATTCCCGTTCCAGTTTAAGCAAAGGGTGACGTTCTGCGTAATCCTGTACATAAGTGACAATGGTAGTAGCATCGGCGGCAATCTGGTCCGGCAAAAAATCAGGTCTTGCCCTCCCTGCTATGGCATCAATACTTCTTAATACGGCTCCAATGGTTTCCGCAGGAGCTTGTTCCATATTCATAAAAAGCTGCAACTGCTTTTTCCCTGCCACCTCGGGCTGTGCATAATCGATGACGAACCCTGCAAAATAAAACCCGGTAGCCAGCACGGCTATTTCCATCACTTCCCTGCCGGCACCCTCATGAACCCCTATTTCTTTGGCCTGGTTGATGGCGTGATTCAACACTGAATAATTATGAAATACGAGCCGTGAATGCTTGCGCTGGTCAAAGATGGCCTTCAGGAATTCCTCCGCTTTTTGCAGTAAACTGCTATCGTCGTCCAAAAATTGAATTGATTGATTTTTTTCCATGGTTTGTAACAAAAATTGTCCTTTCCTCAAAGTTATTGGAAAAAGTATTGGCCAAGGCTAAGATACAAAAATTAAAAAATAATCGTTTTTTACATATCTTTGCACAGCCTGCTGCCGAATCTATTGAATTAAGCTCCTTTGCAAACTATCTTACAAATTATTTCCAAACATCCGAAAAATACTTTAAACCGTCTGCGTTTAGTCATGGGAAAGAATATTTATGGGATAATTTTAGTATCCGGCCAACCTGCTGGAATAATGGTTCGTGTACAATAAAAAAAGGTTTATTTTATGAACAAAAATGATACAATGAATAAAAATTCAAAACAACTCCGCGGACTCTTGCTCTTCTTTTTGATCGCACTGGCCGGAGCCTGTACCCAATTGGGTGATTTTGGCGATATCGAAACCGTCAACAGCGATCCGGAATACGCCCTGCCTCTTATTACGGCTCGTTTTTCCATTGGAGATGTCCTGGATGGTTTTGAAGAAAACAATGTACTTTTCATCGACCCGGATGGACTCATCCGTTTCAAATACAGCGGGGATGTGCTGACCAAAACAACCGATGAAGTGTTTGCTGCCATCAATGCGACCCTCGGGCAGGATATCATCATTCCGCTCACCCAGGATACTTTTGCTTTACCTTTTTCTTTTCCTGACGGGCTGGAAGTAGACAGAATGGATTTGAAAGCGGGTCAATTTCTCTATAGCTTTAAAAGCAAGCACCCTTCTCCCGTCACCGTAAAACTGCGTGTCCCTCAATTTACAAAAAATGGCCAGGAATTAAGTTATCAGATTGAATTTCCTGCCTACAGCGGGACAGGGGATGCCATTTGGATGACCAACATTTTCACCCCTACAAATCTGGACGGTTACGTTATCCAACCGGCAGAAGATGGTTATTTGTATGTTATTAAAGAAGTGATTGCCCAGGACGGGAATCCCCCGCTCATTACAGAAGCAGGAGTAGGGCTGCAGGATCTCGCCTTTTCTTACGCAGAAGGTTACCTCGGTAATAATACCTATGATGAAAGCCGTGACACCATCTTTATCGACTTTTTTGACAAGTGGATCAATGGTGATATTTATTTTGCTGATCCGAAAATCACGATATTTTTCGAAAATTCTTTTGGTGTGCCGACGCGCTCTGTCGTCAATGTATTTGAAGTCTTTACCGTAAGGCAGGATGTTCTTCCGCTGGAAAGCGAGTTTATTACCGAAGGGATTGACTTCCCTTACCCTGATTTGAATGAAATTGGTGCGGTCAAATACAAAGAATTCAAATTCACCAAGGAGAATTCCAATATTGATGTGATTTTAGGAGCCGGCCCCCTTGCGCTGGACTACGATGTCGATGCTTTCACCAATCCGGACAATGACCCCAATATCCGTGGTTTCATTACCGACAGCAGTTATTACAAGGTAAGAATTGAGGTAGAACTTCCGCTCTATGGAAAATCGGTCAACTTTGCGGTACAGGATACTTTTGAAATTGACCTTTCTTCCTTCGATGCCGTAAGTGAGGCAGAATTCAAACTCATAGCCGATAATCAATTACCCCTGGAAATTGACGGCCAGGTTTATTTCCAGGATGCCAACGGGGTGACCATTGATTCATTGTTTGAGGCCGGAGCAACCCGGCTCGTAGAAGCCGCTCCGGTAGATAACGATGGTAACGCCAGCGGAACTGCTACCAAAGTTAACTACATTCCCGTTCCACCTGCCCGGTTTGAATCACTAAAGATGGCCAGCAGGCTGATTTTACTTGCAGACTTTTCCACTTATAACGAAGGAGAGATCAGCGCCAAAGTCCTCGCCAATCAGGAAATCAATATTCGGATGGGGCTGAAAGTAAAAACGCAATAGATTAGAAAAACCCTCCCAACTAAAAAATCATGCAAAAAAATATATTCGTATTCTTCGCCCTGCTGCTTTCTTGTTTTTCATTATCGGCTCAACAAGAACTGGGCACTCATTTTTTAACAGGAACGTGGCAATCAGGTTATACCAATCCGGCCTTGCTACCCAATGCTAAATTTGTCATCAGCGTGCCCGGTTTTTATAATAACCTGTCGATTTCCAATATTACTTTCAACGACCTGGTCACGGAAGACAATTCAGGCAATAAGGTATTGGATATCAACGGAGCCATCAACAAGATGGAGGATCAAAATTTATTGCGTGAAGATTTCAGTTTTGAAACGCTCGGGCTAGGCTTGAAATTAGGCAAGCTTTCATTGAGCTTCAATCATGCTTTGAAGTTTAAAGCTTTCCTCGATTACCCCAAAACACTTCCGCAACTAATCTGGCAGGGCAACGCCCAGTTTATTGGTCAAAAAGTGGCCTTTGGTCCGGACGTGGAACTCAGCGCCTGGCATCATTATGCTCTGGGAGCCGGTTTTGAACTCACCGACAACATTACCATCGGCGGGCGGGTGAAATTTTTGAGTGGCATTGCCCACGCTTCAACTGAAAAACACGACCTTAGCCTCACCACCAGTGACGATATTTACCAGCTTCAACTGGATGCCGATCTTTTGGTCAACGCCTCCGGCTCATTGGAATTCCAGGATTTTGAAAATTATTCTTTCACTTTTGATCCCGCAGGAACAGGTTTTAAAAACCTGTTTTCAAGTAACAAAGGCATCGCTTTTGACCTGGGAGTCAGTGCCCAATTCGGAAAACTGGATGTAGCCGCCAGTATCCTGGACATCGGAAAGATCAACTGGGAAAAAGACGTAAAAAACTATGCGGTTCAGGGTATTTTTGAATACCAGGGACTGGAGGTGGCCCAGGAAATTTTCGCAGACTCTACGGAGATCGGTTCTGTTATTGATACGTTGAAAGCCATTTATATGCCGGTCACCACTTCCAATAAATTTTCAACAGCGCTGCCTACCCAATTCTACCTCAGTGCAGGATACCAGTTGGGTGATAACCTTCATTTGGGAGCATTGTTTTATGCAGAAATGTTTAGAGGGACCACCTATCCTGCCTTTGCCCTTTCCGGAAGGTATAAAATTTCCGGTACGTTTGAAGTGGGCGCTATTTACGCCATCCGCAACAAAACGTTTGACAACCTGGGAGTGAACGCAGTCATAAATCTCGGCCCCGTTCAACTGGTTGCCATGACGGATAATTTGCTCACCGCCATTAATCCAAAAAACAGCCATAGCGCAAATGTAAGACTGGGATTGAATGTTGTTTTGGGAAAAGAGAAAGGGAAAAGTGGCGGACCATTGAATTTGTATTGAAAAATTAAATTTTAGTTCCATACAACTGCATCAGCACCCGCTCCGGCGTCATGGGAGCCACAGCAAAATCAGATTTAATTTCAGGGTTGAAAGCCATCATCGCATTTTTCAATGAAAACCACCCGCCGATACCGTAGAGCAGGGGTGGTTCCCCCACCGCTTTTGATTTAAAAGCTGCCATATCCGTTCCCGGCGTATTCAAAAAATGAACTTCAATATTTCCCGGGACGGAATAGATGTCCGGAATTTTGTAAGTGGACAAAGCATTGGAGAGCAGCTTTCCGGATGCATCATAAACCACCTCTTCCATTGTCATCCACCCCAAACCCTGCACGATGCCCCCTTCGGTCTGCCCAAGGTCGATCATCGGGTTCATGCTGGCCCCGAAATCATGTACGACCTTTACACTATCAAAAGTATATGTTCCTCGCAGGCAATCGACGGTACTGACAAAAATGGCCGTTCCGTAAACATGGTAGGCAAAGGGATGTCCCTTTTCGATCGTTTTGTCATAATGGATGACAGGAGTGGCGTAATGCCCTTTGGCGCTGAGATTCAGCCGCTGTAGCAAGGCTTGTTGCACCAGGGTTTCCCATTCCAGGTCAGTAGGTTTTCCATTGATCCAAACAGTTTCTTCTTTAATATTGAAATCCGTAACGCTTTTTTCTTTTAAAATTACCGAGGCTGCGTCCTTCAACTGTCCCATTATCTGTCGGGCCGCATCGATTAGGGCTTTTCCATTGAGATCAGTGGTAGAACTCGCTGCTGAAGGAGACGTATTGGCTACCCGTGTGGTATTGGTGGTTTCAATTTTTATTCTTTCCGGCTTGATGCCAAACAGTGCCGCCGCCATTTGCAACAATTTAGTATTGACCCCTTGCCCCATTTCCACAGCTCCGGTACTCACGCCCACACTGCCATCTCCATACACATGAACCAAAGCCCGCGCATTATTCATAGGCGTGTTGGTAAAAGAAATGCCGAAACAAATCGGCATCAGGGCGATTCCTTTTTTCAGCAACCTGTTTTGTTCATTGAATGCAGTAACCTCTTTTTTTAAGGATGCGTAATCGTAACGGCCAACAGCTTCGTTCCAGCAATTTTGAGCCTCACAGCCTTCAGTAATTTGCCCATAAGGAAATTCATCACCATCCTGCAGCAGGTTCCTTTGCTGGATCTCAAAAGCCTCTACGCCCAATGCCTGTGCGGCATGAGCGATAGCCGCTTCCATCACAAACATGCCTTGTGGCCCGCCAAATCCGCGGAATGCCGTATTAGGCGGCAGGTTTGTTTTACAGGAATGAGCCGTCACCGTAACGTTTGGCACAAAATAACTGCTGGTGGCATGAAAAAGGGTTCTTTCCAGTATAGCCGGTGAAAGGTCCGCCGCGGCACCGCCATTTTGATAAAACACAGCTTCGTAAGCTATTATCTTCCAGTTTTCATCCAGGCCAATTTTATAGTCACTGGAATACGGGTGACGTTTGCCGGTCATACGCATGTCATCCACGCGGTTCAGGATACATTTAACCGGCTTTTGAATCAGGAACGCCGCTAAAGCTGCCATGGCGCCCCAGGCGGAAGCCTGATCCTCTTTGCCCCCAAAACCACCGCCCAGTCGGGTCACATCGACTTCAATGTGGTGCATCCCTATACCCAATACTTTAGCAATGGTGCGTTGCACGACGGTTGGGCCCTGGGTGGAACTGATCACCCTGAGGTTTCCGTGTTCCAGCGGATAAGCGTAGGCTCCCTGGGTTTCGAGGTAAAGATGCTCCTGTCCTCCCGATTCGGCCTGTCCTTCGAAAACGTATTTGCAGGATTGGAAAACCGCCTCCGCTTTCCCAAGTCTGAAGGTCCTCGAACCGGATAGTAAAAATCCTTTTTCAAAAGCTTTCCGGGGGTTGGTGATTACTTCCAAGGGCTCAACTTCCATTTCAACCCTCCTGGCGGCAGCCAGGGCAGCTTCTTCGCTATTTGCTACAACCAGCAAAACCGGCTGTCCCCGGAAATGCACCTCCTTTTCCGCCAATAAGGGTTCATCTGCGATGATTCCCCCAATCTCATTTTGCCCGGGAATATCTTTGTGTGAAATGATCCTGATTACCCCTTCCATCCTGGAGGCCTTTTCAAAATCCACTTTTTTAACGATTCCATGGGCATAAGGAGAAGCAAAAACCGCTGCGTACAATGTGCCGGATAAAACAGGAACATCATCCACGTACAAAGAGCGGCCGGTCACGTGATTATTGGAATCAATGTTTTTCATAATATGGCTTTTTAAATTGTCTTGCAGTTTTAGGGGTTAATCAGAAATCATTGCATCGTATCCAGATCAGGTTCCAATTTCAGTAAATGTGCAA